>JAICLK010000039.1 GCA_025927415.1 Candidatus Saccharimonadota bacterium | reverse complement strand
TTAATAAACAGCAAAAGGAGCGGCAACTGAAAGATAATTGCAAATGTCGCTAGGTAGCCGAGGATAAAGCTAAAGTACTCGTTGATAGAAATGAGTGGCGTCAGTGTGTTAGTGCCAACTGAGGTGAAAAACTTCAACGCAAACGGTAGGGTGAGGTAATACGAAAACGCCAGGCCGGCTGCTGTAAGCACCATGGAGCTGCTCAGCACCAACAAAACAAACCGACGGCTGAACCCCTTGGTAAATATTGGCTCAATATATCGTAGCAGGTTGTACATGGCGATGGGCAATGCCAAAACTACGCCACACAACATACACACCTGCATAACAAACTGGAAGCTGCCCATTGGCGATGTATAGTACAGTCTTTCGTGTAGCGGCTTTTGCAAAAACTCTATAATTTGCAATCGCCACACGTAAGCGCCAATGGCGCCCACAAATGCAACAGCAACGGCAGCCAAAAGCCGCCGTACCAGTTCCTGCAGGTGCTCTAGGGCCGTCAGTTTTTCTGCCGTCCCACCGGACATATGCTACCCCTGATTTTGATCGTTGCGAGCTTGTGTCTTAGCGGTGTCACGCGGGTCATCACGGAAGCCTTTGCGAACCTCACGAATACTCTCTGACAGACCACGGCTCAGTTCAGGCAGCTTCTTCCCGCCAACCAAGACGAGAATGATGACTAGCAGAACGACAAGTTCTTCTACTTTGCCTATTCCAAACATGTTACCCCTCCAATTAGATTTATTACTATGTTACCATAAGCGTATCATGAAGCAAATACGTTATACACTTACATATTACTACCAACTCCTCAACCGCAAAATAGTTTCTTTACTTTTGCTGGCCGGATTCACTGCCGTGATGGCCGCAGCGCCTGCCCTGGCCGCCTCTGGTACTTATAACTGTGGAGCGTACGGTAGCGGTGCGTACGGTAGCGGCAACTGTACAACGAGTAGCAGCGGAACGCCAAACACTGGTGCCGGGTCGTATTCGCCCGGAACCACCGCTACCAAAACTAGCCACAGGGTCAACTGGGCCGAGCTAGGCGGCGGTGCGGCCCTAGTTGTAGCTGGCGTTGGCGGCTTCTGGTTCGTATTCCGCAAGCGCTCGAAGCAGCCACATGAGGAAGCTTAATCAATAAACAGTGCCCTCGTAGCGAACCCGCCGCAAAATGCAGCGATCTTTACGGAGTTTGCTCAGTAAAAACAACGACGCGTTCGTTGAACTCGCTCGTACCACTAATCACATCACCGGTACACGAAATAAGATTCAGCCCGTTCTTGCCCGGCGTCACCGGCGATAGCGCGGCATCCATATTAACCTTATTCGCTGGATAGATGACCGTCTTCACTACGGAATAGTTAAACACTGTATCATCACCACGCACCACTTGCACGGCGGAGCCAGCTTTTAGGCTCGTCAGATGGTAAAACACACCGGGCGATGTCCAGCTGGAAATGTGTCCGTCGATAAGCATAGCGCCAGGCTGGCCTGGCTTAGCGGAGCCAGTGTACCAGGCAGTATCGAACACGTCATGTGGTGTACCTATGGCACCCGAACCATCTAGCCCGACCGCAAACACGCGGGCATTCACACCCAGACTTGGAATCTTCAAGTATTTTGGCAGACTCGGCGCAACAGAGTACGCTGCCACTGTTTTGGGCGTCGGCTTTACGGTACTCACCCTTGGGCCAGGACGTGACGCCACCGAGCCGTCCTTGTTAGTTGCTTGAGTAACAATTGACACATGCTGCATATACAAGCCCGCAACCATTATGTAGAAGCCTGCAGCAATCGCCAGTAGTGCCAAGCTCAAACCAAGAAAGCGCCAAACTGAAAATCTTTGTGTCACGGTACGTCTAGTATATTAGATAAGCAGTTAGTTTATCTAGAAGTCTTATAAAAAGACTACCGTCCGACTTTTATTGTGGTGGGGCTGGAGGGACTCGAACCCCCGACTTCAGCAATGTGAATGCTGCGCTCTAGCCAGCTGAGCTACAACCCCTCGTCCTTCCGTACGCCTCTGCCTCATTTTGCCTGTTCAGCAAAAGCTTCGGCTTACGGCTACGGTCGTCCTCTCAAAAATGCAAACAGTCGCTACGCTCCTTGGTTTACATTTTTGGCCAAAGGTTATTATACTCTATACTTTTTGCATGGACCAATATCCGGGATGTGAGGTTTGCGAGGTTTTGCCGGTGATTCCGGAAGAGTTTGTGTTGGCCGAAAATGAGCACTGGAACGCCAACTTACGCGACCGCGACCAAACACTGCTGGGCACCAGTTATATTACGCTCAAACGCCATGCGTATGAGCTCGACCAACTCACCACCGAAGAAGACATGGCATTTATTGCAATCCGCAACCAAGTTATCCGGGCACTCCGGGTTAGCTTTTCTCCCGTAACCTTCAACATTTCTTGTCTGAACAACGACGCATTTCGGCACGATGCTGACAATACGCCGCCCGAAGCCGCGCACGTACATTGGCACGTTAAACCGCGGTACGGCTCGCAGCCAGTCAGCTTTGCCGACGAAATCTTTACTGATCCAATGCCGGGCCGTTATTTAAAACTGCCGCCTCGCGAACAGCGAAAAAAAGTTTCGCCAGAGACGGCCCGGACAATCGCGGCAACAATTCGCGCCAATCTTTAAGCTTAATCGTCAAAATTGCTCGACAGATGGTACAAGCTGCAGTAGCGGCACTTATATACTTTCAGCTTACTGCCGTAGCGATATTCGCTACTCGTTGCCACCGCCTGCGCTTCCTTGGCAGTATCAAACACCAACTTATCAGCACACGGCAACGGTTCGGCTTCATTCATCATTTTAGGATACCACCACGCCCCGCGACCTTCATAGAATGGTGCAGTGTGGTTGCAGTGCGAGCACCGTAAGCGAGTCGTACTTTGCGGTACGGCGGTGAACGCAGCCGCGCAGAGAAAATCATGCTAGCATGGTTTTCTCGAGCAGCGAGGGAAGAGGTGAAGCCGATGTGCGGAGCGCAACAATGCAGCCGCAATGTGCCGTTCTATGAAGGTCGCCTATTTCTTGTCGATGTATTCTTGGCAGAAACGTTCAAAGATCGCATTCGTCCAGCCAAAACCAGTTTGCGACGGATACAACCCTTTAGCCGGTGGTTTATCAGGCGAAACCACGTTGTATTTCTCGAGGAACACGCCGTTTTCGTTAAACCAGTTCAGGTTATTCTTGAGCCACTTCATGGCGATGCGCTTGGCATCTTCGTGGTAGCCGTAGCGTTCTAAACCTTTTACCACCAAATAGTGCAGCGGCGCCCAGCCGTTCGGGTATGCCCATTGGGTGGGCATGGAACCCAGCACGTACTGGCCAATGGGCAACGCGTCGGTAGTGGCTACGCCGCCTTTTTGCTCGAAACGTTTGAGTGCTTTCACTTGCTCTGCGGCGTGCTCATCGCTAGTCGCGCCCGCCCACATGGTGTAGTAGCTGGCGAGCGAGCTGATGTTGCCACGCTTTTTCTTCACATAGTTGTAGTCATAATACAAGCCACGCAGGTGATCCCACATCAGATCGTCCATAGCTTGTGCACGGGCTTTGGCTGCCTGCTCCCAAAGAGCCGCTTCGCGCTTGTCATCAAAAATGCGAGCAGCGCGGGCGAAGTCCATCTCGTACTTATACAGCAGCGCGTTGAGGTCTGGCGGCAGATAGTCCATGCAGCGGCGGTTGAAGCGCGGCGTCATGTCCCAGCCACTTTCGGTTTCGGCGATGTCGTGCAGATAGTTGAAGTCGTAGTAGCGGCTGAGGCCTTGGTACACCTGGCGTGCGTTGGGCTTGCGTGCACCCATCCACACCGTTTCGTACTCCTCCTTTGCCACATTGATCATATTCTTCAACCATTTATGGTCGAGGTCGTAGGCATCGTACACATCAAAAATAAAGCTGCTAAGAAACGGCGGGTGCGAACGGCTGGTGTAGTACAGGCGCGAGGCATTCGGAATAATTTTAAAGCGCTTAAAGACGCTCACCAGATCTTCGAGGATGCCGAGCACCAGTTCTTTGTGCTCTGCGTCCAAAAGCCCTTGCGCCATAAAGTAGCTGTCCCAGTAGAACAGCTCGTGGTAGTCGAACTCATGACCTTCGGCGTAGCTCGGCACCAGATACGGCTTGGGCACACCGATGAGCACGCCGTCGTCCTTCGGATGATAACGCTCTAGTTTCTGCCAATACGCAGCAATATAGTCGCGCGCCGCCCGAACATCTTCGGCCGTAAGGTCTTTGTTCTGGTGATACGAAAACAGCTTGATTCGCGTTTTTATCGTTACAGCCTGAATTTTTTTGTTTTGCCAGAACATATTATCTACTAGCCTATACTTTTAGATGTATAGCGTCAAGGAATTATTCACTCAGACGCAAGGTCGCGATTATTAAATCGCCATGAACCCAGTAGGATGAGCGCGCCGCCGAGCAACACCAGCCAGCCAATGCCCGCCCAATTAGGAGTTTGCGACGGATTTGCTGGCACGTAGTGCAAAAAAGATGTTTTCTCCACCCAGGCGTTCAGACTGAACAGCTGTTTGAGCACGTCTACCACAAACGCCCAACCTATAAACACCGCCACGGCGGCTGTAGCGAGCCGCGGCAGGAAACCGTAAAAGAACACGCCAATGCCGAGGGTTAGCGCCAACGGCCCACTCAAACCAAGCGCGCCTTGCAGCGTTGGCCACAACCCAAGGTCGATATGGTTGATGTTCGCAATCCACCACGTCACCAAACCAGCCACGAGCGCGATAACAAGGAACGTCACAACTGCAACGAGCAGCCGGCCCGCCAGCCACGTTTTTCGGCGAACTGGCGCAACCAAAAAGTTGTCGAGATAGCCCTTCGCCTCGTCGCCGCGCATGGCGCTCAGCTGCACGACAACCATCACTAGCAGCGCCGTCACCACATACAATGTGCCGACACCCAAGAACACCAACTTGAGTTTCTCATCTGTTAGCGTGCTGTGCTTGGCCAGCACTTTTCCAAATGAGGAGGAATCTTTGATGAGCTTCGTGGCCACGTTCGCCAGCGCGGCAAAAAAGGCCGCATACGCCACCACGCCCACCAGCCACCGTGCCGAAGGCCACAGATTTTGCCGCACCGTCAGCGCCAGCGGCGATTTCAGCAGGAAGAAGCGCGAGCGTACCATGTCGGATTGTTTGATAATCGCCTCACCCAAGTCGCGCTTGCCAGCAAGATACAAACCCGCGCCCACAAATACGACGGCGAAAATAACCGTCGGCAAAATCCACTTTGGTTCGGCACCAAGCACTGGGTTAAGCAAGTCGCTCCAGCCAAACGGCGTGAAGCGCTTCAGCCGGTTCGCGCTGGTGTCGGCATTGGCCGCGCCGCGGATGACAAATAAAACGAGGAGCGGTGCCAGGCCGTACAACACCGCGCGGCCGCGAGTTTGCGCCAGCTGGCTGGTCAGCACACCGAGCGCAGCAAAAAAGAGCCCGGGCAGAAACACCGCCAGCGTCGTGTAAGCGGCTCCGCTCACTGAAAGTTGCACGCTTTTACTGGCACCAAGCGCCGCAATAAGCACAAACGCCAGCACGCACGCCACCAGGAACGAACCCAGAAAACCAACCAGCAACTTGCCACTCGTCCGCCGCTTCGTCAAGAGACCGGCTGTCAGCAACTCCGTGCGTCCATCTTCCTCGAACCCACGCAGCAAGCGCGTCG
>JAICLK010000049.1 GCA_025927415.1 Candidatus Saccharimonadota bacterium | reverse complement strand
CTCGGCCTCGGCCGGCGCAGCAGAACCAACCTTCACACCGTGGGTCTGTTCGATGGCGGCTTGCACCGATTCCGGTGAGACAACGCGATTTTCGGCGTGGGGCAAAGCTTGTTCCAGCAAACGGATGGCGCGGCCCGGATAAGCCATGTCTTGCTCGTAGCGGCCACTCAAACGGTACGCCTCGCGCAAGCTTGCAAACGGAATGAGCACGCGATTGCGTGCTTCAAAATTGAGTGCCGTGTCTTCGAGCACACGCATAGTGTCATTTTCTGGTGGCTCCTGCAGTACGACGGGCGTTAGCAACCCGGCAAATGCGGAATTATTGGTTTTAAGCCGTTGAAAGTCGTTAGATGTAAGTGCCATGATAATCTGCACCGCTCTGGACTGCGCCACTTGCAGCAAGAGCTGTGTCGCATCAAACGAGCCGGCGCCATCTTGCAAAAACAGCTGCGCATCATCGAGAAACAGCACGATGTTGCCAGCGTGTGCGGCTTCGGCCAAAATGCTGGTGACGATGTTGGCCAGCTCGTTGTTGTTACGAACGTTGGACAAAATGAGCGATGGGTTGAGCCGTACAATTTGTTTGTGCGAGAGTATTGGGTCAGCGTCTTCTTCCAGCAACGTCTGTGCCAGTGCGGCAATATGGCTAGTTTTGCCGATGCCTTCCGGGCCAATGAGCGCGATGTTAGTGGCGCCCTGCGACATGGCAGCTTTGATGGCTTGCACGCCCTTGCTTTTGGTGAGCCAGCCGTAATGCGCGCCGCCATTCTCGATAGCTTGCGAAATATTTTGGCCAAACTGGTCGAGCAGCGGCGTAAACCCACTGGCCCAGTCGCGCCCAACGCCGCCGAAGTATGGCCGCTCTTGGCGCATGGCCTTGAGTGCCCTGCCCAACCACGCCGCGACTCCGGCCACGTCGTCTGGACTCAATTTCATCTGCGTCAGAATTCCCTGCAGCAGCGAGGATGTTAATAACAGTGCGCCAGTAACATGCCCAACCTCAATGTCCGGACTTTTGTCGGCATCAGCTAGTTGGGCGGCTATGGTCCAAACGGCCGACAGGTCGCTGGGGTTTGTGCTGAGACTGTGCTCAATCAGGGGCGAAGGCAGCAGTAAATGGTTGGCAAAGAATCCGGCTTGCCAGTTGGGTGCAATGGCTTGCCAAACGCTTTGCGGCGATAGCTGTTGGCCAGGCTTGAGGTTGCCTAACACGTCGGCACTTAGCCGGTTTTCCAGCTCTGGGCCGGTTGGGCGTAGCGGTGCCAGATCTTCGTGATACCACGTGGCAAGCATGAAACACAGCAAGCTCACAAAGCCAGAGAGATATGCAACTTGCTTTGAGTAAGCGACGTACAGCGCCGCACCGCCCAGCACACCCAGCAGTGCAACTGCCAGCAAAACGTTATACGATTGCTTGCCGAGTTTACGTGCAAGCCGTGCCTTATGTGGCCGAAGCGCGTGTAAGTTAAGGGCGCTATCCGTAGTGTGTGCGGCTGGCTGTGGCGAAGGCAGCATCGGTTCTGCTTGCTGCTGTTCCGGGCTCATCCCATAATCCCCTTCACCAGTAAAACGATTGCCGCAATTGGCAGGAGCGGCCACGCGACCAGCTCGACCATGGATAGAATGCCGCCCAGCAGCAAGGTTATGCCAGCGGCAATAAGCACGAACACGCGAATCGTAAAGCCAACCAAGCGGCTAACCATGTTGTCGGCCATGGCGTGCATTTGCGCGTCTAGCCCTTTGCCCGGATAGGTTATGATGCGTTTCCATGGCGCAAAAATAGTGCGAACCAAAATGCTCACCGAAAACATGCGCGCAAGTCCGCGCATACGCTTTTGCATGTTGCGAGCCAGCAGCCGCCATCCGGCGCCATACCACCAACCAAAAAATTCAAGCGCTAGCATAGAAACATTGTATCATCAGCGGGTCGTTAAATTTATCTTTGACGGCCTCCATTGTAAGGTAGATGTGATTATGCCTCTGTGTCGGGGAGTATCAGTCCTTCGTTAATCAATCTGGCGTGAATTTCGGCATTCATTGCGCGCGCTCGGCAATAGGCAGCTAATCCTTCAGGATTATCCGAGACATAGCCTACAGCTTCTTCCAATGTTATGAATAAGGAATCAGGTTCTGACGGGTGCGCTTTCGCATACGCATCTTCTGCCCGTTGTTGATCCGCATAGTGTTGGAGCAATTCGGGTGGATAGGTCTTGTCATGTAGTTCTTCTCGAAGCGCTTTGATACGTGCAGAAACTTCTGGCGCAGTTTGCGCAACCCTACCAGCACTTTCAGGAAGTATATCAAATTCTACACCCAGCACTCTTTCTATATATGTTAATCTGGCACTCGCGATGTCATAGGGGGTAATTTCACCTTCGAGGGTGTCGGGAACAGTGAAATTTATACCATCTTCAGGGTTATGTTCAAAAGAAAAACTCATAGTGCCTCCGCAAAAAGCTAGATACTTTATTATGTCATATTATATATTCTTACACAAGCATTGGTCGGTGATCGCGTGGCTATAGATGAGTTCGATAGTTATTTGGGTTTGGTGTAGGTGTAATCAGAGCGGATGGGTTGGTTGTGCTTTTTGGCGAGCGCGGCGATGTCGGGAATGCCGAAGCGCTTGCTCATCTCCTCGAATTTTTCAGCCTGGTGTGGCAGGGTTTGTTTGAGGCCGGCTAGAAATGCGTCGAAGTCGTTGAATGTCGGTTTTTTGGAATGGAAGCAATCGGCGTAGCACAGCAGCTCGCCTTCGATAGTTTTGGGCACGTAGTCGCGTGCTGGCAACGGAAATGGACAGTCGATAATTTCTTGTTTGGTGAGGCCAAGTAGCGAGTGGGTTTCGACAATTGCCGCAACTTCCGTGAAGCCTTCGTCACTCAAAAGTTTGGCGCCCAAGAGTGCGTGCTGCAAATAGAGTTTGTGGTCGAATCGTTTCGGCGCATCAGCGTGGTAAAAGGCATAACTACCGAGGTCGTGCAGGAGTGCGGCTGCTCTTAGTAGTTTTGTATCGACTTGCTCGCTCACCTGCTCTGCGCACCACGCTGCGATCTCGGCCACGATCTGGCAATGGGTAAATACCAATTCGTATGCCTGATCGTCCGGCGCATACTTGCGGTGCAATTGCTCGATTTCTGCTTCTAAAGGCATGAGCACAGCTTAGCGGACTCTTGCCGGGCAGACAAGCGTATCGTTCAGCTTAGAACTTGTTCCACAGGTGCTGGTTGGTGACCTCGTGGTGGTAGATGACCTCGGCGTCTTTGACGGTGGTGCCGAGCTCGCGTGGGTTGCGGTTGGCCACGGCTTGTTTGTAGGTTACGTACTTTGCCTTCGGTGATTCGCCGATGATTTTGTCGATGTAATCGCTGGTTTTGAACAGGCGGATGGCATCGTTGATGGTACCTGGCAGGAAGCGCAAGCGCGGCCGCTTATCGTTTTCCGGCTTTGGCGTTTCGTCTTCCAGACCAGTTTTAAGGATAGCGAACAAT
>JAICLK010000050.1 GCA_025927415.1 Candidatus Saccharimonadota bacterium | reverse complement strand
AGTCTGAAGCTGATTGGGCCGGGCGGACATTTTTGGCGTCTAAAACATTGGCTGAACGAACGGCTCACCAAAAAACAGCTGATTTTTGGTGCCATTGCATTGGTGCTAGTATTGGGCGGATTGGTGGCGTTCGGGCTTAGCATGTTTGCCAATGCGCCAGTCAAACCACCGGTAGTTGCCAAGAAAACACCGCCGCCGGTGATCACGTCACCGCTGACTGGCTTGCCAGTTACAGCCGCACAGGCAAAGCACATTGTCACTGGTGTGATGATAGAAAACAGCGATTTTGCGCGGCCGCAATCTGGCCTGCGCCAAGCTGGCGTGGTGTTCGAGGCGATTGCCGAGGGCGGCATCACACGCTTCCTCACGCTATTTCAAGAATCGATCCCGGCCAACATCGGTCCCATCCGCAGTTTGCGGCCATACTATCTTGGCTGGGATATGGGTTTTGATGCGCCCATCGCGCATGTAGGTGGCAGTCCGGACGCGCTGAGCGACATCCGCAAATGGCACGGCAAGAATCTCGACGAATTTTTTAACCCTGGCTCGTACCATCGCATCTCCACGCGCGAAGCACCGCACAATGTCTACACCAGCATGGCTACGCTCAACGCGCTGGAAAAGAGCAAAGGCTGGACCACAAGCAAGTTCACCGGCTTCGCCCGCAAGAAAGATGCACCCAGCAAAACGCCTAATGCTACCAGTATCGACTTCACGCTCTCTGGCAGCGACTACAACGTGCACTACGCATACGACGCAACCAATAATGCATACCGGCGTTGGGAAGGCGGGGCAAAGCACATTGACGCCACCACTGGCAAACAGCTGGAACCAAAAGTCGCCATCGCCATGGTGGTTCCGCTAGGCCGGGGCGTGCTGGATGCCACCGGCGCGTATTATTCTGACTACAACTACTTGGGCACGGGCAAAGTATACGTTTTCCAAGATGGGAACGTAACTATCGGCACCTGGCACAAAAACAGCAACGCCGGCGCGCTGACATTCAGCGGCGCAGACGGCAAGCCGCTCAAGCTCAATGCTGGCCAAACGTGGATTACCGCCGTCGCAATCTCGGGTGATGTACTATACAAAGGCACCGCTTCGGCGACGACAAAATGAACCACTTCCAAGCACTCCGAACCCAAATCCGCGCCTACCTCATCTTCGTGATTTTGTTTGAAAATCTGCTGATTGTTGTCAGCTTGTGGTACGTGCTGGGTCATTTTAGGATTTCGCTCGACCTCGCTGCATTTGGCGCATACGGCGTGAGTATCATCATGACGTTTATTATCACGTTCGCTGCCACCGACTACGCACTCATGCCGCTTCGCGCGATTTGGCTCACCATTTTGCATATTTTGCCGGGCGAACATCAAATCGCTGCGCCAGACATCACCAAACTGCCGGTTGGCCGGACGCTGGTTGCCACGCTCAGCGCACAGATTTACCAAATTGCCAGCCAAGCCGAGCATTTCACCTCTGGCGAACAAAAAACCCAAGCGCTCGAGAAGATACGCAGCGCCCTGATTGCCAACACGCTGCCGTTGCCGCTGGTCGTGCTGGACAAAGCCAGCAACGTCATCTTTGCCAACGACGCTTTTATGCGCTACCTCCGGCTAGCCGCGCCGGACGTCGTGGGCAAAAACGTCTACACCCTTTTGGACATGTCATTCCCCAGCGAAGATACGTTTGACAAATGGCTGCAAGAGTCGCGTGCCCACACCGTAACCGCCAGCAAAACCTGGGAGCACATCCGCCTCAACCGACCGGACCAAGAAAAGCCGTTGCAGTTCGACCTCGCCGCGTACTACAACAAAGACAATCCGCAGGGCAACGAAGCCATACTCGTCCTGTTTGACCGCTCCGATTCGTACAACCGCGACGACCAAGCCATGAGCTTTGTGGCGCTAGCCGTGCATGAACTACGCACGCCGCTCACATTGCTGCGTGGCTACATAGACGTGTTCGACGAAGAGTTGGGCGACAAGCTCACGGGCGAGCTAAAAGACTTTATGTTCAAGATGAACGCCTCCGCCCAACAACTAACGATGTTCGTGAACAACATTCTAGACGTAGCCCGCATCGAGGGCGACCAGCTATTCCTGCGTTTGCAAGAATACCGCTGGGACGAAATCGTTAATAAAGTTGTGGCCGACTGGCAATTGCGGGCAAGCGTACATGGCATTACTCTGCAAGCCACCGTCGCCCCCGGCCTTCCAACCGTCGGCGTGGATCAAGTGAGTATTTATGAAGTTTTGAGCAACCTCATCGACAACGCCATCAAGTACAGCGGCAATGGCAAGAAAATTATCGTCAACGCTGGGATTACCAAAGATGGACTCGTCGAAACAACCGTGCAAGACTTCGGCGTCGGCGTTCCCGAAACTGTCACCGCCAACCTCTTTACCAAGTTTTACCGCAACTACCGAAACCGCGCGCAAATCGGCGGCACCGGATTGGGCTTGTACCTCTGTAAAACTATCGTGACAGCCCATGGCGGTAACATCTGGGTGCGCAGCAAAGAGGGCCAGGGCACCACCTTCGGTTTTACCGTATTGCCGTACACTAGTCTTGCCGAAGAACAGAAAAACGGCAATAATAAAGAGATCACCACGACAGCACACGGCTGGATCAAGAACCACTCGCTGTATCGAAGGTAAAATATGGACGACAAGAATTCCACACCAACACCACAAACACCACCGCCAGCCGCACAAGTTCCGGCACCTTCACCGGTCGGCCGCAAGGTTTTGTGCATTGAGGACGAGCACTTCATCGGCGAACTGTACGACCGCGCGCTTACCAAAGTCGGCTACACCGTAAAAGTGGTGGTCGACGGCGCAGAAGGTTTGCGCGAGGCGCAGACCGACAAGTACGATATTGTCCTGCTCGACCTCATGGTGCCGACTATCACTGGTATCGACATTTTGCGCAAGCTACGCGACCCAAAGCAGACGCCAAAATTCCACAGCAAAGTTATTATTACCACCAACCTGGAACAGCGCGAAGAAATTCGCGCCGACATCGAGCACCAAGCCGACGGCTATCTGGTAAAAGCCGAGGTTACGCCGCGCGAACTCGTCGAATTTCTAAACACCATCAAGTAACCAACAGCTAATAATCATGGTACGTTTCTCGCTTTCTTGGTATCATAAAACCATTAGCTTTTAAGACAGAAGGAACATGTCTATACGCTTACCACATCCAGGCGGAGACACGGGCGATTGGGGAAACATCCTCAATGCCTTTCTTGAAGTTGCCCATAATAGCGATGGCAGTTTAAAGAAGAGTGCTATTCAGAGCACGGGTGGTGTTACCAGTGTTAATGGGGTTAATCCATCCAGT
>JAICLK010000017.1 GCA_025927415.1 Candidatus Saccharimonadota bacterium | reverse complement strand
TGCCTTGATAAGTCTCACCTTCCTTGAAAGGCCAAGTTCGCGAACATTTTGCTCGATAACGCTCTGTGCCTTTTTGTCAGAATCTATCGCCAGCACATGCTTTGCACCGCGGCTCACCGCCTCAAACGCCAGCGCACCGCTGCCGGCAAAGGCATCCAAAACTTCTAGATTATTGATGTCGCCCAGCACGTTAAACAGTGCGCCACGGACTTTGTCGCTCATCGGGTGCGTCTTATGCGTGCCCGGAGAGGCAAACAGGCGACCGCCCAGCCTCCCAGCAATAATTCTCACGCTACATCCTTGACTAGTCCAGCATCTACGCAGGCGCTGTACCACGCCAGCGTCACTATTGCGACCATGCGCGGCGCAAGTTCATGCCGCACCAGGCGGCCAAGCGCCGGCGTCCAGCCGGTTTGCAGAAAGCGGTTAAACAGATCGAACATGGCGACATCGCGCGCGGCGTGTTTGAAATATGGCAGCAATCCGTCTTTGCGTATGCTTGCCACACTTTCGCGGGTCGGCATAGCATTGGCGAGTTTGAGCGGCAGCATGATGGAATACGCGCCGGCCTCGAACGCCGTGTGTGTGGTCAGCAAGCCTTTCGGACCAACGATCTTCAGGCTGCGCTTCAGCGAGTCGTGTGGGCTGTGACCTTTTACCCACGCACGGCTTCTCATCGATGTGCGGCTGCTACGGTCTTCGCCACGCAGCGCTTCCAGCTCTTGCTCGTACGGATAGTGATGCGCCGGCGTCAAGCCATCAACCAGTGCGTGCGCCAACCACGCCGCTTCGAAGGCTGCGCGCGTCTCGTTTTGCGCTTTGAGTGCCGTCACTAACTGATTGTAATGCTGCTGGATTGCCTCAGACAGCTCGGTATCGCTGTCGTCGAACGGGTTGGCGAAGTGCCATGGTTGCTGCTCGATCTCTGTCTTTTTCAGCTTCGTGGCGTCCGGCCCGTTGCGACCCTCGAAGTGCAGAATGTTTTTGATGGATGGAAAATCTGCCGCACCGTCTGTCATTTTTTGGAGATGCCTATACGCCACCTTGTCTATTTTTTGATGTGCATGAAAGAAAATTGCGTACATATATTAGTTCAGGTTGGTCACGGCGCGGATGGCACGCACGTGCTCGTACATTACCGGATATTGTAGCAGGTCTTCGTTTCTGTCGATAGTCGCTTGGGCTGCTTTGCGCGCGCTTGCGATGAGTTTTACATCGGTGAGTTTGGCGACGCGCAGGTCCAACTCGCCGTGTTGCAACGTGCCATAAACCGCGCCAGGGCCGCGCTCGGCAAGGTCGAATTCGGCCAGGCGAAACCCATCATTGGATGTTTCGAGCGCACGCAAACGCCGGCCTGGCGACTTCGAGTCGCTCATCATCAAATAGCAATAGCCCTGGTGCTCGCGTCGGCCAACACGGCCGCGCCGCTGGTGCATCTGCGCCAGGCCAAAACGTTCGGCACCTTCGATGAGCATAACGGTTGCGTTCGGCACGTCCACGCCAACTTCAATCACGGTCGTGGCAACCAAAATGTCCAGGTCGCGACTCACAAACTTTTGCATCACAGCGTTCTTTTCGTCGGCTTTCATTTTGCCGTGCAGTAAGCCGACGCGGCGATGTTTGAAATCTTTATTAGTGAGTTGTTCGTACATTTTTTCGGCGCTCATGGCTGGCAGGTTGTCGCTCTCGGCAATCAGCGGACACACCACAAACATTTGGCGACCCGCTGCCAACTCTTTGTCGATGTTTTCGTACCGCTGTTTGCGACTCACTGGCGCACAAATTTCGGTAATGATCGGCTTGCGGTTGGCTGGCTTGGCGTCCAGTACGGAAATATCTAGCTCGCCATACAACGTCAGCGCCAGACTGCGCGGAATCGGCGTGGCAGTAAGGTTGAGCACGTGCGGCATGTGGCCGGCCTTGGCCTGGAGTTTTTTGCGCTGATCCACGCCGAAGCGATGCTGCTCGTCGATGATAACCAGCTCGAGCCGCTGCATATCAACCTTTTCCTGAATGAGCGCGTGCGTGCCGACCATCAGCTGCATTTTGTTATCCGAAATGGCCTTATGCGCACTGGTTTTTTGCGCCGTGCTCATACCGCCAACCAGCAAGCCAACTTTTTTATCATAGCCAATCGGCGCCAGCACTTTGGTCAGCGTTTCGGCGTGCTGGCGCGCTAGCAGCTCGGTCGGCGCCATGAAGGCAACTTGGTGGCCATCCTTCATCACCATGGCTGCGGCCATTGCGGCCACCACTGTTTTGCCAGAACCAACATCGCCTTCGACCAGCCGGTTCATGGGTTGCGCTTTTTGCATGTCCTGGTAAATTTGCCAGACGACCTTGCGCTGCGCATCGGTAAGTTGGAACGGCAGATGTTTGACGAAATCTTTGGCGAGCTTTTCGTCAAACGCCACTGGTGGCGCCTGTTCCCGCATCAGCTCGTATTTATTGAGGAGGCTGGCCAGCACCAGCTCGTATATTTCTTCGAAACCAAGTCGTCGTTTGGCTTGCTCCAGTTCGGTGGCGCTCGCCGGAAAGTGCATTGCTTCCATAGCCCGGGCGCGAGGCATCAACTTTTCTTCCTCAGTAATCCACGCCGGCAGCGTTTCCGGCAGTGCGCGGATGAGCGGCAAAACCTGGCCAATACACTTGCGGATTTGGCGCGAGTTCAAGCCCTTCGTCTCGCGGTAAATCGGCACAATGCGCGCCACGTTCAGCGGAAAATCACTCACCAGCTCCACGCTTGGGTTCATCAAACCAAACCGGCGGTTGCTCAACTCGAACTTGCCCGAAAGATAATATTCTTGATCGTGCTTGAGCGAGGTTAGGCGGTACGGCTGGTTGAACCACACCAGGCGTATACTGCCGCTGGCATCGCTCGCGGCTGCCTCGGTGATGTGCATACCGCGGCGCACATACCGCCCGCTCACGTCTTTTAGTTTTGCGCGGACGGTTACTTGGCCAGGGCGAAGTTTGGCAGTTGGGGTAACAACCGAATAATCCTCGTATCGGCGCGGCAAATAGTCGGCAAGTTGGCCGACAGTTCGCACGCCTAGCACCGCAAACTTACGGGCAACTTCCGGTCCAACGCCTTTTAGGCTCGTCAACTCGTCGCTCACTACCATTACCTAAAGTATAGTCGCACAGCGTATCTGTTGACAAATCGCACTAAATATTGTAATTTGTTTATGAGAGAAGCTCTCTCAATTCGTACCTTAATGATGAAGTTGGTGATAGAAATGACCGCAGCCGCGGTGAAGAAGCTTCGTCCCTGCCGAAACTGCGGGCTGACGATGATCATGTGCACTGCACCCGAAGAGTGCAAGACTTGCCAGGCAAAGCCAGCGCAGTCAGTCGCAGAGAAGCGACTTCGTCCCTGCATTACCTGCAAGCGAGTGCTCCTCCTGTGCGTTTCGCCCGAGGAATGCAAGTATTGCAAGGCAAAGCCAGCGGCGAAAGCGACCGCAGCACGCGCATCTGCGCCTACTCCTAAGCCAAAGAAAGCAAAGGCCAAGAAGAAGTCGAATCTACCGCGTACAAACGGGTGGTTCGAACACTGCATGACCATTGCCTGGCGCGCCATGCTGCCGGTGATGTCCTCTCCACTCCGGGGAATGTGGCAAATACTGAATGCGTTCTTCTACGCGCTCGTCCTGGTGGCTGCGCCGCCGGTTATCGGCACAATTGTGTTCGTGGCCACGCACTACAACTGGGGATCCGCCTGGATCGCCTTCGGGATTTCCTACGGTTTCTGGCTAGTTGTGTGGCACTGCATAGAAGAGCACTCGTGGCATACGGGCAGCTGGAGCGACTGGTAGCACTTGCTACATCCGAGTTCCAAACTCGCAAATGCCACCGGCCACCACGGCTCAACCAACAACTTCATACACAATTTCATAGGTGCGAAAGCCCCGGACTTGCTAACTTCGATGACGCCTTTCAGGCGTTTCAGTCAGCAAAAGTTCCGGGGTTTTCATTTTTAGTACGATTTAGTACGAACGTTTGGCGGCGTTTTGCCGCGATCGAACGGCCAGCTCATCATCGATTGACTTGAGTTGAACCGTAGCGCCTTTGCGCTGCAAAGCGAGACGGATAAGCCCATCAGCAAGCTGCGGATTGTTTGGCAAGAGCGGACCATGCATGTACGTGCCAATGGCGTTGCGTGTTCGCGCACCCTCAGTTTTATCTTCGCCGTTATTGCCGTTGCCGCGAGCCACTTTGCCCAGTTCCGGCTGGTCTTGCCCAAGGCGCGTCTGCCCGCTGTGGTTTTCGAACCCATATAGTGTGCCAAATTCTTCGGTCTCTACCGCAATGTTGCCAATGAGCCGTTTCGCACCGCCAATCGTCTCGACATCGAACACGCCAATACCTTTAATTTCTTTGCCGTCAACCGTAAGGAAGCGATTGCCAAACAGCTGGTACGTGCCGCACACCATCAACATCGGCACGCCGGCATCCACCAATGTGTGCAGTTTGTTGCCAATGCGCAGAATGTCTTTCTGGATGTCGCTCTGGGCACTATCCTGACCGCCGCCGCCCAAAACAATGTCGACCTCCTTTGGAAACAGGTCACCAGCGCTGTAGTAGTGGATCACGGGTTCCAGCCCGTGCCATTGCGCGCGTTTTTCCAGCACCAGCAGGTTGCCGCGGTCACCGTAGGTGTTCATTTCATTCGGATAAATGTGGACAACGTGGAGCTTCATAAATCCTTCTTCCTTTCGAGCGCGGCGTGCAAGTGCAGCATGGCCGTATAGCTCGCGAAAATTACCTTGTCGCCAGGCAAGGCGCAAAAAGTTTTGAGGGCTGCGTCGAGATCTGGCTCGATATTTTTTACCGGAACGGCATCATACTGCAGCCGCAGCGCCATGTCGACCGCGCGACTGCCAGCGGTCAGCTCGATAGTTTGGCCTTGCAAGCTGGAAAAATCGACATCCCACAGCCACGACATGTCGCGGCTATCGGCCACGCGGTCGTTGATGGCGATCATCACGTTCGTACTCACCTTCACATAGGAAGCCAGCCCTTGTCGAAAGCTAGCCGGGTTTTTAACAAGATTGAGTTGTAGCGCACTGCCATCTTTCAGCATGAATGTTTGGCCGCGGCCAAAAGCTGGCTTGACCAGCTCCAGCTGTTTGATGAGCTTTGCCGGCTCGATATCCGGCATGATTGCACGCACCAGCGCCAGCGCTGCGGCCGCATTTTGAAAGTTATGCTGACCAGTTACGTGCAGTGGCACTGTCTCGATTGTTTTGCCCAGCCGATACGTGGCAGTTGCGCCTTCAAAGTCCGTCAGCTCAACCGCCAGTGGCACGTCGGCAGCCTGCAACGTTGGGGTGGACGCATCAATTGCCACCAGCTCGTCGTCGCGTGGAAAGAATTTGAGAAGTTTTGGCGACACACCAAAATAGTGCACTGGCGTCTTTGCCTCCCGCACAGCAGCACTTAGTCGTTTGTCATCAGCATTTGTAATAATACCTTCGGTGGCCGCCAACATGGTTTCGCTGATCAATTTTGCCACGGTGTCCACTTCGCCAAAACGGTCGAGTTGGTCACGACTGGCGTTGAGGCCAAGGACAAATTTTGGCCGCAACATAGTTGTAAAGTGCTTCGCGTACGCCTCGTCCATTTCGAGCACCGCAATATCGAACGGCAATTTGCCACCATGTTTTGCCTGCTGGCTCACGCTACTAATAATGCCGCGCGTCATATTGCTGCCCGTTGGGTTGGTCAAAACCCGTTTGCCGTTGGCGCGCAACAGCTCTACCACCATCTTTGTCGTGGTGGTTTTGCCGTTCGTGCCGGTAATAATCGTCACACCATCAGGCAACTGCTTGAGCATAGCTGGCAAATAGCCCGGCACTATTTTTTCAACCACAAGGCCGGGTAGCGCTTGTGCACTGCTTTTGCCTCGTAGTCGAACCGCCCCAGCAACCGACTTCCCCAGCAATGTTCCAGCAATTTTTCGCATGCTAAATTTTACACCTGCTCTGCTAAAGCGGAGTCGTTCTTGCCTTTGACAATCAGCGCAAATCCGTTTTGAAAATCATCTGCTTCGAGCGTTTCTTTGGTAGTTTTTTCACCGTTGATACTAATAGCTCGTTCGCTCAGCAATCGGCGAGCATCTGTTTTAGAGCTTGCTAAACCGGTTGCCGCCAGGATGGCTATCACTTCATCACCAACGCTCGCCTGGAGCGTTCGCGGCCATTCTTGATAAAACCTTTGGATTTCTTCAGGCGCCAAAGAAGAGAGTTTGGTTTTTCCAATCAAAAGTTCGGTACGCGTGCGCACTTCCCGTGCCCACACCTCTCCGTGGACCAAGCGGGTCACTTCTACCGCAAGTCTGGTTTGCGCGATGCGCTCCTTGGGGTTCTGCTTGTGTTCCGCCATCACGGCTTCCAGCTCTTCTTTATTGAGCAGTGTGTAGATTTTTAGGTACTCTTCCACCCCTTCATCGTCGCAGTTTATCCAGAACTGATAGAAGTCTAGTGGGTTGGTTTTGGTTTTCTCGAGCCACACGGCGCCGTCTTCGCTCTTACCAAACTTCTGGCCCGTCGTCTTATTAGTAACAAGTGGCGTGGAATATACATGCGCCTCTTTGCCTTCGATACGACGGATGAGGTCCACACCAGTGATGCTGTTGCCCCATTGGTCAGCGCCGCATACTTGCAAAGTGACACCTTTGGTGCGGAAGAGATGCAAGAAATCGTAACCCTGAATGAGGCTGTAGCTGAACTCGGCGTAGCTAATGCCGGCGCCGGTTTCGCCAAGCCGCGACTGCACAAAGTCGCGGCCGAGCATCTGGCGCATAGGTACGTGCTTGCCGACATCACGCAGGAATTCGAGATAACCGATTTCTTTGAACCAGTCGTAGTTGTCAACAATTTCGAAAGCTTGACCGGCAAAGACACGCTTGTATTGTTCTGCAAGGGCGGCTTTGTTGCGGGCAATATCATCGAGCGACAACAAGTCACGTTCTTGCTTTTTGCCGTCGGGATCACCAATCAAACCCGTCGCGCCACCAACCAATAAAACTGCTTTGTGGCCGCGCTCGATAAAGTGTCGAACCATCATGGCTGCCGCTAAGTTGCCGATGGTCATGCTGTCTGCACTGGGGTCGACGCCCCAATAAAAAGTAATTGGCTCGTCGTCGAGCACGCTCAAATCTTTAAATGTCGTTTGGTTCACGAACCCGCGCCACTGTAATTCTTCGGAAAGTGTCATCAAATTTGCTCCTTAGGTACTTATTATATAGCAAAATCCTATCTGAAAAACAGCTGCAGGTCGGCCACCTTATCCACAAAAATGTTTGCATGGCGCACATGGTTTATCTGCTATAATATTCTGCAAAGCAACAAAGTGAGGTATGTTACTTTCTTATGCAAGCTCCACGCCGCCGTAAATCCGAAGGCACCTTTACCACCAAAAGTGGCAATAGTATTAAAGTAAACCGCAGTTTTAGCGGCCGCCGCGCTGCCCAAAAAGACGCACGTGCTCGACAGCGCGCCGCGTATCTGTCCAAGTTGCCAAAAAATCGCTGGAAGCGGTTGCTCTACCGCCTGGAACCGAAGCGCCTGTACCATTATTGGTTTAGTCGCCAGGGTGGCATTATGGCGCTTAAAATTACGGGCATTGGTATTGTGGTATGTTTCTTGCTGCTTGTTGGCCTATTCGCCTATTTCCGTAAAGATTTGCCGAACATTACTGATGTAAGCGGTACTAACTTGCCCGGCAGTATTAGTTATTACGACTCATCCAACAAGACACTCCTTTGGCAGGACTACGACGCTGTAAAGCGCGTACCAGTTCAGGGTAACGATACATCTCCGTACATGCGCGATGCCAGTGTAGCAATCGAGGATAAAGACTTTTACCACGAAGGCGGTTTTAACATCCGCGGCATTTTGCGCGCTACATTTCAGGATCTTTTCCATCGCAGCCAAGGCTTGCAGGGCGCGTCTACCATTACCGAGCAGCTGGTTAAACTGAATGGCAACTGGATTGGCCAGCGCAACTTTACCGTCAAAATTAAGGAACTTATCCTGGCCGTCGAACTGTCGCGCGAGTATTCGAAAGCCGATATTCTTACCGGCTATCTAAATGCCGCACCATATGGTGGCGTGGAGTACGGCTGCGAGTCTGCTGCCCGCGATTACTTCCATATCAGCTGTAAAGATCTATCGCTCGCGCAATCTGCTATGCTTGCGGCCATTCCTCAAGCTCCAGGGCAGTTCTCTCCGTATAGCGATCCAAAATATAACCCGGAAATCACCAGTAGCTTCTTTGACGCCCAGGGCTTGATTGATCGCCAAAAATACATTCTTGACCAAATGGCATCGCAAGGTTACATCACCAAAGCGCAAGCCGACACCGCGAAAAAAGTAGACGTGCTGGCACAAGTGAAGCCGCTATCACCGAAATATCAAGGCATTAAAGCGCCCTACTTTGTGCTCGCCGCCAAGAGCCAGCTCGAGCAAATGTACGGCGCCGACACGGTGAATCGTGGCGGCTGGCAAGTGACTACCACCTTAAATATGAATTTGCAGAACAAAGCCGATCAGGTTGCTGCGGACAACCTACCAAATGTACAGCAATACGGCGGCGACGAAGAGGCTATGGTAGGCGAGCAAGTGCAGACCGGCAAGATTGTTATGGAGGTTGGCGGCGTCAATTTCAGTGACCCCAACCACGGTAGTATTAACTATGCACAGACCAACATCTCGCCTGGCTCTAGCATTAAGCCCTTTGAGTATAGCTTGCTCATTAACACGAGCAATCACGCTGGCGCCGGTTCAGTGCTGTACGACTCGCAAAGCGCGCTACCAGGCTATCCATGCACCGACAAAACTTTGCCACCGCCAAAAGGCACGGGTAACTGTCTCTGGAATGATGACCACCAGTACTCCGGACCGATGACGCTGCGCTACGCGCTTGGAACATCTCGTAACGTAACTGCGGTGAAAGCCAACTTGATTGTTGGCACCAGTAAAGCCCAGCAGAATGTCGATAACCTTATGAGCAACCCTGATGGTTACCGCTGTTACCAGACGAACGTTGAAAACTTCTTTGCAGTTAGTAAGGCAGACGAGGCTTCATGTTACGCCGCATCCGGTATTGGTGATGGTGCATATCTGTACTTAGATGACGAGGTAAACGCCGATGCCTCGCTCGCGCGGCTTGGCCAATCTATTCCAAAGACCTACATTGAAAAAATTACTGCTGCTTCCGGTCACACTATCTATCAGTGGACACAGCCCAAGGCTAAGCAGGTGCTACGCACTGACGCTGCCTATATCGTAGACAACATGCTGAGCGACCCCAAGGCAAGTTACTTACGTGGAAGTTGTTCTACCTACACGTGTACTCCGCTGCCTTACGGGCAAAAATGGCACCGCTACAATGGCTGGAACATCTCTATTAAAACCGGCACAACCAACGATAACTATGACGGTCTTATGACTGCCTGGACTACACAATATGCCGTGGCTACATGGGTTGGCTACCATAGTCGAAACGTTGCCATGACCGCCGGCCACATGGAAGACATGACCGAACCACTCGCCCGCAATTGGTTACAATATGCGCTTGATAGCCTACACAAACCTGCAACAAACTGGAAACAGCCGTCCGATATTAAAGTAGAACCGGCATTCAACTTCATGGTTCGAACCCGCGGTTACTACAGTGCAATCTTACCGGGGCCGAGCACCGATATTTACCCCTCTTGGTACGTTCCTGCCAGTGGTACGACTTCGTCCAGCGTCATCGACAAAGTTTCCGGTAAACTCGCCACCAGTTGTACGCCAGCAGCTGCAAAGATGACTCTTTACGGCGGCAACGCTAGCTCGTTATCGGTCGATACGTTTGTGAGCGGTAACGGCTCCGGCCAGTACAATACCAGTGCGTCGGATGACGTTCACAACTGTAGTGACCAGCTTCCAAGTGGTACGCTCACTGTCTCAAATTCCTCTGGAACATCCGACACATGCGACAAGAACGGCTGCTACCTTACCGTTACTGCCAACCAAGGCACACACCCGCTTGGCAGTAGCAAATTCCCCGGCAGCATTGTCATCAACGTCAATGGTAAAGCCGCAAAGACATGCTCGCTCAGCGCAAGTACCAGTAGTCCCAGCCCGCCATGTACCTACCATTACGTACCAACAAAGAGTGGCACTGTTACCATTACGGCATATGTTACTGATAGTGTCTTGTACCAGTCGCAAGCCGACGGTAGCCCCGTCACCCTCCAAAATACCCTAACGAACGGGAATGGTGGTGGAGATGGCGGCGGTGGCGGTAATCCCAATCCAGGGCCATAAGCATGTGGCGGCCGCGCCCCGCCAGGCATTAGTCTTTCTTCAAGAATTGATTGAGTGCCGTGCGGACATCCGTCACGCCATCCAGCAGCGCGAGCTTCTTGCCAGAGCGTTGCATAGGTCCAATCGCAGCGTTAAAGCCGAGCTTCTTTGCCTCCGCAATGCGCTTGTCGGCAAACGGTACATGACGAACTTCGCCGCTTAAGCCGACTTCACCGAAAACCACGGCGTTGTCTTTCAATTGCAACCCTTTCGTCGCCGAGCCAATGGCCATACATACGGCTAAGTCTGCCGCGGGCTCAGTTATCTTCATGCCACCAACGATATTTACATAGATGTCCTGGTCGGCAAGTTGCAGCTTAGTACGACGTTCTAGCATTGCTACAAGCAAGTTCATACGGTTGAGGTCGATACCGCTTGCCGCACGCTTTGGATAGCCGTAGCTGGTTTTGTTGACCAGCGCCTGCACTTCCACGAGCAGTGGACGCGTTCCCTCAATAGTTGCCAGCACCACCGAGCCATCACTCACCTGTCGCTCTGCCAGCAATGCCGCCGACGGATTATCAACTGGTTTTAGGCCGGTGTCGACCATTTCAAAAATACCCGCTTCATTGGTTGAGCCAAAGCGATTTTTTACCGCTCGCAAAACCTTAAAGCCGCCGTAACGGTCGCCTTCAAGCTGCAAAACCACATCAACCACGTGTTCCAAAATCTTCGGCCCGGCTATATTTCCCTCTTTTGTAACGTGCCCAACCAAGATGAGGGCAGTGCCAGTTTGTTTTGCCGCTGCGGTAAGCATATACGCACTGTTGGTAATTTGCGAAACGGTGCCAGCAGCCGAACTAATGCCTTCGCACGACACCGTCTGGATTGAGTCGACAACCACCAGTTTGTAGCCGCCTTTGCGAATAGTTGCAGCGATATCGTCAGTCGTGGTACTCGTGACAAGTTGGAGTTCTGGCCGAACAGCACCCAGACGATTTGCCCGCAAACCAACTTGGTGCGCCGACTCTTCAGCACTCACATATAAAACCGGAGCTTTCGCCGCAACAGCATATGCGAGTTGCAATAATAACGTGCTTTTGCCAATGCCCGGCTGACCAGCAACCAAGTTCACACTGCCTGCCACAATGCCGCCGCCAAAAATAGTATCGACCTCACCAATCCCACTCAGTAGCCGCGGCTGATCGTGCAGCACCACTTTATCGACGGGCTCGGGTTTGAGTAAGCGACCACCCGAGCTAGCCGAAGTACCAGTATCAATTGCCACGTCTTCCTGAAGCGTGTTCCACTCGCCGCACTGCGGACAGCGCCCTGCCCAGGCGCTCGTCATTGCGCCGCAGCTTTGGCAGACATAACTTGCCGACTTCTTCGCCATTCTTTATTCAGTGTATCACGAAGTTATTTGCTGATGGCAGCCGGCGCAGAGGTAATGTCTTGTACCAATTGGTTTTCTTCCAGCGCAATACTGTTACGCTGCGCCACCAACCGGTTGTAGTTATCAATAAGATCTCGCACTGTTTGGGCGAGCGCATTATATGTGTCGACTTGCGCGTTGTATGCGGGCACAGCGGCATTATAAGCGTCGATTTGCCCACTACTGCGAAGCTCCACGAGGTGCGATTGAGCAGCCGAGATATCCTGTTGGTCCGTTTGCAATGCTTTCTCGTCGCTACTAATTTGAGCCTTCCATGTTGTTAGCTGGGCGTCGTCGACGGCAACCTTTTGCTGCCGGCTTGCGAATGCGCCTTCATACTGCGCAGCGTATGCGGCAATCTTCTGGCGATCGGTAAAATATCGTTTGTAATACGTTTCGAGTGGTGCTGGCAGGCTGGCGACCTCAGTGCCAAAAACCGAGTGCATTTCATTCACCCAATCATTTGGCTCGGTCTTTTTGTATTCGGCGATAGTGCTGAGCAAGCGCGGGTCGTGCAGATCATGCTGATAGTAATTCATCAACAAGCCGTTCACGTAGTTTCGTTCTCTGCTGCTCAGCCGGTCGTACGCGGCATGCAGTAGCTCGTGCGCTGCCGTCACCTGCTCTACGCCATTGAGGCGTGCATCAGTTACATTCAGCAGAAAAATGCCTTGCTGATTGCTGTGGTAGCAACCCAAAACAACCGTTTTTTCGCCGCCGTTGTTGGGACAACTCTTAGTAAATGTCGTTTTGTCTTCGACGCCTGGATGATTGACGTAGAAAATCCTGCGCGTCTGGGGCGTCATGGTATCGTCGGTCGCAAGGTTGCTTATTGCGGCAGGCGCCTGATATCCATGCAATTTTCTCCAATCAAACACATTCTGGCGTTCGTGCAGCACCACAAATAACATGGCCGCAATCGCCAACAAGAAGATACAAACCTTAAGCCATGGCCCGCGTTTCATCACGTTCTAATTGTAGCTTATTCGTGCGCTGTAGAGTATACGAGTTCGCCACGTTTGGCAGCCACACTCACGATATCGCCCTTTTGGTATTTGTCCTCAAGCAGTTCGGATGCAATCTGGTCTTCTATGGTATCTTGTATCAGCCGGCGCAGGGGGCGCACGCCATTTTTGGCATCGTAACCATGGTCGAGTAAGTACTGCTTGGTTTGCTGCGTTAGCTGCAAGCCGATGCCTTGCCTGCTAAGACGCGCGCGCAACTCATCAATTTGCAAGTCGATGATATGGTAAATGTCCTTCTTGGTAAGCGCATGGAATACGATGGTTTTGTCGATACGGTTCAAGAGTTCCGGCCGCAGCATTTTCTTCAATTCATCCAGCACTTTACCTTTGTTGGCTTCGTGCAAAACGGCGAGATCCTTTTCGTCAGCCGCATTGGTAGCATGAAAGCCAAAATTCGCTTCTTTCTGCAATTTTTCGGCGCCAATATTACTGGTCATAATGACAATCGTGTTTGTGAAGTCAATCTTGCGTCCCTTGGCGTCAGATAACACACCGTCTTCCAGGATTTGCAGCAGCATGTTAAAGGT
>JAICLK010000003.1 GCA_025927415.1 Candidatus Saccharimonadota bacterium | reverse complement strand
CTATGTCTGCGACCAAGGCCACCATTTTTATAACAACCCGAAGGCCACCGTCGCCGTCGTACTGTACAACAGTAGAGGCGAAATTCTCTACTCGAAGCGCGCGTATGAACCGGCCAAAGGCTTGTACGATTTGCCAGGTGGCTTTTGCGAGTTCAACGAAAATCCGTTCGATGCGGCCAAGCGTGAAATTCGCGAAGAAACCGGCATGACTATCGACGAACTGGAACTCATTACGGCATATTCTGGTTTGTACGAGGAAGGTGGGAGCGAATCTCTGTGCGACCTTGTTATTATTGCCCACAAGCGCGAAGGCGAGCCAGTGCCAGACGATGATTCTGAAGCACTTGAATGGAAGCCACTCAGCTTTATCAATGATCCGACTTTCAATCCGCCATACGACGGTCTGGATTCGAAACTCCACGAAATCATCGCAACTCGTGTAAAATAAAGCACATGACCTATCCAGAAGCAGATCAGATTAGAGCCGTGCTGCAAGACGCTCGGCGCGTTGTTATTATCCAAGCCGACAATCCGGACGGTGACAGTCTTGGCAGTGCGCTGGCGATGGAGCAAATCTTGCACGAGCTCGGCAAAGAGCCATTTTTGTACTGCGGCGTGGATATTCCAACCTACCTACGGCATTTGCGCGGCTGGGACAGAGTCAATCCCGAGTTGCCACACCAGTTCGACGCCAGCATTATCGTTGACACCAGCGCAGACAGCCTGCTCGAAACCTTAACCAAGACTGGCCAAAAGCATTGGATTGCCGCCAAGCCATGCATCATTCTCGACCACCACGAAACCGAGCAGACCATTCCGTTTGCCAAAGTTGTCTGCAATTATCCGGTCGTCGCAACCGGCGAACTTATCTACGAATTGGCGCAGCAACTCGACTGGCCGCTGAACGCCACCACGAAAGAAATGCTTGCGGTAAGCATTCTGGCTGACAGCCTTGGCCTCACCACCACCGCCACCACGGCGCGCAGTATCCACATTATCGCTGAACTGGTAGATGGCGGCGTGAGCATTCCCGACCTCGAAGAACGTCGCCGCGAAATGATGCGCAAAGCACCGGAGCTTGTGCACTACAAAGGCCGGCTGCTGGAGCGAGTCGAATATTATGCGGATAACCGCGTGGCAACCATTACCATTCCGTGGGAAGAAATTGAAACATACAGCCCGCTGTACAACCCGTCCATGCTCGTAATTGACGACATGCGCCTAACCACCAACACCGACATCGCCATCGCATTCAAACTCTACAACGACGGTCACGTGACTGCCAAAATCCGCAGCAACTACGGCAAGCCAATCGCCAACAAATTGGCCGAACATTTCGGTGGCGGCGGTCATGCGTATGCCAGCGGTTTCAAAATTACCAAGGGTCGAGCTTTCGCCGACATAAAATCAGAGTGCGTTGCTAAAGCAACTGAGCTACTTGCGCAACTTGACCAACAATAAGCGGTATGGTAAAATAAATCCCGATATGAACACTTTGCAAATCGCTGCAAATCTGTGTTGCCAAGCCGAACCCTGTCGGTGAGGTTAGATTTTTTACGTTCAAACGAGCCTCACCGGCTCGTTTTTTATTTGCAACTTACAGCAGGAGACTATGAAACAAGTTACAGAATTACTTACTGAAGATGTGGTACTCGGTGATGTCGAAGCGCACCTTGATGATACGCTCGTCAAAGGTCACGTCCAGGCCGTAACAAAACGTCTGCGGTTACCAAAGCACGTCATCACGCTCACGCCCAGCGATGCTGGTACGAAAGATTTTGCGCCACACACTACAATTGTACGTGATGGTGGCCGCATAGCCGAGGGTAGAGCCTGTGCCAAAATACTTGGGTTTCAAACGTTTGCCCAACTCTACGCGCCAGATGGCAATGTCGCACAGCATGTCAACGAACTAGCTCCGACGGTTGCCGAGTGGATTCGTCATTACAACATAAATCTACTGCTCAGCTCGCGCCTCTTGCACGACCACCCGGACCACGTTGCCACTGGCATGGTTGCACTGCGCGCCGCGCAAATTGTTGCGGCAGAAGATGGCCGCGACATTGGCATTCTGGAAGTTCATCCAAGTTTCGGCCAACAGGGCGATTATCTTGCTAAAGCCGGCCCAGAAAGCCGTCATGTGCTCCACCATGCCGCCGCAAAGAATGTCAGCCAATTTCGCTATTCACCACCGCACCAGGCAATCAATAGTTACATAGACGTTGCGCCCAACCTCACCCTTCACCCCGAAGATCATGACGAGCTGGCTTTTTACCCAATCGAAACCGATGCAACCTACACGTTCGTCCAAGTTGGCAGCCTAGCCGTTGCCCGAACCGCGGAGCTGGCCGCACTCTAAAATGATATACTAGAAAAAACCATGAAACTCTACAACACACCCACTCGCCAGGTGGAAGAAATTCAGCCGCTACATCCACCCACCGTTACGGTGTACACCTGCGGCCCAACCGTATACGACTATCTGCACATTGGCAACTGGTTTACGTACATTCGCGAAGATATTCTCATCCGAACCCTAAAAGCCAGCGGCCTGCAGCCAAAGTGGGTGATGAACATTACGGACGTTGGCCACTTGGTAAGTGACGCCGACGAAGGCGAAGACAAGCTCGAAAAAGGCGCCCGACGTGAAGGCAAAACCGCGTGGGACATCGCGAAATTTTACGCCGATTATTTTGAAAAGGGCTTAGAGCGCTTAAATATTTTGCAGCCAGACTTTCTGCCACGAGCCACCGACCACATTCCCGAACAAATCGCCCTCATCCAAAAACTCGAAGAAAAGGGGTTTACGTACAAAACCAGCGATGGCATTTATTATGACACAAGCAAGTTTCCGAAGTACGCCAATTTCGCTCGGCTCGACCTCGATGAACAGCAAGCGGGCAAGCGTGTAGAGTTTAATAAAGAAAAGCGCAACGTAGGCGACTTCGCCCTCTGGAAATTCAGCCCAGCCGACCATCAACGAGACATGGAGTGGGACAGCCCGTGGGGCAACGGTTTTCCGGGCTGGCACATCGAATGTTCGGCTATGAGCATGAAATATCTGGGCGAAACGCTGGACATCCACGCCGGCGGCATCGACCACGTACCCGTGCACCATACCAACGAAATTGCCCAAAGCGAAGCCGCAACCGGCAAACCGTTTGCAAACTACTGGATGCACACCAACCACATTACCGTGGAGGGCGAAAAGATTAGCAAGAGCTTAGGCAACGGCATCACACTCGAAGACATTGAAGCCAAAGGCTACAGTCTAGAAGTCTTGCGCTTGCATGTGCTGGAGAGCCATTACCGCAGCCAAAGCAAGTTTAGTTGGGAATCGCTCGAAGCTGCCAAGAATCGCTTACAACACTGGCAGGAAGTTGCCGACCGACGTTTTCAGCCGCAAACCCCAGGCGGTGATGTAACCATCGAAGCTGGCGCAAGCAAAGCAGCGCTTGACCTACTGAACACTTTGCAAAATGATCTGGATACACCAAGTGCATTGTCGCGAATTGATAATTTTTTTAGCGCTATCGAAGTCATGAGCTTAACGGATGCCGACCTAAAAGGCCTGGTAAACCTCCTGGAAAGCATTCGCGACTACTTAGGCGTTAACCTTCTGCGTAGCCAAGACATTTCTGACGAACAAAAAGGCCAGATTAACAAACGCGAAGAAGCCAGGGCAAACAAGGACTGGGCGAAAAGTGACGAACTTCGTGACAACCTGGCAGAGCAGGGTATTGGGCTACGCGACACACCGAACGGTGCTCTTTGGTTTCGACTTTAGGAGTGTGAGTATTACTCTTCGGCGAGTTCATGAACGAGATGGCGGCGGTTGAGTTGGTCAACCACAATTACTCGCAGGCAACCCATCAGCGGAATAGCAACCAGGCCGCCCAGCAGACCATCAAAACTCACCCCAACTACAACGGCAACGAACACGAGGAGCGGCGAAAGGTTGGTTGTGTTGGCTTGAATATGTGGCTGAATAAGATAGTTTTCAATCTGTTGGTACAAAATGTAGTAGGCCAGAATGATGATCGCTACTGGGATGGAGTGGAAGAGCGCCACAAGGGTAACGATGAAAGCACCGATGGTATGACCAACCATGGGAATGAGTCCGCAAACAAATACCACGAACATCAGCGCAATCGGATAGCTAATGTGCAAAATAAAGAGTGCCGGCACGATAAGCGCTGAAGCCAGTGCAGCCAAAATCACTTGGCCGTTCACATACCCTCGAATAACGTGGTACATATCGTGGCCCAGCTCTCTCGCGTAACCTTGCTTTTTGGTAGGAATGAGTTCGGTGGCAATATCAACCCAGTGCGGTCCTTCGACTAACATCATAAAAGTGAGCACGAGTACGGTAAGTACCGCAAAAATACTGCTACCCAAACTCGTAACAGCAGACACTGTGCTGCCAGCGACGCCATTGAGTCGTTCTTTCAGCTGGCCAGAAACCTTGCTGACTTCATCTTGCAGATGGTAGCGTTGTACAAACTTGCCCACCTGACCGTTCTGATTTTGAATATCACTAATATAGCCTGGGGCTGCGTCAATAAAACTGCTGGTCTGATGCGCAATTGGTGGCACGACACTCGCCAAAAAACCTACGAGAACAAGCACGACAATTGCAGCAGAAGCAGCCGTAGCCACGCCACGGTCGCCGCGCGTTCGGCCCGGCAAATGACTGGCCAGCCAATGCACTGGCGCGTTTAACGCCACAGCCAAGAAGAAGGCGATGAAGATAAGAATAAGCGCATGATCCGCCTTGCGCAGGGCTGCAAAGAAAAGCATGAACAACACCACAAGAAACAGTACCCGGATGACCGTGCGGTTGCCGATAGTTATTTCTAAATCTGCGTCGTCTTTCTTTTGTCGGAGCTTAAACATAAAGCCATTATCCCTATTTAATGCTTTTCTTGCAACTGTTCACGGTATGTTTTCAGCAGCTTCTTGCCGACGGTTGCTACATCAAATTGCGGAACGTAGGCTTTTTGCCATGTTACAGCTTCCGTGCGAGTACGTTTAACTTGCAAATATTCTGTAAGTTTTTGGGATAGTGCAACGGCATTTTTGGGGTCGAACAGTAGTTCGGGTTTAGGCGATAACACTGACCGATAGCCAGGATTATCACCCGCCAGCACTACCGGCCTGCCAGACGCCATTGCCTCGATGAGCACAATACCGAAGCTCTCACCACCGCTACTCGGAAACACCATAATGTCGGCACTGGCAAGATATGACGGCTTGTCGTCTTCGGCAATAAAGCCTGCAAACTCTACCAAATCCTCGATGCCTTCAGTCGCAGCGTATTGCTGCAGCTCGCTCGCTAACGGCCCTTTGCCACAAATGACGACGCGAAACGGCGGTAGGCTCTTGTGCTTTTCCAATTGATTAAGAATACTCACTGCTTCCAGTAACGTTCGCGCACCTTTGCGCGGCACCAGCCGGCCCAAAAACATCACAGTTAACGTGTCGTCGTTATATTGCGGCAGCGGCTTGGCGCTGGCAAAGCGTGTTACGTCAACGACATTTGGCAGAACGTCCGCGTCTACATTAAAGGTTTTGCGTGCAAAGCCGGCAGCGGCATTCGATACGGCAAATACTTGATCAAAGCGCTTCAGCGAGCCACGCAGCAAGAAGCCAAGAAAGCGATTCGCCGCATCTGCCAAGCCCGACTGGGGCATAATATGGAACGTGCCGATGATGGCCGTCGATGAGGGCGCCTTGTTGATAATCTGCTGCGCCAAAAATGGACTGTAGGGCATCTGCACGTGCAAGACGTCAAATTTCTCTTTGGCTAATAACGCCTGGATTTTCCGCGGGTTCACGGGCAGAGGAGTAGACATGCCGTTGCCATTGAAACGCACGTGCATGTTGCGACTTAGAGCGTGCACGTTAGCAATGTCAGTTCGGTGCGTTTCGCCCACAAGGTAGTGCACGTCGTGGCCTTGCTTACTCAGCCAACTGCCCAGCGCTAGCACATACTGCTGTACACCATCCGGCGTATCCAGCGAATCGTCGAGCACAAAGCCTATTTTAAGCTTGTTCATTGGGCTTATGCGTACGGTACTTACGCTTGTGTTTTTTGATTGCCCGCTCGTAGAGCGCTTCGTATTGATCGATGATCACGCGCACGTTGTATTGCTTGATCTCGCTTTTCGCCCAGTCACGCCACAGTTTACGCAAAGAATTTTCGTACAACAGTATGTCCAGGCGATGCGCAAAATCATCTTCACGGCGAGGACTTACCAGCGAAATGGCACCGAGGCCGGTGAGCACCGAACGATAACCCGGATTGTTGCCAGCCACGGTAACGAGCCCGGTTGCCATAGCCTCAAGCAGCACCAAACCAAAACTCTCGCCATAAGCCGACGGCGCACAAAAGAGGTCGCACGTTTGCAAATATTCGAGTTTCTGTGCTTCGGTAACGTAGCCGACAAATTCTACATTTTTTAGATTGAGATGCCGTGCTTGACGTTCCAATTTTTCTCGGTCGGTGCCATCTCCGGCAATCAACAACGAAACGTCTGGGCGCTTTTGCTCTAGTAGTGCAAACGCTCGCAACAAGAAATGCACGCCCTTGCGCCCTTCCAGACGGCCGACATACAGGATGGTTTTGCGCAGCCCGGAATCATCGCGGGTTTTTGGTGGTTTGTAGTGCTTGGTGTCGATAGGATTTGGAATAATAGCGACGGGCATACCGGTAAGCTCGTGGACATACTCTGCTGCGGCGGGCGAAACTGCCACGTATTCGTCGATGAGGCGCAGCAATGGTTTGATATACGGCGTAGCCACGCGTGCAAACGTGCGGCCAACGACCGTTTCGGGAAAGGCAGCATGAAACGTAGCAACATTCACCGTGTTGCTGCGCGCAAGCATTTGCCGGCCAAGCATGGGCACGCCAGGCTCATGGAAATGCAGCACATCGAATTTATACTCGTTCAGAACTTCATCGATCTCTTCATTGAGGCCGGCCGAGACTTGGCCGGTTGTGTGCAGCGGATTGGCAACTTCAGTGCCGCTGCCAAGAAAAATGACGTGATCGTGCTGGAAGTCCTCGCGCATTTCCCGCGGCTCGGGAGTAATAATGTATGCATCGTGGCCACGCCGTGCGAGTTCAGCCTGGTAAGCCAGCACCAGTTTTTGTACGCCGCCACCGTAGGCAATGTTATACGGACAGACCAGTCCAATCTTCATGATTATCTATCATTATAGCACAAGCGACGATTGTCAAGGTTGGCGCGAGAGTAGACGCCGAAGCTGCGAGGGCACAAATGGTGCCGCATCTTTCTCGTCGGCAATAACTGTTGGTGCATGGGCGCTCGTGTTGGGAGTTAGGTTCGCACTGTGGAAATCATTAAAAATGATGCGCATGTGCTGCTCGATAACTGCATTGTCAAAGAAATGATCATGCGCCACACCAACATGCCACACTGGCAAGTCAACCTTCACCTTACAGTTGTCGAGGGTTAGCATTTGCACGGTCGAGTAGAACCATGTACGAAGATCGTTTTGGCGCCACAGCCAAATTTCTACCTCTGACATTGCTTTGGCTTGCTCTTTGCTTAAGTCTTTGAACTTTGCATGTCCGGTGTATTGGTAAACAAACCGTAGTACCACAGGTTGCAAAAAGGCTAATCGGAAAAACGTCGCCAGGGGAGGCCAACCAAACACCGTAGAGCCAATACGCCAGAACCAATACGTCGCTCGGCTGACAGAAAAATCATCTTTGTGTGCAAAGCCAACTAAGCTCACGAAAAGGTCAACTTTTTTGACAAGGTCAGGGAAACGCTGCAGCATGCGCGTTGCGGATACAAACCCGAAACTCATGCCCACGATAGTGACGCGCTTGTGTTTGTAACGCATGCGCACGAACGCCGCCAAATAGTCGGCGTAGTTATCGAAATTTGGCTTCTTGCCAACTTTATAAAAACTGTCCATGCCACCAAAGCCAGGCCAATCCGGCATGGTTACCGCACCGTAACGGTTGAGCACCTGCGCGATACCCCACCAACGTTCCAAGCTGGAATGTTGGCCGTATAACAGCAATATCTCGCGCTTTTTTCCTTTCGGTGGCGGCAAGTACAACATGCGCCCCGATAAGCCGTTCATGTCAAGCGGCACGATATAGTCGGCCGGTTTTCGCTCGGATTTTTTAACCATAGTTAAGCCAAACTATACCGTACGTGGCCAACTTTCGCAAAACTGCAGCAACTCATGCGCTACGATGCGCGGCGCGGCGTTTGCGCTGAATGTGGCGGTGTGCGTGGTGCGTGGCATAGCCGCCAACAATCGACAGAATGGCGATGAGGATCACAGCACCTGGACCCGTGTTTGGCAAACTGGTAATCTTCGATGTCGTTACTACTGTGGTGCTCGGTGTCACGGTCGTTTGGCACATGTTGCTGGTAACCAGCTTACCGTTGAGGTTGATAGCCAGACTTACCGCCACGTTGTAGGTGCCGAGTTTGGCGTAATTGTGCGTAATGCTATTGGACTTAGCGCTGCTGTTCACCGTTTTCGTTGTGCCATCGCCAAAATCGTAATTGTAGCTGACGATTTTTGCGCCATTGGCAACCGAAGCATTTGTTGTGAAGCTGAAATTCGTAGTCGAAAGCTGAATCACACTCATGTTAGTACAGCTATAGTTGGGATTGGCCGCGCACTCCTCGTTAACCTTGGCAGAGCTGTTCTCGTTCGGCAGGCCCGAAGCACTTATGAATGCCGTGTTGGTGAGCATTTTCGGCGAGCAATTTGCGGGAACGTCCTTCGGTCCAACAACTGCATTGAATGTGTACGTGGCGCTTGCGCCCGGGTTCAGGCTAATAATGTCGCCTTTGGTGCCAAAGAAATTACTAGGGTTCACGGCTACACCATTCCGATTCAAACCGTTTTTGTAGCTGACGCCACTAGGCAACCTATCGGTGACTTTAATATTTCTGGCAGCCACCGCACCAGTGCTCCTTACTGTAATTCGATATTGCACCGTGGTATCTGACAACGTACTGACAGAGCCAGACCAACTGTTATTGCCCGGAATACGAACTTGCTTCTGGATGGAGTAGCTTGGCTTTTTCGGTGGTGAGGTCGTCGGTGTGGCGTTAACCGGATTGCCGCAACTTTCCAGAACTGCGTGCTGGAATACGCCATTCTTCATCAAGATGAGTGCCGCCAATTTTGACTGCTTAAACGAAACGCTTGGCTTGCGCACATAAAACGTCGTACTGCCAACTTTTTCCGTGGTGCTGCCACTAATCCAGCTGCGGCCAGCAGTCAGTGCATTTTTGCCAACTTCTGTGCCGTTACTGAGATACACTAGACCACTACTGGTTACGTAGCCGGTTTGTGCGCTGGTGCGCATTTCGGAAATCACGGTACTGTTCATCTTGAACCATGAATAAATGGATTGGATACTGGCAGAACTGTTATGGCCATCACCACCGTTCTTGTGATACGTGGTATACAAGTTGCTCCCGGACGTGACGCCGCACCAAATAACCGCGTTGGAATCACAATCTGCCGCCGTAACCGGTGCGTTCGTGCGTAGCACCGCCACAAGCAGCAACCCAACCAGCGCGCCGGCAATAGCACCGTGCACAAACTTAGGGGTAGCGCGGAAGATCCGCTTGGTGTGGTGCACGACCGGATGCGCTCGCTTCACCGAAGCGCGACTCCGGCTCGCCCGAACCGCGCGACTCTTTGCAGCTGTATTTACTTTTTTGGTAGTTTTTTTATTTTTTACCGTACTCATACATATGAGTATAAGCGTTAGCACAAATTTGTCCAGCCCATGCTAAGACGCAATTGTAAAAGTTACGGAAATGGAGTAAAATCTATCTGTTAATAGTAGGGCGTCGCCAAGTGGTAAGGCACTGGTTTTTGGTACCAGCATTCGGGGGTTCGAATCCCTCCGCCCTAGCCATGGCAGCTGTTCAACATCCAGTAACACGTTGCGTTACTGGATTTATTTTTGTATTGAGTCATATAATTAATACATGCTTCAGATCAAGCGTATATATGACTATCCGTCCGAGGTTGATGGCTATCGGGTTCTAATCGATAGGCTCTGGCCCAGAGGCATTAGCAAAGAAAGAGCGGCTTTGGATATGTGGCTGAAAGAAATCGCTCCTTCGGCGACACTGCGCTCTTGGTTTGGCCATAAGCCAGAACGCTTTACGGAATTCAGCCGTAAATATACTGATGAGCTATTGAACAACTCGGCTGCGGTAAAAGTCATTGAAAAACTGGTGGACGAAAAACCCATGCTGACTTTATTATATGCAGCCAAAGATCCTGCCATTAACCACGCGGTAGTTCTCCAGAAATTTCTTGCGCACTACAAGAAGACCCAAAACCAATAATCCAAAACAGCTAGCCAAATAAATAAGAGTGGAGCTCTAAGCCGCACCCGGAGCGGCATGCTCTCGGGTAATCTTGATAATTAAGCGCTCGCTCGCAGTCAATTTCTTGAAACAAGGAAATCGCTCGCCTCGGCCAACCGCAGCGGCCATAAACGAATTGCCGATCTCCGAGACACTATGTCCGCTACTAAGCTGGGTACCTACCGGTATTCCTGCGGCTTCAAGCGCAGTAGCTGGCAGAGCGATGGTTACTTCTTCTTCGTTTGATGGCATTGTATTGTGCTTGGGGTTCATTTCCTCGTACTCCTTCTGCGCAAAACCCTTTGTGTCATTCTCTCTGTGTCTGGCTTTATCGAGCCTGACGATAATGGTTTGCTTACCGTTCTTAAGTTGCCGTTTCATGTTGGTTTTCTCCAATTCTTTGTGTTCTTTTGATCCAACTTCTGTGTCATAGAGTTTGAGGGTGCGGGTGAAGGAGGGAACCTTCACCCGCGTGGGGCGGGGGTTATTAAACTATACTGATTATTCGTTCTGATGGCTGCGTTCGCCACCAAGACGCTTTGCCTCAATTGGTTGGGCTGCAGCACCTTTCTTGCCAAGCTCGGACATATCCTGCTTGGCACTGCTAGCTAGGCCACCTTCGCTTGCAATTTTGCGTTGCTTGTCTTTGTCCATGGCCGCAAAACCACGCTTGCTGGTATTGTCGTCTACCATATCGTCCTCCTTTGCTTTACGTTGACTCTTTTACTGTACTGCTCTAGAAAATTAAGCGCTGTGAGGTCGTTAGCACAATATCAGGAAGATCTTCCACAATGAGCCTAAAAATATCTCACAGTGCCCGGCGTTCCGGCGCGGCTAAAAACTTAATATTAAATGAAATTTGGCTATTTTTTAAGGAGCACGCCTTCGAGCCAGGCCTCGATTGCCTCTATAAAAGCTGGCATATCTTCCGGCTGTCGACTGGTAATGAGATTGGCGTCCATGACCACCTCGTGGTCAATCCAGTCGGCACCAGCATTTCGAATATCATCTTGCAGCGTAAAGTGGCTCGTGAGCCGGCGGCCTTCTACCACGTCTGCAGACACCAACAGCCACGGTGCATGACAGATAGCAGCAATAAGTTTTCCATCGTCAGTAAAACGCTCAACCCATGCACGAGCCTTTTCGTTCATACGCAACTTGTCGGCATTGACTACACCGCCGGGCAGCACTAAAGCATCGTAGTCCTCGAAGTTGACTTCATCCAACAACACATCTGCTTCAAAGGTATCGGCTTTGTCGGTATGTCGTAATGCCTGTAGTTGCTTGCTTTCTGTAGCCACTACTGTAACGTTAGCGCCGGCTTCTTGGAGCTGGGCGCGTGGCTCTTCAAACTCCGCCTGTTCAAAGTAGTTGTCCACAAGGATAGCAACTTTCTTAGTTTTTATGGTCATACAGTCCTCCTTTCATATCAGGCTCAGTGTAGCTTCAATATTGTAGCTTCGCTGTAAGCGTTTAGCTGCTGAATATGTAACGAATCTTGTAATAACGGATATAATAAATAGATGCAAAACGAGATATCTACAGACATGGCGCCACTTAACAAATTGTTGGCTGGTGCACGCACGAAGCATATTCCCGCTGGCCAAATTATTCTCTACGAAGAGGACATGCCGCGCGAAACTTTTATCCTAAAGACTGGGGTTGTGAAGATGTATGACATCGACGAGCAAGGCAACGAAAAAATCTTGCATCTCGCTAAGCCGCCGACACTTATCCCATTCGCATTCTTTTCAGGCATGACGGATCCACTAAAATGGTTTTACTCCGCCTTAACTGATTGTGATGTATACGTGCTACAAGTTGCAGAATTGAAGCGCCGAACTCACGATGACCCCGACTTAGCCGAGATGCTAACCAATGAATTCTCCAGCGACGTGCATGAGTTGCTGGTGCGACTAAGTAGTATGAGCAAAACAAACGCGCGCGATAAAGTGCTCGCTGCCATCAAATTTCTGCAGGCACTGCATGCGACTGAACGACGTACGGGCTGGTGGCGTGTAAACTTTACGGTAAGTCACCAGCTCATTGCCGACTTGTGCGGCATCACCAGGGAAAGCGCATCGCTCGTGATACGAGATTTGCAGAACGAAAAAGTTGTGCGTTACCCGCGCACAACCATCCTAGAAATATCACGCGACCGAATAATAGCACTGTAGCAAACTCTCGTTAAGACTGTTTTGTCCAGCAAGCTTCGTGAAATTTGGTGGGCACTTTTTATTACGAGGCAAACAGATACCTGTACTTATTTTCGGGCAGAGATTGGAGTTCCTGCAAACATACTTCACTGGCGAACGTCAGTAAGCTGCTCGGATGTTTGGGCTCGGCGGTAATAGCATCGTCGATGAACTTTTTTACTTGAACGGTAAAGGCTGGTTGTTTGTATAGGCTGGCGACATAGAGAGCGGACTCGGCAAAAATACTATCAAATGATGGTGCACCGGCCAAATGTTTTTTACGGAAATATGCCATAGCATGGCTGAGTTGACTGGCCGCATCCTGTAACGAATATTTTTGCGCGTCAACGGTGCTCAGGGTTGCTTCTGCCAGCGGCTCAAGCGCAAAATTATATGTAAATCTCGTGTGGTCAACGGATCCGTCTGGGTTGATGTGATCGGCATATATGCCATCCTGGTATTCGAGCGTATCTTTCACCCACGCATCGATTTTCTCGCTGGCTTGCAAATAGTGTGGATTGCCAGTTTGTTTGTAAAGCTCAGCGCCAAGTCGTGCTGTGGTCGCATTCGACACCATGGCGCGGATATGACTGTTGGCATCAGGCAGCTGCATTTGCCAAAAAATGCCACCACCGTTCGGGTCCCATTGGCTCAGGGCGACGGCAAAAACATCCTCAGCAATGCGCAGTTGGTCGGAATCATGCGTGCGATCGTAGTCGACTAAGTTAAGCCGGGCCATCCACTCCGCATCGTCAATAAGCGGCGGATCACCCGAAAAATGAAACGACCGTAGGCCTTGGTCATACGTTGGCGGCAACCCGGGTGAGGGTCGATCCAGGTACGTCTCAATTGTGGCATTAAGATTCGAATCGAACTGTGCATACGCCGGCGTCTCCCCACTTTCTAGCGCATAGATATATTCGGCATCCAGCGCCCGAGAAACCGGCCAAGCAGTTGCGTACTCCACATCGAACCTACCATCATTGTTACGGAATAATCCGTTCGGCATGGCAAAGTTGGTGATTAAATTGCCATAGGTCGGTGCAGTAGATGGGTTTGCCGGTGCGTGTATATCGGCTTCGATCAGCTCGATCGCCAGCGCTGTTTGCGCATGGCCGGGCATTTCAGGGACAGCCTCGAGTCCTGCCGTTACGGCAGCAACAATCGCGATACCGCCAACCATTCGTCGAAGCCACACCCGTGGTTGTGACATTGCGGGCATAGACTCTCGTACGTACTGCGATTCATCCTCGAAAAGTGGTACGTATTCTATCTCAGCCATACACCTCATCCGTTAGTTTGCATCGAATATGCTTTACCAATTTTAGCATGCTGCAAAATTGCACCAGAATTTTAGCAAGCGGTTCGCCAGGTAAAACTGTATAATTGCAGTATGCTTTCCAGCGACATGTCGACGCGAGATCCGCTGCTGCTTGCGCTGAAGTTCGGCCAATTGTTCGTACGCCTCGCCAGTTTGTTCACCTTCGTCACTGGTGTGCTGCTAATTTTACAGCCCATACTACGCCACTCGCTACTACCACACCCATTGGTGCATTTTGGATTTAAGGCAAGCGTAGAGGGTGCCGACTTTACCAACTTGCTTACCGGCCTCGTGCTGACATACCTTGCGTACGAGCTACTGCAGCGCAAGCGTATTGCCTGGTTCATTACGCTTGGGGCATCTAGCGTGAGCGTCGTCGCACAATTTGCACTCGGTGCACCGACGGTGCGTGCGTTCTTTTTGCTCTTTGTTATTGTTATGTTGCTGGCTAGTCGCCACCTGTTCGTTGTGAAGGCACCAGTTACACATTTGGCACAGGGTCTCCGCGCATTCGTGGCAAGCATTATCCTGGCACTAGCATATGGAACGATCGGGTTTTGGCTGCTCGATAAGCGCGATTTTGGGCGCACGTTTTCACTCACCGAATCGTTCGAAAACACGCTACAGCAATATTGGCCCTTCAGCAGCAGCGACTTAATGGCGCATTCGCGCTTTAGCCATTGGTTTCTTAACTCGCTCACCATCGTGGGCATCGCTACTATTTTGTATTGTCTGTACAGCATTTTGCGACCGCTTGAGTATACACTGCGCGAGGTGCCGGCCGAGCGAGAAGCAGCGCGGAAATTGCTGGAAACATACGGTGGTGGTATCGATGATTTTTTCAAACTGTGGCCGCATGACAAGTCGTACTTTTTTGCAAGTGACAAGCAAGCGTTCATTGCGTACGGCGTGGCACGTGGCGTGGCAATTTGCTTGGCCGATCCGGAGGGCAAGCCCGAATCCATAGAACCGCTTTTAGCGCAATTCCGCGATTTCTGTTTTGGAAATGGCTGGCTGATTGCCTTCATTGCCGCAAGCGACAAACATGCCAGCCTTTTCAAAAAATTCGGCTTCAGTAAGATGGATATCGGTGCCGATGCTGTTATCGACACGCAAAAGTTTCTGAACGAAACCGTGCGTAACAAGTATTTCCGAAATATCGTTAATCGTTTCCAAAAAGGTAATTCTGTGTGCGAACGCCATCTGCCCCCGCACGATCCCCAGCTCATCAGCGAACTGCGCAGTGTGTCAAACGATTGGCTGAAAATACCGGGCCGCAAAGAATGGACGTTTCTGACTGGCCGCTTCCAAAGCCGTTACTTCCGCGAAACACCGCTGTTTGTACTTCGTGATGAGAAGGGCAAGGCGCTGGCCTTTGCGAACGAAATTCCGAGCTTCAAGGCTGGCGAGGCAACCATTGACCTTATGCGCCATCGCCGCGACATCCCAAAAAATGCTATGGACTATCTGTTTATCGAACTCATTCGCCAGTTGGCGGCAGAGGGCTACCAGCAATTCAATCTCGGCCTGTCACCCGTCGTGCGCCAAGACTCGGAGGCAAAACGCTTTGATTTTATCTATATAATTACACGCGCATTCGTATCGGCCAAGGGTTTGCATCAGTATAAATCCAAGTTTGACCCGACGTGGGAGCCGCGTTTTGTCTACTACGCTGGCGATGTTTCTTCGGCGGCTCAGATAGGCCTGGCATTGCAACGGCTGAGCGTGCCAAAACGCACAAGTTTGCGGTAAGCTTGTTTGTTTGTTTTTTACGGCTAGAAAAAGTAGCAGCTATTTGCGGCCGCTTGTTTGCTTTTGGTATGCCAGTTTACGGCGAGCAACCAACGCGCCAGATGACGCCAAGCCAACGTAAACGAGCCCGCTCATGCACGAACTCAAGATTGATGAGTGCGTTTCAAGCACAAGCAGAGTGCCGCTAGCAACAGTTAGTGCGATCAGGCCAAACGTAGCGCTAATTTTACGAGCTGAGGGTGCAAACAACGAGGCCGTGCTCATGACCAAACCAGAAAATGCGATAACAATATGAGTAATTAAAATAGCGACCATAATTTTTATTTTAGGGCAAAACCGAGCCTACAGCAACCATCACCGACAATGCCATGATGACCATTAATGACTCCATAAAAACTGACTTTGCCCACACAACATCATCGACAGCCGCATCAAATCCGTACGTGCCACTCCAAAACCAACGTAGCCCCAGCGAGCACATCACGACCAAGAATGTCCACCCAGCAGGGGCGAACAATGTGAGCGCCGCGCACGCCAGCACAAATAGCATAGCCCAGCCTACAATCTGGTACTTGGTGTTTTGAATGCCGTACCGCACCGACCAAATCGGTAATCTGGCCGCCTTGTAATCTTCGTAACGATAAACGGCTATGGCGTAAAAATGTGCCATTTGCCATGCGGTCATTACAACAAACAGGAGCAGCGCAGCCAGATCGAACCGGCCAATCACAGCCGTATAACCAGCAACCATTGGTGCGCCGCCCGGGATAGTGCCGATGAGCGTACTCCACACACTGGTGCGCTTAGCATATCCGTACATCGCTACATACCCTAGGAAACCAACCACACCCACCAAAAACGTGAGCCAGTTGGTATACGCCAGACTCACAAAGCCTGCAATGCCAAGCACAACCGCCAAAGCAACCGCACTATTTTTCGACACTTCGCCCGTAACGAGCGCGCGTTTTTTAGTGCGTTGCATGCGCTTGTCCAAGCCCGTGTCCATTAAATTGTTAAGTACACAAGCGGAGCCGATGACAAAGGTCGAACCAACCAATGCAGCCACCAGCCGCCATGACATGACATGCCAATGCGACGCAAACAAAAAGCCGGCGGCCGCCGTGAGCACGCCCGTCATGGTGCGCTCCGGCTTAGTCAGCCGGTAGTAGGTTTTAAATCCCGCCATCTTGGTTTTGCATATATTGATTGATCTGCTGTGGTGTCATGCGATAGTTCAAGTTGCTCATAATCCACAGCGAGCCGAGCACCAAAATCAAAATCACCAATATCATAAAGAACAATACTAGGAGCTTCCAACGTGGTTTGGTTTCTCGGCCCAAATGCAGGAAGAAAAATATCTGAACAAAGAATTGCAACACAGCCAAACCAACTATCGCACCAATGAGGAAGTCGCGCGTAAACGCTGTGCCGCCAGAGCGAAGATAACCTTGCACCAAAAAGTATGCAGCCAGCGTGAGCACCACAGACAGAAAAAACCCCAGACTATACAGACCAAAAGAACCTTTGTCTTGTGTCGAAACTTCTGCGTGTTCACTCATGAGCAACCTCCTTCAAGGGCGTCCGTAGAATGGTGCAGTGTGGTTGAAATGCGAGCACCGTAAGCGAGCCGCACTAAAGGTGCGGTGAGTGCGGAGCACAGCAGTTCGGCCGCAATGTGCCGTTGTACGGACGGCCCGCTCACAACGAAACTCCTTGCAGGTACACAATGGTGAAGATAAAAATCCAAACGATATCAAGGAAGTGCCAAAACAGGCCGAGCAGCTGCAAGCGGCGAAGAGTGCCACGTGTCAGGCCGCGCCGAGCAACTTGCGTCATCATCGTAATCATCCAAATAAGGCCAGCCGTGATGTGAGCTCCGTGCGTGCCCACCAATGTAAAGAATGCCGACAGAAAGCCGCTCCGTCGCCAGCTGGCGCCTTGGGCCACAAAATCGTGGAACTCGTGCAACTCCATGCCTAGGAACACCAGGCCGAGCAGGGCAGTCAGCGCAAACCAAAACAGTACTTGCTTTTTGAAGCCACGCTGCGCCGCAAGCACGGCGAGGCCGCACGTAAAACTGCTCGTTAGCAGCGCGAGTGTCTCGACTAAAACATAGGGCAGGCTAAAGAGGGTTCTGCCGCTCGGGCCGCCGAACGTGTTGTTGTGCAGCACAGCGTACGTTGCGAACAAGCTTGCAAATAGCACACAGTCGGTCATGATGTACGTCCAAAAACCGAACATAGTTTTGTCGTCTGAATGGCGGCGCTCTTCGTGCAAGACGGCAGTTTCTGCTAGTTCGCTCATACGTGCTCCATCCTTGCCACAATTTCTGCCTCGACTTTTTTGATTTCTGCAACCGAGACAACGCGCTCGGCATCATCGTTGCCCGTACGAGCAATCAAGGTAGCGATGATGCCGACAAAACCAACGGCTACCAGCCACCAAATATGCCAGATGATACCGAAGCCAAACACAAAGGCAAAGCCGGCAATAATGATGGGCGCACCCGTACTTTTGAGTTCAAGGAATGGTTCGTACTTTGGCTGAACATTACTGGGTTTTGCTAATTGCTTGGAGGCCCAAAAATCATCGCGCTCGCGAACCAGTGGCAATACGGCAAAGTTGTAGAATGGTGGCGGCGATGCAGTTGCCCATTCCAACGTTCGGCCGTTCCAGGGATCGCCCGTGAGGTCGCGGTGCCAACTGCGCGTCAGTACGCTATATATAATTTGCAAGATTTGCAGTGCTACGCCACACGAAATGACAAGGGCGCCAAAGCCCGCCACCAAGAATAACGGATGCCAACCAGTGGAAGCATCGTAATGGTCAAGCCGGCGCGTCGCACCCATCAATCCCAGAATATACAGCGGACCAAAAGCCAGCGCAAAACCGATAATCCAGCAATACGCGGCTGCCTTGCCCAACGCTTCATTCAACTTAAATCCAAATGCCTTCGGAAACCAATAGGTCAGGCCAGCAAAATAGCCAAACAGCACACCACTGACAATCATGGTGTGGAAGTGCGCGACAAGGAACAGGCTATTGTGTACCTGGAAATCGATGGCCGGCACCGCCAGCATGACACCCGTCACACCACCCATGGTGAACAAGAAAACGAAGCCCATAAAGTAGATCATGGGTGATGTAAAACGAATCTTGCCTTGGTACATAGTAAAGAGCCAGTTGAAAATCTTCACACCAGTTGGGATGGCGATAATCATAGTGGCGATGCCGAAGAATGCGTTGACGTCCGCGCCGGCACCCATGGTGAAGAAATGATGCAGCCACACGGTAAAACTAAGAAAAACAATTCCCCAAATCGCCGCCACCATCGACGTGTAGCCGAACAATCGTTTGCGACTGAACGTCGGCACTATTTCAGAAAAGATGCCGAATGCTGGCAATACCAAAATATACACTTCCGGGTGACCCCACGCCCAAATGAGATTCACGTACATCATGGCGTTGGCACCGCCGCCGGCGGTGAAGAAGTGGGTGCCGATGGTGCGATCAAGCGCCAGCAGCGCAAGCGTGACGGTAAGGATAGGGAACGCAAATGCCACCAAACTCATGCTGCCCAGCACGCTCCAGGCAAACAGTGGCATTTGCATGAGCTTCATGCCCGGTGCACGCATACGCAAAATGGTCGTGATAAAGTTAATACCACTCATCAGCGAGCCAATGCCAGCAATCTGCAAGCTCCAAATCCAATAATCCACGCCAGATGACGGACTATATTGAAGTTCGCTGAGTGGCGGATAAGCCAGCCAGCCAGCAGTCGAGAAATCGCCAACGACCAAGGATAAGTTTACAAGTAGCATACCGCTCGTAAACAGCCAAAAGCTTGTGGCGTTCATGAAAGGAAACGCCACGTCGCGAGCCCCAAGTTGCAGCGGCAGAATGAGGTTGATGAGCGCAAACATAAAACCCATGCCAACAAAGAAGATCATAATGGTGCCGTGTGCAGAGACGACTTGTTGAAACGTATCGGCCGACAGCACGCCATGGGAACTGCCGACGGACGTCGCTTGCTGCGTACGCATCATCAGCGCATCCGAGCCACCGCGCAACAGCATGAGCGTGGAAACAATCAGGTACATCACGCCGATTTTTTTGTGATTGGTGGTGGTAAGCCATTCGCGCCACAAGTACGGCCATTTTCGGAAATAGGTAACGAGTGCCAGTGTCAGCAACGCCCCAACCACCATTCCAACGGCGGCACCTTCGGTAACGACCGGATGTTTGAACGCATCAAAATTCAATCGGCCTAGTAGAAAGCTCGCGAACATCATTGCAATTGTACCTGTCCTTGCTGCGCCGGTGTCATATATTTAACCACCAGCTCATTATACAAGCCCGGTTGCACAGAAGAATAATATGTAACGGCATGGCCAATGGTTGGCTGCGCAAGTTGGTTGTAGCTAGCCGTGTCGAGCGAATGTTGCGACGCATGCGCGTGCGCAAGCCACTTGTTAAAATCCGCCGCACTGACCGACTTAGTGGTGAATGTCATGTGTGCAAAACCGACGCCACTGATGTTGGCAGAGCTGCCGGCAAATGTGCCGAGCTTGTTGGCCTCGAGATGCAACTGCGTGCTCATGCCTGGCATGGCGTAAATCTGGCTGCCAAGCTGCGGAATCCAGAATGAATTCATGACTGTATCGGACGTAATATCAAAGTTAATCGGCGTATTTTCAGGCACTTCCAGCATGTTCACACTGGCAACATTTTGTTGGGGATAAATGAAAAGCCACTTCCAATCCAGCGCGACCACTTCCAACGTAACCGGCCGGACCGTTGCATCAAGCGGGCGATATGGGTCGAGGGAGTGCGAACTACACCATGTAATCACCGACAAAATGCCAATGATCACAATTGGAATACCCCACCACAATCCTTCAAACAAACGGCTGCGATCCCAATCTGGACTATATTGTATCTTTTTGGTGCGATGATTGCGCTCGTTGTACTTCAGCGCAATCGCGATTGTCATGACATAGACCGGGATCACCACCAGCACCGACAAGCCGACGCCCATCCAAATCAAATTCCGCTCTTTCGCGCCAATCTGCCCGGCGGGTTCCATCACCGGAATGTTGGTGCGACTCAAGTACCAAACCGCGACCACCACCAGCACTACAACCGGCAATAACAGAAGGATGAGTTTTCGCCTTGACCCTCGCATAACTTACCATTAACTATAGCACTTTACGCGACGTGTACAATGAGAGGCATGAAACTGGACCTCGCAAAAACTTTACAGATGCCCGCCTTGCCAGAATATTTGATGGCGGTTGAGCAACGGCTGCACACCACGGTTGCCACCAACAATACCGTAATTGCCGTACCGCTAGCACGGCTTTTGGCAGTACGTGGCAAGCGTCTGAGGCCAGCGCTGGTACTTGCAGCCGCACAAAAAACCGACGAACCCACCATTGCCGCGGGTGCAGCCGTAGAACTGCTGCACATCGCCAGCCTCATCCATGACGATATTATCGACGAAGCCAGGACACGGTGGAACATCCCAACCATTAGTAAGGAAGAAGGCGTGGATAGCGCTATCATCGCGGGCGATTTTGTGACGGCGTGCGCGCTGCGCGAAGCAGCTAGCGTCAGCGCAGAAGTCGGCGTGGTGCTTGCTGAAGCGTTTGCTAAAATTTGCGAGGGGCAGGCCTACGAGCTGGCCGACGACGGCAACCTCGGCCGAACAGAAGCATCGTACCAGCTAAGCATTCGGGGCAAAACCGCAGCATTGTTTGCAGCCTCGTGCCGCATTGGCGGTCTGTGCGCCGGTGTGAGTGCTCAAAAAGTTGAAGCACTCGCGCGCTTTGGCGAGCACGTTGGCATGATGTTCCAGTTGCTCGACGACGTGCTCGATTTTACTTCCACGCCCGAGCTCCTTGGCAAGCCCGTCGGCAACGATGTGCATGAAGGTGTTTACACGCTGCCGCTCATACTTGCGCTGCAGCAAGATAAAAATATTGCAGCCATACTACCGAATCATGACAAGCTCGTCGGCAAACTCTTGGAGCTCGGCACGCTTCAAAAAACCATCGACCTTGCTCGAGAGCATGCACAAATTGCTACAGAAAATGCGCCCGAAAATCTGGCGCATTTTCCTGAATTATATTTGCAGTGGTCGCTCAAAACCTTGCTCAACCCAAAATTTCAAAAGGCATTGGGTTAAGGTTTTCGTAAAATAGTACAGTGCGTGAAATTCGAGCACCGAAGCGCATAGTTCGGCCGCAATGTGCCGTTGTACGAAAGCCGCCTAGAATGACTGCCGGATGTGGCTGAAGGAATAATCCCAATCCGCGTTGGCTTTTTTATGCGGATTGAAGATGCCGTCGGGGTCCATAATCTGCTTGGCTTCCTGGAAAAGGTGCAGCACTTCCTTGCCATACATTTGCTCCAGCCACGGGCCGCGCACTAAACCATCGTTGTGCTCGCCACTCAAACTGCCTTTGTATTTCAGCACCAGACTGTCGACTTCCTTCATGGCGGGCAACAATTTGGCGCGATCTTTTGGATCTTCCAGCTTCATGAGTGGGATGATGTGAAAGTTGCCATCGCCCATGTGGCCGGCAACTGTCGCCAGCAGGTCGTACTTTTTGATAATCTTGCGGATTTTCGGCAAAAATTCGGTAAGGTAAGGCGGGTTCACGACCAAGTCGTCGATGAACGGCGCGGTGTGCTTGTCCTTCACTTTGCTGCGAAGCAGGTTGAAGCTTTGACGGCGCATCAGCCAGAACTTCTCGCTTTTGCCTTCGGTCGGTGTCTCTTCAAAACCGTTAATTTCGTAGCGGGCTTTGTGTTTTTTCAATTCGCGGTGCAAGGTTTTGATTTTCTGGCGCACTTCGTCTTCGGTTTCGCCGTTGAATTCGATCATTAGAATGAGTTTCGGAATGCCGCGCAACAATTGCAAGCCATCGGGGATGAGGCTGATCAAAAGGTGAATGAACCTCAGGAGGCCCAGCATTTTCAGGAAGCTTGGCATAAAACGGAGGCTCAGCAGCAGCGTGGCGTCATCGAAACTTTCAAAGGTCGCCGGTTTGCTTTCCAGAACTTTCGGAATAATTTCGCCGAGTGCATCCATGTCACGCAAGAAGAGCACCAACAGGCCAGAGTGCGGCCGGTGCGGCACCAGCTTGAAGTGAATGTCGGTTACAAAACCAAGCGTGCCTTGGGCGCCGACAATCAAGTTGCACAGATTGAACACGCCAGTTTCGCGGTCCCAAACGTCCCATAAATTATAACCAGTTGAGTTCTTGGTAACGTTCGGCTTGGCGGCTTTGATTTTGTCATAGTGCTTTTCGCACAGCTCGAAAACCTCTTTGTAGACACGGCCTTCAAAATCTTTTTGGCCCATTTTCTTCACCAGTTCGGCTTTGTTGAGCGGCTTGACCGTGCGCTCCACGCCATCGGCAAACACGAACTTCAGCTTGCTGACGTAATTTTCCGTTTTGCCAAACTCCAGCGATTTTTCGCCGCCCGAGTTGTTGTTGACCATGCCACCGATGGTGCACAAGTCGCGCGAGGCAGGGTAGGACGGCATCAGTGCTTGGTGCTTCAGCGTTTCTTTTTCGAAGTCGCGGTAAAACACGCCGGGCTGGGCGTGAGCTTCGCTGCTCGAGACAGTTTCAATTTTTGTGAGATGCTTGTTGAAGTCGACAATGATGGAATCGTTGATAGCGCCGCCGCTCATGTCGGTGCCGGCGCTGCGTGCTGTAACGCTGAGGTGCGGCATCGACTTTTTCTTTTCCGCTACCAAGCCAACGATTTTTTCGACGTCGCTAGCGTTTTTAGGCATGAGCACCAGCTGCGGCTTGAGCTCGAACATGCTGGCGTCGTGGCTGTAAAATTGCAGCATCTCGGCTGAGTCTTCCAGCTCGCCCGCAAAACCAAGTTTATCTAGTGTTTGTTTTATATCATCCATGCCATTAGCTTAAGTGTTTCGCTGTTAGAACGCAAGAGTTGGTCGCCTTTTGTAGCTTCACGCCAGGCTCGCTATTATTCATAAGTAGGGCTCGCTCGGGCTCATCATATAATTCTCCCTGCTCGGTCGAATTATCGCCACACATTCATAAGTTATAGAGAGAACAGCAGATTTTGAAACATTTTTTGGGGAGAGGGCGCGCGGGGCGCGGAAGTTCGAGGTAGCCGTAGCCACCAAGTCTCCCGCGCCCTAGCGCCGACTCACAGCCTAGGTGCGTAGAAACTCAGCCCCACCTCGTCACCGTTTTGGACGAACCCAATGGTCGTACCGACCAGAAGATCGATGTGCGCGCAGTTGACCACAACCGCGATGCCATTGGAGGAGTCGACGATATCGCCCGGCCAGTTACGGTTATCCAGGTTGACCATCAACGCTCGACCCTGCAGCGACAGGCGAAGCCTGAGTCCCTCGCGCCCATCATCAGCGATGAGTGTAGCCAGCCATTCAGCGGCTGCCTCGGTGATGTTGACGATGGTACACTTTACCACCTCCATGTTTCACCTCCTCAATGGTGATGTTGGAGTGACACTACTCCGAGCGATTGCGCCTGAGACGCCGCCTGAGACATATCGCCACTACAGCAAGGCCGATGAACACAAGGTCCACCGCTATGGTAGTGATGACCTGCGTCAGCGAGATCAATGCCTCACCTCCTGGTGACGGCGGTGCCGTGACGCAGCAGGTACTGGGTCCTGATACTCGTCCCGAGCAGCTGGGTGGCCGCCCAGGCAAGTACGCTGTTGAACAAGTGGGTGTCGACGACGCCCTGTTCCTCCCAGAAGTAGTGCATGATCTCGGCTCGGCCGTAATCCCGGTCGTGGAAGATGATCGGCCAGTCATCGTTGAGCTGGACGCGAATGTTCCACTCCGGGTACGTTGCCGACTTGAGACCGATGCTCACCACCACGATGTCGCCGACGATCTCCTCTGTGAGCTGGAGCTCAGCATAAGGCGTTCGCTCGGCGGACCGGATGATATAGTCGATGAGTTCCGAACCCGGAAGGGGCTCGTGAAACTCCACGACTTCGACGACCTTGCGCATAAGCGCCTCCTTGCTCCTTCGAGTTGTGCGCTGGTTAGCGCTCTGTTGGGTCGTCCGGCGAGGTTTCGTCGGGGTCGGTGGTTCGTTCGGGCTCGATGTGCTTGGGGCGCAGGTCGCCGATGGAGCGGCTGATGAGGTCGTCGAACCTGTGCAGCGGCCACCGGTGCGGGTCCCTGTTCGGCTTGCGCCTGCGTGACTCGTCGAACCTGGCGATCAAGCGCTCGATGAGACCGTCGCCAAGAAGCTCGGTCCTGTTGAGCTCGGGCAGCGACTTGTTGAGGTTCGGCCACTCGTATTCCTCGTCGTAGAAGTGCAACGGCGGAGGGAATAGGGGGAACTCGCCTTCTTTGCCAATAGGTTGCAGTGGTGGCAGCGGGTACTCCTGCACGTGGTCCCAGTTCCCGAAATAGTCCTCCTCGGGACCGAGGAATTCGTAGTTGGACCACCTCGTCTCGTTGCGCTCGTCGGCGCAGTAGTACAGGTCGTCGGTCTCGACGTCCAGCGCCTCCACCTTGGCGAGCTCGCTCTTGGGCACCTCATCGCGGTGACGCTCGAGGTAGTGCACGCACAGGGAGTTGGTCTGCATCCCGCCAGGCAGGATGTAGTCCGTGTTGGTGCTCTTCTCACCGCAGGAAGTGCAGCGATGGAATTCCTCGTAGACCTCGCCAGTCGGAACCGCCTTGGCGAACACCACGCGCATCTTGAGCGTCAGCTCGTCGTCGACGGGTTCGCCGCTGACAGGGCCGGTCGGCTCGATGTACAACAGCATGTTGGGATTGTCGATGACGTGCATGGAACCTCTCCTTGCTGGAGTCGTAGGGATGGATCGGGTGTCTTTTACCGCTTCACCGTGTAGGTGTAGGTGCGAATCGTGCCGCCCACACTGTTGGCGAAGTACTGCACGTCCGCTGATGGATTGGTGCTGTCACATGCATATCCATAAAGGACGAAGAACACGATGCTCCGTTGCGTCGCAGAATACTGCTCAGGCTTGTCGCCGGGAACGCACACCCATTGCTCGTAGCCGTCTTCGGCGTACACTACTGATCCCGCTACCCTAGCGGTAACGCCAGGTAGATTCCGCAGTGCTGCCACTAGGCTTTGCTGCGGAGTCGGTGGGAGCGACGGCGACACCGTGCATGCCGATGCCGCAAGGCCGATGGCTGCGCCTGCAGCCGCGATTGCGATGGTCCTCTTGAACTTCACGTTCATGGTACTCCTTGCCTGGTATAGCCACACGCTGGCTGCGTGATCTCTCTGTATGAGATGACAGTAAACCGACGAAGCTCGTCAGCTCGCTGTCATCTCATACGTATGTTTCAAAATCTGCTTGTTAAGGTGCTTTGGAAGCTTCCGCCTCAACAAAGTCGCATATATTTTATCATTTTACCAATGTTTTATCAACTTCTGGCGCATTCACTTTTTTCGCTGTTTACAGCTCGTCGGCACGACTTGGTTCATTCGTGGAAAAGTGAATGGCAGATTTTGAAACAGAAGGGGTGGGCGTAGGGTGCGAAAGGTAAGCAGGCCAAGAGGCTCACAAATCTTTCGCACCCATGTGCACCCAGCAAACCATTTATGCACCTCCTTTCGGATAGTCGACTACAAGTTTTGTAGCCTACGAGGGGCTATAGAACGCAGGCCTGGTAACCGATATGTCGGTCTGTGCGCTTGGGTTGTTGTACTGCGTGGCATCGGCGTGACTGCCGTCCTGGAATTTCCAGTTTCCGGCGAACTGCGACGGAGCCGCAATCCAGAAGCCAACGTTGGGAGTGCCAGACACGGCCTTCTTGAGGCCCTCGGCGTTACTGCTGTAGGTGTACACCCACACGCGTTCGCCGCGGTGAAGACGGTGCGCCTTCTGAACCCAGTCGTGCGCCTGCGCGTTGGTGGCGTCACCGGGCTCGACGTCGAGGACGTTCGCCTTCGAATTATCCCCCGTGACGTCGATCCACTTGAAATAGTGGTGCTTACTTGCGTCCGACTGTGACCAAGCGTACGCACCATTAGCGTAGCCCGCAGCGGATTGGTACCCCTTGCACATACTCGGGGTCGTGTTGTCGCAGGTCAACTTCGGCAAGCTGGTGGGCTTGCTGACATGATGCGCGACATTACTGGTGTGATGCATGACACGATGCGGATGCCAAGGCGAAACGGCGTCTCGCTGGACTCGCTGGTGAAGCATGTGACTCGTGGATACGACGGCGGGCGGAGCATGGGTTGCTTCGTCCGTGCCGGGCGTCGCCACCGCTACTGCAGTGCCACCGATGACCGAGGCAAGAAGCACGGCCAAAATCACCGCGGTCACCTTGCTCTGAACCTTCCGGAAGTGCGGGCGACGCAGGCCGCCTTTCATGCTGGTCATGCCGTAGGTAGCCACGTGGCTTCCTTTCTGTCGTGCTGCACGCTAGCTGCGTGGTCCGCTCATTTTGAGCTGAACAGTGAAGTTCGAGATGAATAGCAAAGCTCTGGAGTTTCTCAGAACCTCGCTGTTCAGCTCAAGTTGTTTCAAAATCTGCCTGCTAAAGTACCTCGAAAACCTGAAAAGATTAACAAGATGAGTATATATTACCATCTCATTCTGCTTATGTCAAGTAAGCACGTTTTGCTGTACACGCTTATGCTGTTACAATGGCCATATTATGACAAATCAAAAACAACACATTCTTATTATTGGTGGTGGCTTTGCTGGGGTGAAGACCGCCCTAGAGCTAGCCAAACACCCTGAACATTTTGCCGTAACGCTGGTGAGCGACCGGCCGGATTTTCGATATTATCCCACGCTATATCACACGGCGACCGGTGGTTTGCGATCGCAATCTAGTATTGCACTACGCGAAATCCTGCCAGAGCACGTACAACTGGTTGAGGATTTTGCCGAGAAGATTGACCGCGAAAAACGTGTCGTCGTAACCCGCAGCAAACACAACTTGCAGTACGACAAACTCATTTTGGCCTTAGGTACTGTCACGAATTACTTCGGTATTCAGGGCATCCAGGAATTCTCGTTTGGCGTAAAGTCGGTCGAGGAAGTGGAGCGCTTCAAACAGCATCTCCACCAACAACTCGCCGACGATGGCAAACCCGACCTCAACTACGTTGTTATTGGCGCTGGCCCGACTGGCATAGAGCTGGCTGGCGCGTTGCCAGGCTACTTACGCTCGATTATGGAAAATCACGGCATCAAGCACAAAGCCATCCACATCGACTTGGTTGAAGCTGCGCCACGGCTCTTGCCGCGCGCGCCAAAGAGTACGTCGCGTGCGGTGCGGCGGCAACTCAGCAAGCTTGGTATCCGTTTGCTGCTCGGCCAGGCAGTGCAGGGCGAAACCGCCGATGCGCTCACCATCAACGGGCAGCCACTCAAAAGTCACACGGTCGTCTGGACCGCCGGCATGGCAAACAATCCGCTCTTTACTGCCAACAACTTTGCCATGAACGACCGCCACAAAGTGACCGTAGACGAGCACCTGCTGGCCGAGCCGAACATCTACGTGCTGGGCGACAACGCTGCCACACCGTTCAGCGGCATGGCCCAAACTGCCTTGCACGACGGCAAATTTGTAGCCGAAAACTTGGTACGCTTGAGTGAAGGCAAAAAAGAGAAGACATACAGCGCCAAGCAACCCGTCTCTATCATTCCGGCTGGACCACAGTGGGCTGCCGTAGACTGGGGCAGGTTCCATTTCTACGGCCGACTAGGATGGCTGTTACGCGAGCTGGCAGACCTCGAAGGCTTCCGCGACCTGCAACCATGGTGGCGCGCTGCCGAACAATGGACCAAAGAAATGGGCCACGAAGAATCTTGCCCCATCTGCGCCGAATTTGTAGCCTAAATAGCATCACACAACGTCTCTCAACAGATTGACTTGTGGGTTTAGGGAACTGAGGATGTTCTTTCGGAAAGAATCAATCCCTCGTACTTTTTCTAGAAAAAGTATTTCAAAAAGCCTGGGCTAACGTTTCGTCGCCGGGTACTTCCAGCCGTAACCAAGCTTGTCCGCAGAACTCACCAAGAAAACTGCACCCAGCAATTTTCTTGGCTCAAACAACTGCGGCCAGCCGAGCACGCTCGCTTGCACCTTGCAGCGCTTGGGACGAAGCCGAGGCCCGTTAAAGGTTTTGCTTCGCTGTTGTCTACCTACCCGCCTTCGGCGGGTAATCTTTTTAATAGCGGAGCTGCTTGTTGGGGCGGACATCGGCTTTGACCGGAGGCTGTTGCAAACTAGACCGACCAAGACGGCCAAACTCAGCCCTTGTGGCCGACCGGAGGGAGTTGTTTGGCTGTCCTGGCTCGGGTTGCTTTGCAATAGGCCCCGCGGCAAAACGCAGTCCAGAGTTTTTGGTACTTTTTGCGAACAAAAAGTACGAGAGATGTGATTCTTTGGAAAAGAATATTCGGCAAACAAAAACGCCCGTGTAAACCACGGGCGTTTTGCTGACGTTAGAACCTAAAACTATTTCTTCTTTTTGGTAGTGGTCTTTGCCTTGGAAGCAGGCTTCTTAGCAGGAGCACTTGCTACAACTGCAGCTGGCTTACTAGCAACAGAAGCGGTAGCTCGTGCTAGCTTCAGGCCAGAGCCAGAGAACAGCAGGCCATACAGGTTCACACCGATGATAGCACCAAGCACTGGACCAAGCGCGTACGTGCCCCAAGCCCAAGAGCCAAAGCCCCAAGCCACAGCTGGGTTAACAATCGCGTTGGAGTGAGCCATAGCCACCATGATACCAAGCGTGTAAGCAAGGCCAACCACGACAGCGCGGCTGACGCCCCAAACTTTTTCGTACAGAACGTACGATGCAACCAGCGCGAATACAAATGCACCGACTGCTTCGGCAACCAAGGTCTTCGCCTCGTAGCCGCTGCTGACGTGCTGCACGGCACCAGCAAAGTACTTGTACAACCCGTAAGCGGCAATTGCACCAGCGAACTGAGCAACAATGTACAAAACTGCCTGAACCGTCTTAACGCGGCGTGCAGTCCACAAGCCGATAGTCAAAGCCGGGTTGAGGTGCACGTCGGCAGCTACCGACAGTCCCATCAAAGCAACTGCTAAGCCTGCTGCAATAGCGTAAAAATATGGAATACCGATACTTGATCGGCTCACGTCGAGCATGGTGAACGTCAGTACACCGGTGCCCAAAAACTCGCCAGCAACTGCTGCGACTTTTCTTCTTGAAAACATACAAACCCTCCGTATGTCATTTAAACTGTTATGCACCTAGCATAAACGCATCTTTTGCTGAATGCAAGCGTTTTACCTGTTGTAATCTGTGGTTATGCTGCAACGAGCGCGTTGAGTTCGGTGTTACCGAGGCTAGCGATGCCCGACATAGTAATGAGTCCCATGGCGTTGTATTGCGCGTTGGCCATCTCCTGCAAATCGGACGCCGCCGCACCATCAGAACCGCGCACGATGCGCGTCCAGTTTTGCGCTTCCGCCATGGGCGCCCAGGCGCTGGTAACAAACGCGTTCCATTCTTCGCCTTCTTGGTTGCCATCGAGGAATTGTGGCCAGATTTCGCTGGTGCGCGTACGGACGCCTGGCCGCTGCTCAACTTTCCAGAGCTTTTCGAAGTGCTTGCCTGCCAGCACCTCTTCATAGGTCAAATCTTTTATGTCTGTAGGTACCTCGCGTAAGCTAGTGTCAGAAACTTGTAAGAAGTTACTGTCGAGTAAGATTCGACTGTTATGCTGCAACTGTTTTGCCAGAGGATCCTTAGCATCCAGGCGTGTGTGGCCAACACGGTTACCGGCCGCAACGAAGCTGTCGAACTCGCTGCTGGCGAGGCGCTCAATCACCGCTATCCTTGCGGCCAGCAAGCCGCAGCCAATACCGTTCGCAGGGACATGATCGGCCGTGTGCCACACAAAGCGATAATCCGGATTTGCTGCACGCATCTTCTGCAAACGCAGGTGCGCCATGGTGTCAAGTTGCAAGCCCTGTTTCAAAACCGACTCAGGATCGGCCAACGCTTCGCCCAAAATTGGCATGTAGCCGCCGCCAAATGCGAAATAGCCGCCAGGGAAGCGCTGACCAAATTTATCCAGACGGCCATCGCCGCAAACCGCCGCATAGACCTGGCTCGCTGGCACCTCAACTTCATATTTTGGGTTTAGCAGCGCCGACTGAAATTCTTGCATTTGCGGGCTTGCCACTTCTTCCGATGTTGGGCCGAATGGCCCGCGCATCTCCATCAAGTCGCTCAGACGCACTAGTTCGTATTGTTGTTCCATTTCACCACCTCGCATAATTTCACTCATACTCATAATAATTAAGGCTTCTTGTTAAATTGTAATTTTCGCTAATTATTGTACGCTTACACCTTGCGTTTGACAATGCAGTTGGCTAGTCTGGACGCTCCCACTCTTTCAGCAATCTATGTAAGAAATCTGGCGGCAAGAAACGCGGACGACTGTCCGGCTCTTTTAGCCGCGGCGCTGGCCGGATGACGATCACGCCAGACACATCACAAAAATATTCGTGCACGATAGTGGTAACATCTTGACCCAGGAATCTATCCCACTGTTTGCCATAATGGCGATAACAAGTGGCAAGTGGCGGCGGTTCTTCGGGCTCGTTCCTGTTTGGTTCAACCGAGTCGCTTTCCCACCCCTCGCTCACTGTTGCTATCCTCGATGTTGGTTCCGGCGACGCAGGCCGGCAACTTGCAAACGGACAGCCGAGCGGTCGATGAGCGCCTGGGCTTGCTCCAGGCTAACTTCGTCTTTCGCTCCTTTTTTGAGTGCCAACGCGCGCTGGTGCGCAACTTCGGCCTCGGCTTCGTTGATGTCGTCGGCGTGGTCGGCTTCGTCGACAATTACCCGCAAGGTGTTGTGGTCTACTTCAATTACACCACCACTGATAGCGAACAAGTCACGCGCGCGGTCCGCATCGCGCGGCTGCCGGCGTACCATGATGACGCCGGCAGTTGCCACGCTAATCAGCGGCATGTGACCGGGCAGCACGCCAATCTCGCCGTCTTGCGTTGGCAAAATCACTTCGTACGCATCATCGTCGAACTTCATACCAGATAAAGTTACGAGTTGTAGATGTATCATAGTTTTTCCTCGTCGTAGCAAGGGTTTCTCATGTTAGTACATTTTGTTCGTTCAGCGAGCACCGAAGCGCAGCGTACATTTAGTACGTGAGCATCGGAGCGGAGCTGAACGGGCAAAATGTGCAACATGTGAAAGCCTACTTCGTTGCCTTTACCTGCTCAATAGAGCCCTTCATGTAAAAGGCGCTCTCGGGCTTTTCGTCGTGCTTGCCTTCCAAGATCTCCTTGAAACCTTGCACGGTGTCGGCCAACTTCACGTACGCACCAGGAATGCCAGTAAACTGCTCGGCCACAAACATCGGCTGGCTAAAGTAACGCTGGATTTTGCGGGCGCGGTACACCAGCGTCTTGTCTTCTTCAGAAAGTTCTTCCATACCCAGCATGGCGATGATGTCTTGCAAATCTTTGTAGCGCTGCAGCACCCGCTGTACTTCGCGGGCCACGTTGTAGTGGTCTTCGCCCACGATTTCTGGGTCGAGAATGTTCGAGCTAGAGTCAAGTGGGTCGATGGCAGGGAAGATACCGATTTCCGTCAGCGCACGGCTCAAAACAATTGTTGAGTCGAGGTGAGCGAAAGTAGTTGCCGGCGCCGGGTCGGTGAGGTCGTCGGCCGGCACATAGACGGCTTGCACCGAAGTAATTGAGCCCTTGTGCGTGGACGTAATGCGCTCCTACAGCTGGCCCATTTCCTGCTGCAAGTTTGGCTGGTAACCTACAGCAGAAGGCAAACGGCCGAGCAAGGCAGACACTTCGCTACCTGCCTGGGTGAAACGGAAAATGTTGTCGATGAATAGCAGCGTGTCTTTGCCTTGGTCGCGGAAACCTTCAGCGATAGTCAGGCCACTCAAAGCAACTCGCAAACGAGCTCCTGGCGGTTCGTTCATCTGGCCAAAGACCATCGAGGTGTTCTTCAGCACATCGGCGTCTTTCATTTCGTGGTAGAGGTCGTTACCTTCACGGGTACGCTCACCCACGCCAGCAAAAACTGAGTAGCCGTTATGGAACTTAGCGATGTTGTTGATAAGCTCCTGGATGAGCACAGTCTTGCCCACGCCAGCACCACCGAAGAGGCCAGCTTTACCACCCTTGGTCATCGGGCAGATGAGGTCAACCACCTTGATGCCGGTTTCCAAAATCTCCACCGTGCCGGACTGGTCTATAAGCGGTGGCGGCGTTTTGTGAATTGGCGATTTCTCGGTCGCGTCGTCCTTCATGCCGTCAATTGGTTCGCCAACCACGTTGTACATCCGACCCAAGGTCTTCTCGCCAATTGGCACGCTAATAGCCGCGCCGGTGTCGACAACGTCCACGCCACGCTCCAAACCATCGGTCGCGCCCAGTGCAACTGCGCGCACGCTCGATTCACTGAGGTGCTGCGCTACTTCGAGCACCAGCTTCTTACCGTTCAGCTCCACCTCCAGCGCGTTATAAATTGCCGGCAAGTTGTCCGTGGAAAATTCCACATCCACCACCACACCCACAATCTGGGTAATAGTGCCGTTCCTAGTTTTCGTTGCTGTTGTCATAAAATCTCCTTCTGTTTTCTATGAATAAGGCTGCTCTTGCTGTAATTGTTCCCAAATAATGCTCGGGTCGTCTCCGATAACCGTATATGGATCAAAATCTTCAAGGTTCAGATTTGGGTATACGCTAGGACTAGCCTCGCTAGGGTCGGTAGTAAGATATACCGGTAGTTTAAGTTCGTGAGCCGCTTCCACACCCTTAATCAAACCGTCGCTCAGCGGGACAACACTTCCATACCTATATACACCTCTATGTTCGTCCAAAATGTTTTGGTTGAGCACCACTAGGCCAGCACTCGCTGCCACACGTTCAACGCGCTTTACAATGTTATAAACACGATAACTAGCGTCAACGGTTTCAAAGCCTCCGCGCTCCAGTCGGGTACGCCACATCTCTATGCTCCAGTCATTCAAACCTTCGCAATCTGCAACGGCGAGTTTTGGTTTTTGCTCAGCCATTGAGTGCCTCTGCGCCGCCGGTTATTTCTGCTAGTTCCTGGGTGATGGCGGCTTGGCGGGCCGTGTTGTACTCGATGGTGTAATCGCCGATGAGGTCGTTGGCGTTGTCGGTGGCGTTCTTCATGGCGATGGCGCGCATGGCGTGCTCGCTGGCCAAACTTTCCAGCACGGCTTGCCAAATTTGCGCTTGGAACAGGCGCGCCGCTGTTTCGTTGATGACCGTGTCCACGTCCGGCTCGAAGTTCATCAAACTGTCGCCAGCTTTGCCGTCGGCCGGCGGCGTGGCGGGCAATAGCGGAATGTCCGTCGCAACCTGCACAATGCTCGACTGAAACAAAGTGTGCAAAATATGTACTTCGTCCACTTTTTCTTCTTTGTACAGTTCGATAACGCTACCGAGAAGCGGCAAAATGTCGCGCTCGGTCGGCTGGTCGCCGAGAGCCGGGTAGGCCGAAACCAGCTCGACATCATGCAAGCGACGGGCAAACTGGGCACCTTTGTTGCCAATAGTAATCACCTGGCTTTTTACCTTGCTGTCGCGGTCGCGCTTGATGTTTTGCGTCAGCAGTTTGAGCACGTTCGCGTTATACGCCCCAGCCAAACCAGTGCTGCTGGTAATAGCCACGTACAGGCGAGTCTTGACGGGGCGCTTGCGAAACAGAGCATGCTGCTCCACCTCGGGCACCTCGCTCAAACGAGCCAGCAGTGCATTTGCCGCCTCGCGGTACGCGCGCGACGCCTGCGCCTGGCGCTGGGCGCGCTTCAGCTTGCTCGAACTCACCAACTCCATCGCCTTGGTGATCTGCCGAGTATTCTTGATGCTGCCGATGCGCCGCTTGAGGGTAATTAAATTCGCCATAGATTTACTCCGCCCGTAAGTCCTCTGGTGCAGGTTGATCGGTTAAGAAAGCCGAACCTTCGGCTGCCGGCAACTGCATTTGCGGCGGTGCGGAAGGTTCATCGTCATCAATCTCACCCCAATCGGGGTGACGCTCCGGGGGGGATTGCCAGAAAAGGCCCTCTGCCACGTAGTCTATTATGCGCCCTTTCTCACTCATTATTATTTTGCCTCCGCCTTGGCTTTTTCGGTGACGGCGTAGCTTTTGGCGATTGTTTCGGCTACTTTGGTGAGTTGGGCGTTTTGCTCGTCGGTTGGTTTGTTGCCGGTGTTGATGGCTTCGGTTAGGGCTTTGTGCTTGGTCTTCAGCTCGTTCAACAGCGCGTCTTCGGCGGCTTTGATTTTATTTACTGGCACCTTGTCGAAACTACCACTGTTCACAGCCCACAGCGCGGCGTACATTTCCCAAATTGCCTTCGGGGTGTACTGCAGCTGCTTGAGCAGTTCGGTGAGACGCTGGCCGCGCTCGATGGTTTGGCGAGTTTCGGCGTCCATGTCGGTCGAGAACTGGCTAAAGGCGGCGAGTTCGCGGAACTGGGCGAGGCTGAGCTTCAAACCGCCGCCGGCAGCCTTGATGGCTTTGGTCTGCGCCGCGCCACCCACACGAGAAACCGAAAGACCAACCGAAATTGCCGGGCGGATACCCTGGTAAAACAGGTTGGTTTCCAGGAAGATCTGGCCGTCGGTGATGGAAATAACGTTGGTTGGAATGTAGGCAGAAATTTCACCAGCTTGCGTTTCGACAATTGGCAGAGCAGTGAGGCTACCTGCGCCCAGTTCGTCGTTCAATTTAGCGGCGCGCTCCAAAAGGCGAGAGTGAAGATAGAACACATCGCCTGGATACGCTTCACGGCCCGGTGGGCGGCGAAGCAGCAAGGACATCTGGCGATAGGCAACAGCGTGCTTGGACAGGTCGTCGTAAATAATCAGCGCATGCTGCTTGTTGTCGCGGAAATATTCGCCCATGGCGCAGCCGGCGTACGGCGCGAGGTAGAGCAGAGCAGCTGGGTCGCTTGGAGAAGTGGCCACAATGATGGTTTGGTCCATCACACCTTCACGCTTCAGGCGCTCTTGCAAGGCGGCAATCTTCGAAAGTTTCTGGCCGATGGCGACATATACATTAATAACGCCAGTTTTTTGGCGAGCTTGGTTCACCATAGTGTCCACGGCAATCGCGGTTTTACCGGTTTGGCGATCGCCAATGATAAGCTCACGCTGGCCGCGGCCGATTGGCACCAGCGCGTCGATGGCAGTCAAGCCAGTCATCAGCGGTTCGTGCACGCTTTTGCGGGCGAGCACGCCGGGCGCCGGGCGTTCTACACGGCTGGTTTGCTTGGTCTTGATCGGCTCGCCGCCATCCAGCGGGTTGCCCAGCGGGTCCACCACGCGACCAACGAGTTCCGGACCCACCGGCACTTCCAGCACTTTGCCCGTCAGGCGAGCTTTGGCGCCAGCCGCCACATCGACAGCCTCGCCGAGAAGCACGGCGCCAATTTCGTCCTCGCCGAGGTTCAGCGCAAACGCCGTAACGGCCCGGCCGTCCACGCCGTCAATCTCAATCATTTCACTGTAGCCGCAATTTCGCAGGCCGTAAATCCACACAATGCCATCGGCCGCGCGGGTTACGATGCCGACTTTTTCAATCTCCGGGCGCTTTTTCAGGTCGGCGATGGCCGCGCGAATGTCGCCGGAAAGTTCTTGGATAGATAATTCTGCCATATATTCCTTTCTGTTCGTGAGGGAGTCGTAAATGATGCAGTTTGGCGATTCTTCGCTGCCGGTTCTTACGATGGAAAAACCGTCAAACCAGCGCCACTTACAATACGCCCTCCTTAAATTGATTCAGTTTTGCTCGAACCGTCAGATCCAGCTGACGGTCAACAAGTTCCAATCGTACGCCACCGATAAGACTTTCGTCCACGCGCTCGTTCACTATCACCTTTTTGGCGTGCGGAAATTCAGCACGTACCAATTTTTCGATGGTCCGTCGGGCGGCTGTGTCGAGCAGGTAAGCGGTGTGGGCGAGCACTTCCACGTAGCCAATGCGCGCCCAGTCGGCGCTAACGTCGCGTAAAATGCTGTCCAGTTCGCCCGTTCGCCCGGTTTCGAGCAAGTACGACGCCACCGACTGTATGTACTTTTTGCGGTCACGCACGTATTCCTTCGTACCGTGAATGTCGGTGTAGTACAAATGAGCAGACACTGCTTCAGCGACGGTACGGCGAGAAACTTTGGCCATTACGCGCGACCTTTCAAGGCTTGGTCGATGAGCGCAGCATCTTTTTTGGCGTCGACCTTTTCGCCGATGATGGCTTCGGTCGCGTCAGAAATCAGGTTGGTGAGTTCGCCCTCCATCGCCTTGCGAGCGCGGGCTGCGTCGAGTTTGATGCGCTCGTCCGCGGCACTCAAAACACCTTCGGCCTTGGACTTAGCTTTTTCCTCGGCGTCGGCGATAGCCTGGCGACCTTGGTCTTTCGCCTCGGCAATAATACCGTCAGCTTCTTTGCGCGCGTTCTGCAAAGCCGCAGCAACTTTTTGCTCCAGCTCCACCTTTTCTTTTTGCATTTGCTCGCCCAGTTTCACGCCTTTTTCGATGGTTTCGCGGCGCTGGTCCATCATCTTCACGATAGGCTTGAATGCCCAATGCTGCAGCACGAGAAACGCCAGCAAGAAAGTGACGAGCTGAATAATCAGCGCCTTGCCGTCAATGCCCAGCGCCCCGATACCGGAGCTACTGTCTGCGAATGTTGTTAGGTTACTAATCATTACTACTTACGATTTCCACTGTTAAGAGGTTTTGCAGATGAGTGCAGTTTGGCGATTGTTTCGAGCACCGCAAGCGAACCGCACTTTTCGGTGCGGTGAGCGCGGAGCGGAGAAAAATCGTCAAAATGTGCCATCTGCATAACCTCGTTATTTTACGAAAAATGTTGAAGCAAACGCGAGAAGTCCGTAAACCTCAATGAGGCCCACAAAGACTAGCGCTTGACCCAAGAATTTGCTAGCTTCCGGGTTGCGGCCAACTGCGCTGAGGTAGTTTGCGCCAACCAGGCCAATACCGATGGTTGGGCCGATGAAGCCGCCGCCGATCATAATGCCATGTGCGAGCGACTGCATCGGGGTGATAGAACTTGCGAATACTGTTGGTAACATATTAATTTCTCCTTTTACTTAATTAAATTATCCTTTGGCCGCGACAACTTTCTTGGGAGCTGCAACAGATTCAACTTCCGTCAACTCATCGTGGTCGTGTGCGCTGTTCACGCTAATAGCCAGATAGTTGACGCCAAGGATAACGAAAATATATGCCTGCAGCGCGCCCACACCCAGTTCCAGCAGGGTGAACGGCAGCGCCGTAATTGGCGACAAAATACTGGACGGAGCGAGCAGGCCGCCGAGGTACGCAAACACGGCAATCACGATCTCGCCGATGGTCACGTTCAGGAAAAGTCGAAGCGCCAAGGACAGCGCACGCGTGAGGTCGGTAATCATCTCAATCAACCCAATAATCAAATACAGCGGGTTGAGCGGGCTGCCGATAAAGAAGTGGCGAATGTATTTGCCGAAGCCACCAATCTCTTTAATAGAAGCCGCGTAGACAACGATCATCGTCACCAAACCCATGGCCAGTGTCATGTTCAGGTCGCCGGTAATTGGCCGGAGCAGCGGGTGGCCGTGCACCTGAATGCCATCGCCCACGCCAGGAATCAGCCCCGACCAGTTGTTGAGCAGCACGAAGAAAAAGAGCGTTACGAAAAACGGCACGTACTTACGGCCAATCTTTTTGTCGGTAAAGGCGTTCTCGACCAAGTCGACAACAAACGAGACAACCGCCTCGACATATTGAACAATGCCGCCTTTCGGATGAACCGAAACGCGGCGAGCAAGCGTGCCAAGGCCAACGGCCATAATGAGAATAATAAACCAGCCCCAAACCATGGAGTTGGTGACGTTGAAACCGTGGTACACAAAGTCGACGCCGGGCGCGACGTGGATGGATGGGCCGCTATCGGCAAAGACGCTCAAGAAGCTCATTCGTCGTCCTCATCTTCATAACTCTTTTTAACAGCGCGTTTTTGGGCTTCTGTAAGTTTTGGCGCCGGCAAATTGTTGGCCGTTTGCATGGCGTGCCACATTACAACCGTCGAAAGAATAACGGCGAGTGCGAGGCCAACGAACAAGAATACGCTGCCGCTGTGCAGCTTCTTATCCAGCTCCACGCCGCCAACAGTCGGCACCAGCACAGCGAGTGCCAGCTGCCAGCTCATGTTGAGTGCGAGAGTTAAGAAAACACTGCGCTGCGTCGAGGCCATCGAACTCAGCGATTCGTTTTTGCTTTTTGCACTTTCCTGGTAAGGCGACCGTTTTGGCGCTAGGGAAGCTTTTTCCATTACTGGTCCAATTATAACAGCCCGCACCCCTATAGCGCAACCCAGTTTATAGATAAAGCTCGCTTTCCGTCCTTTTGGACTCATCAGCGTGAACACGCACTCACGGAGCGGACACGGGCAGACAGAGCAGGAAATTTTGTTGCATTCGTTAATAAAAAATAGGAACATTGGCAGCGAACAGGAAAAGGCGAGGAAGGGGAAACGACACGCCGAGGCGTGGCACTGTAAAAGCATGCCACGCCCGGCGAGGGTGTCGAATATTAGTAGGCGCGGTGCCAGAGCTTGAGCTTCAGCTCCGCGTCGTCCTCGAGGAACGGATACGTACTGAGAAGCTGGCGTACCTGGGTTAGCACCTCACGAAGGTGGTCCTTCGTCGCCTGGATGGTGGTGACCCGGACGTCAACTCGCAGACCAACCTGGAAGGGTCGGATCACGTAGTCGAGCACGCCGTCGTGCTTGACCATCTCGTTGACGATGGGCGCCGTGACCTCGCGGAACTTCTGCTTGTCCCAGCCTTCGTTGGCGTGGTCCGGGAAGAAGTCGACGAGTGCCGTACCCAGGTCCGCGTAGACCCAATAGCTGGTCGAGCGGCTCTCCTGCACCGGCGTGACCTTGAGGGTCTTGTTGCCCAGGTTCGGGAAGAAGTTGTACTCTTGGGCCTCAGCCATCACCTGGAAGATGAACCGCACCCCCTGGGTTACCTCGGCCCGCGAAACCACGTCGTTGGTGAACTGCACTTCGACGAAGTACCGCTGGATGTTGCATCCGGTGACGCCGTCGATGTCCATGATGTGCCGCCGGATAGGCTGCACGAGTTGGTTGTGCGCCTTCTCCTCGAACTTGCCATCGGGCAGCGCCGTCAGAGCGGAGTTGAAGTTGAATCGCATGGCTAAAAGCCACCTTTCATTCGCCACACCGAGCAGTATCTGCTCCATCCACATGATGAGGATGTTGTCCGGTCCCTTATGAACTCGCACAAAGTGAGGCGTAGCAACAAACCAAAAACATGGTTTACCAATATACCTCACTTTGTATCTGTGTGCTTGCCAATGTTCCATCCTCGGAGTCAAACTCACAAAGATTAGCAAAATTTTAACATAATTCTATATTATTTACAATTCTTGTTCTTGCTTTTTCATCTGTTCGAGCTCGTCAGCACGAACGCACATTCGTGGAAGGCGAAAAGTATAGTGTCACAAAAGTTGATTTGTGCAAGTTTCTGTTGGCAATGCTATACTAAATGTATGAGTGACGCAAGCACGGTTCCGATTACGATTTACAGCGCCGATTGGTGCGCGTTTTGCCACGCGGCGAAGGATTATTTGGACAAAAAGGGCATCCAGTACGTCGACAAAAACGTGGAGACAGATCTGGCCAGTGCTAAAGAAGCGATGGATAAATCTGGACAGACGGGCATTCCGGTGATCGATATCGACGGCACTATTATTATTGGCTTTGACCGCCCGAAAATTGATGCAGTTTTGGCCGAGAAAAAAGGCAAGTAGTCGCTCGAGTAATGGCGTTTGAGGATTTTCAGACCAAGCAGTCGGTAGTTGTTGTGTATACCGGCGAGGGCAAGGGCAAGACCAGCGCCAGCCTCGGTTTGCTGGTACGCGCGCTGGGCAACCGCTGGAACGTGGCGTTTATCCAGTTCATCAAATATTGGGGCGTGGGCGAGCACGTGTTTATCCGCGACATTATGCCGCTATTTAAAGATCAGCTCTATTTTTATAAAGGTGGCAAAGGCTTTTATGGCGCCGGCGAATTGTCGGCTACCGACATCACCAAAGCTCAGCACAAACAAGCTGCGCTGGAAACCTACGAAGAAGCGCTAAAGGCTGCGACGAGTGGCAAGTACGAGCTGGTAATTTGCGATGAAATAAACAACGCCGTGCATGATCGTCTCCTGACCAAAGCTCAACTCAAAAAACTCATCGAAACCCGCGCGCCAGGGACTAGCTTGTGCCTGACTGGCCGCAACTTTCCTGAAGACCTGTTGCCGCTCACCGACATCGCCACCAACATGAGCAAACTCAAACACCACTTCGACGACAAATTCCTGGCCAACAAGGGCATCGATTTTTAAACCAACCAAAAAGTGTGCTTGTTACATAAGCACTATGGTTTCATAATGGTGGTATCATGCTCAAACCAGCTGAGTTTGGCAGTAACACACCACGGCCCAGCGGAACCGAGGTGGAATATCATGTGCAAGAGGGACGCAAGCTGCCTGAGGCTACCAGAATAGAGTACCTGCAAGAAATAGGCATCGCTATTGTCTCTACGTTTTTGTCGAATGGCGGCAGATTATACGAATACGACGGATTAGAGCTTTGCACGCCAGAATGCACCAATCCCAAAACCACCGCTAAGGCCGAATTCAAGGGCATTGACATCATGCGCGCCGTTACCAATATTCCCAAAATCTCGGCCGAAGAGTGGGCAACGATGAGCAAAGAGCAGCGTGCATTCGAACAGAAACGGCAATTTCCTGTCTTGCGCCTAAGCGGCTCGTATGATCCAAAAGAGGACAGAGTCAACACTCGTGGTTACCACCAAAACCTGCTGTTCCCTTGGCCAAAGGATGTGGCAAAAGTACAGCGCCTAAAACGCGTCATGGACAGCTATCTGGCTACACGGCTGATCTGGGATGGCGCCGGCATGCCGGTAAAAGGCAACTACCTGCTCTCGCAAAAAGCGCCGGGCATCGGCGCGACAGTTACGGTAGAAAATTACGGCAGCCGCACTGCACACGGCAACAAACCGCTGGCCGCTATGCACAATGGCAACAATAGCCATGAAGGTGCACGTGACAAGCTGTCGCCAGGCTGGGGCTTGCTGGAGATCCGCTCGGCCGATGTACATATGTCGCAGACGCGCACGTTCGTAAGCCTCGCCGGCACATCGCTGCTAATGCGACTCGTCGAGCAAGACTATATTAACGAGGATAACGAGCACGAGTTCATCATCGCTGAAGATCCCATCGAAACATTGCACGAACTCAACAAGAACCACGGCCGCGGCTTGCTAACACATACCGTAAATGGCGAGACAAAAACCATTACGGCAGCCGGGCTGCAGGAATACTATTTTACCGCGGCGCTAAACTTTGGCGAACGCGAACCCCTACACGAAAGCGAACTGACAGCCGGCCACGAACTGGTGCGCATCAATCAAAAACTGGGCAGCTTTTTGGTCGACAAAGCACTGCGGCCCTTGGTACGTGACGTTGAGTGGGCGGCAAAAGAGCACTACCTCGGTCTGGAGCAAGCACACAAACAGTACACCGGCGACAACATCGCCCAGCAAAAACTCGAAGATGCGGCGTGGTATCACCTGTTGTGGCACAGTGCAGATGAAGATTCGATCGGCCTGCACAAATATGCCAAGCTCGACCCGCTCCATCAAATGCCAGACGAGGCAATAGACCCAGCTTCACGCGCCGTCGCTCGCGGCGCAGCCGTTGCCAGTGGCAGATTTGAGGACATCACCTGGAACAAGCTTACCCGCGACTATAAAACTATCATCCACTTGGACGATTATTGGCGTACCGATTTGCCCAAGCCTGCCTAGCATGCAGTACAATGAACCAATGCGCCAAACGTTATTTTTGATGCTGGGATTCCCGGGAGCAGGGAAGACTACCACCGCACGTCTCATTCATCAGCAAACTGATGCTGTGCACGTGTGGGCAGACTACGAACGTCGGCAAATGTTCGACATACCCACCCATTCGCATGCAGAAAGTCAAAAACTGTACGCGCACCTCAACCAAGTTGTCGAAAACCTGCTAGCCAAAGGCAAAAGCGTAATTTACGACACTAACTTTAACTTTTATAGTGACCGCGAAAAGCTGCGAGCCATAGCGGCAAAGCATGGTGCGCAAACTATTGTGGTTTGGGTGACCACCCCAAAACAGATTGCCAAACAACGCGCCGTGCACGACCGGCTCACACGCAACGGCTACGAGTTCACCTTGCCCGAACACGACTTTGAGCGCATGTCCAACCACCTCGAGCCACCGCACGACGATGAGCCCCACATCCAAGTCGAGGGCATCGGTGTCACCGGCCAAACAGTTGCAGACCTTTTGACAAGCCTAGCTCATCGGCCGTTTTCCCTGTAGACGCGCCAGCATTTCTGCTGCATAGAAAAAAGGCTGCACTACATACCACAGAAATATATTGCCAAGCACACCCATCCACCAAAACGTAAACCGATGCACGCGCAACGTGTTTGGCCAACGTCTCATATGTTTGCGCAATTGGTTCCGATTACTGAGGGCGCGTTTTAGATACACACCAACTCGCAAATTTTCTTTGTAGGCAATACGGTAACCAAGGTCGTGCAAGTGAATTGCCAAGTCCATGTCTTCGTGAATGTCCGTTCGCGTGCAAACGTGTGGGCGAACCACCCGCCACATGCTCTGTGGAAGTGCCATATTCGATCCCCAAAGTATGTAATAACCAGCAACAAAGCGGTTGATACGGAAAGCTAGCTGCCCCTGTACCCAACCGTTAAGATGTGGCAAACGAATGTTATAGAAATAGCCGCCGCCGGTGTATGCGTACTTTTCGAAATGTTTATCTTCTTGGTAAAAGCGCCTCACCCGAGCAACCCAATTTTTCGGCAGGCGTGTATCCGCGTCGATGCGGCCGATGATATCACTCGTCGTCGCATCAAAGCCAGCGTTCCGTGCGAACACAATG
>JAICLK010000012.1 GCA_025927415.1 Candidatus Saccharimonadota bacterium | reverse complement strand
GGCTACGGCAAAGGCGCGGCGCGTTGCATCGTTTAGGGTGACAGGATTACCGTGTTCATCGTATACGTTGTCATTGTCCATGACGGCCTCAAATTGTACGAGCTGACTAGCTTGGCGTCCGATGACGTTGATTGCCTTATGGAGCGCACTCTTAGGCCAGGCATCATTTGAGTATGGGCCATGTTTGTTTATATCGAAGTCGGGGTCATTGTAATAACCCTGGGCTTCCAAATTGTCTTTGGTGAAGTAGCCGTACTTAACGGGATTATTTAGGTGCTTGGCGCGGACAAAACGAACTTCCGGAGGCAAGCCACCGCCAATGTCGATACGGTTGAAGGCGAGTTGTGCATCGTAACCTAGCATATCTTCAAACTGCGATCGTTCTGCATCGGCACCACCAACCATGACGACCTTATCGCCAATCATGCCTGCTTGTGGATTGTGCCAGTGTGCACCGGCAAGGATGTGGGAGCGTTCTTGGCTTCCGATACCTTGCGCGCGTTGATACGCATGGTATAAAGGTAGCCCGCCCGAATTGCCCTTTGCCCCGCGCATTAGGTGATAGTGCGCGGTCTTCATGGTGTAGGCGCCATAGTGCGACGTTGCCATCCAGGTCGGCACCGGCGTGCCGGTATCGGTGTGGAATATGGCGTTGTGACGCACCTTTGATGGTTCGCCGGGTTCATCGAAGGCGGTTTGCGCTGCCCGGATAAGGTAATCGATATTCGAGTCGTTGTTGTTTGGTACGCGTTTGCGCTGCACTTCGTCATGGTTTCCTTGCTGCACTACTACATCAACAACGGCATCAATGAGTGCTTTTGGAATGTCGGGATGTCCAAATACTTTCATGAACAGTTCCTCGACAACGAGTTTTTGTGATTGAATACGGATGAGCCCGATGGCTTGTGATTCGTCCGAAAAACCAGGGTAGATATGGCCATGGATAATGTCGCCAGCAAACTGGATAGCAACCGGCATTTCCTCGGCTGTCTCTAGAATGTACGACAAGGCTTGAATGAGGCGGTCTGGACGGCTGGTTGGCGAACCCATCTGTATGTCGCAGAGCTCAAATATGGCTGTGCGGGGCAGGCTGTCGGCCATGTCGAGAAGCTCTTTATTGATAAACCGAACGTACATGTCGTCGTTATCGTCTAGACCGAACTCTTGCATGGTTGGCGTCCATAAGCGGCGGCGAGTTGCATTGGCCCGAAGCGAAGCATCGCCGGGAATTCGACGGTAAAGCTGGCTTGAGTTGAGAGATTGCATAGGGTCCGTAAGTCCGGGTAACGAGATCGCCGGAACGCCGCTAGCCGTGGCCAGCACTCCTTCCTGGGTGCGACCAGTTAGCGTGGCGTCGGGAAGTTTGTTGCCGTTTGTTCCCAGGTTGCCGAGCATGCTCAGCGGTGTTACAACATGGTTGCCATAGAGTGGTTCCTCGCTAAAGCCTTCCGTGTGGCGGTAACGGAATGTCCGTTCTTCTTCTGCGGTTTCGATTACAATGTCGGCATCGTCTACAATTATCATCTTGTCGTGCCATTCACCAACCCCGCGTAGCATTTCTTCACTAATGCCGAGTGCAGGATTTAGCGGTGCGCCATGTTTGATGTGACTGTAGAGTGCCAAGTATTCACTCTGTTCAACTTCACCATCAGTCTCCTCCCACATTTCGTCGGCAGTTCGCAAGCGCCTACCTAATTGATAACAAAGTGGCAGCATGTAGTTAACTTGAAATTTCCGATGTTCTTGAAAGGTACGAGCTTGCAATAGTTTGTTCTGCTCGTAATAGGTTATGAGGTTGTCGCTACCGCGAGCAATGCCGCGTAACTCCGAGATAACATCTTGCGTGTAATCGTATGCCATGCGGTGATCATCGGCACCAAGAGAAAGCACCACCGGCACGTCAGTCTCACGAAGTTCGTCTAAAAGGAGTTTTGCTGACTTGAACTGATTATCCATGCTCTCCAAGTCAGTCACCAGCGCTCCGCGTTTCTTTGCTTGTAAGTGTGCAAAGTCGCTTTGCACCAAGTTGGTTACCAAAATAGCAGTTGGCTTTTCTTCCTCTGGAGTTGTTTTGAGTTTTTCTGCCCACGAACGAACAAGTCGAAGACCGGGAAGTCCATCCTGATGTCCTAAGCGAAGTTCATTAACCGGCAGAATGTGAGCGCGCGGCTGATCGGTTTTGATGTGAACCTTATGTATGGCGCGTTTTTCATCGTGTTTCTCGTATAGCCCTTCAACATCCTCCAAGGTCTCGATAGGTGGCGACTCGTGGTGGTTGAGAATTCTTCGGACGTGTCGTGCAGTATCTAGCTCACCTCGCTCTAGTTTGCGTATGGCATTTTTGGCCGTGCCAATGTCCAGGGTGTCGCTATCTCTAAGGTGTTTTTTCCTGAGTAATTTTTGATCCACAAAACGTTTAACAACTTCCAGTCGGAGGTCTTCGGGTAGCTCAGCAAGTGGTGGTGTTGTGTCGGTATCTCTTTCGACGGGATCCTTGAAGACGTTCATGTTTACGGGGCCGTTGCTCAGTACCCGGGATAATTCCTGGCCGTATGTTCTGTACTTATCTGCGCCAAGAATCTCTGGCAATTCTTCATTACGAAGATGTCCCCATAACGCATCGCGCTGGCGTCCGTTATGGTCATCTACAGAAATTGATTTTGTCAGAGAAAGCAGCTCAGTGGCTTTCTCAATCGGCGGCAGTTCTTCATTGGCAAACAAAAGTGCCTTTCGTTCCCCGTATTCTGCGAAGGAAATCGTCGGTGGCTGTTCTTGTTCGGGAGTCGCTTCTGGTGGCCCTTCTCCTTCGCACATCATTTCGTCTGGCGCTTCCTCTGGTGGTAGGCCCCGTCCTCGATTTTCCATAATGTAGATCCCCTTTTTTTTAAACTCTCAACCCTCTATAAAACAAAAACAGGCGTTCACGCCTGCCTATCGCACAATAACACAAAGATAAGTTCCTACAGGCGGCTTGCACATTTGGTTCCCATTCTCTGCATTACAACTTAATTTAACTATAATTATTGCAGCTAAAGCAATATGTAAAATTTACGGCGTTGTTACTTTTTTGCCGTGTCTCTGGTGCCGAGCGGATTGAGCAGTGAGCCAACCAGGTGTTCTGCTTTATGGATATTGCTAGTCAGGTTGTTACTGTTGTCGCGCAGTTCCTTTTCGCGGGCGAGTTTTTTGTGAAGCGCGTGCATAGCCGGTGCGACTTCCAAGGAGCTGAGCAGCTTTTTGAACTCTTCATCGATATCAGATAGCTCTTCATCGGTCAGACTTTCCAGCCCCACGAATGTGTCGCGCGCCTTGTTGTTGGCGACGATCAGCTCGTTTAGCTTCAGCTGCACGGCTTTGCTGTCACGGTTTTGGGTGTTTTGGATAGAAAAAACCATAAGGAATACCGCCAAATCGGTTATGACCGTGATGGCGATGAGCCACGTGTTGGAGAAGTGAAAAATCGGACCGGTGAGGAGCCAGATTACTTCGGTGAGTATAGCCATCATAAACGCCTTGGGCGAGCCGGCCCAGCTAGAGAGTTTGATAGAAAATTGTTGGTAGCGGTTTTTCATATTTATGCGTATCTCCAGATTACCGCATCGCAGCTTGGGTGGCAACAAAAAAGCGCCCTGGAAAGGGCACTAAAATTCGTTTGGTAGCGGCGAGTGGACTTGAACCACTGACCCCAGGCTTATGAGTCCTGTGCTCTAACCAGCTGAGCTACGCCGCCTCGTATAGCTTCGCGCCGAGAATTCTTTAATTTTTGAGTAATGAATTCTCGGGCTCTGCATATAATCTTGCTTACCGCTCGATTATCAGGCCCTACGCCACTGCCGCGTTTTGTTGCTTGCGCGCCAAAAACTTTGACTGACGGCTATGGCCTTCCTCTCAAAACTGCATGCAGGCGCTTCGCTGCTTGAATTGCAGTTTTGGTCTTTAAAGACAGCCTAAAATATAGCACATTTCTTCTCTGTTGGCTAGGGCTTGTGACGTGGGGGAGCAAAAAATTCGGGGTGGTTTTGCAGCAGCGTAAGCAGCTGGCGGTAGTACGTGTCGACTTCTGGCGAGAGGGGGATTTTTGATTCCTTCTCTACCACAAATTCCTCAAATGTGACGCCGTGGTGACGCCAGACCTTGCCTTGGTTGAGATAATTCAGCAGGATAGGCATTAGCTTATCGAGCGCGTAGACGAACTTCGCTTCGGCTGTTTGGCGGGTCTCGTACTCATGTATGGCGGCGTGCATGTCGGGAAAATCGGGCCACTCTTTGGCGAGTTGCTTGACTGCGTCAGCTTCCCGGTCAGCCTTGGTTTGTTTGGTAGCGTCATTGGCAAACGCGAATGTGTCGCCAGCATGTACTTCTAGCAGATCGTGCACCAGTGCTATCCGCATCACGGTGTCGATGTTGAGTTCTGGAAAATATTGAGCCAAAAACCAGCCGGCCATGGCGAGGGCGTAACTGTGTTCGGTGTCGGTCTCCCGCCGGTCAAAGTTATCTGGGTGGCGGGCGAAGCGATCGATGTTGCTGAAGTTGAGCAGGAGTTGCTGTAGTTCGATTAGGCGGTGAATATCGGGTTTTGCTTTCATGCTCATGCACTGCGTTCCTTGTACCACTTGGCAAAGGCATGCCAGGCGCTAGTGCTGGCTTGGCTGAATGCATATTCTTGGCCTGCTTCGTCAACTTCGGCAATGGTACGACCGTTATCGCCTTCCAACGTAATTAGTTTAGTGGCCGGGGTGTCATTTTTACCGCGGGCTTCGTGTAGCATTTTGCCGGGGATGTCGTGGCCGAATACCGTGGTTTCCAGCCCATCGTGGTAGGCGACGTATTGGTGCAAGATAACATCTCGGTTTTCAATACCGTGCATGAGGCGCAAAAAATCTTCAGGCTGAAACCAATGGTTTATCGATTTCATGTACGCACCCGGAAATCCACCAAGTGCGAGGATGGCCCAAGAATCATCGGTAACAACGACTGGTTTTTGCGCAATTTCAAATGCGGCGCGGGCTTTGTGGGCCACGATTTCTTCGGCGTTCTCGCCCTGAATTTCGTCGATGTCGACCGGCATTTGCAGGAGCTCAATGCCAGACCGAGCACAAATTCTTGTGCCAATAGTAAATTTCATGGCGTTACTTGTAGCGCAAATTACTTGCATCATTGCTAAAATTATAAGATGGAAATTGATATTGCGCCAGGGAAGTATGTTGTGGCGGTGAGTGGCGGCGTGGATTCGGTGGTGCTGCTGGAACTGTTGCGTGCGCGGCCGGATGTTCAGCTGATAGTGGCACATTTCGACCATGGCATTCGGCCGGAGTCGGCCGACGACCGATATTTTGTCCAAGAACTTGCCAAGAAATATGGCTTGCCGTTTGCCTACGACCGAGTGCACCTTGGCAGGCGGGCTAGCGAAGCCGTGGCCCGCGAGGCTCGCTACAACTTTTTGCGGCGAGTGCGGCAAGCAGCGGGTGCCGACGCCATCATCACCGCACATCACGAAGACGATTTGTTGGAAACGGCAATTCTCAATCTGCTGCGTGGCACGGGTCGAAAGGGGTTGAGTTCGCTGCAAAGCATGGCCGATATCCGCCGTCCGTTGCTCGGCGTGCCGAAGCGCGACATTATTACCTATGCAAAGGCCCATGGTTTACCCTGGCGCGAAGATAGCACCAACACCGACATTTCTTATCTGCGCAACTACGCTAGGCACAAATTATTGCCGCGATTTGAGGAGGAAAATCGTCAAAAACTCAGACAACTTATTAGTAATGCTGCCAGACGCAACGCCGAAATCGACCAGCTACTCACCAACCAGCTGCACTTACAGCCAGCCGCCAACAGGCTGGATCGGCACTGGCTCATCATGCTGCCGCACGCAGTTGCCAAAGAAGCGGTGGCGGCGTGGCTGCGTGCTCGCGGCATCCGCTCATTCGATAAAAAAACGCTGGAGCGCATCGTAATTGCTGCAAAAACCTACGCGCCCGGCAAACAAATCGACGTGGATGGCACCCACGCTATCAAGATAGAAAAGCGCCAGTTGGCACTCAACCCACGTGAGTGTTAGCAAAATTGCGCGCGGCTCTGTATAATTTTATTTCGTATGGATAAAAAACCTTTTCGAGGAAAACCGGCAAGGGGTGGCCGCGGGCACGTCCGCAATGTGATTTTCGTGGTGCTTGTTTTCGTCTTTATATTTGCACTTTTTGCGGCGTACGGGCAGTCTCAGACGCTCAAAGAAATTCCAATTAGCCAAGCCGTTGCCGATGCCAACGCAGGCAAATACAACAAAGTTTTGGTGAACGGCGACCAGCTGGACATCACCAAGAAAGGCGACAACACGCCGTCACTGAAAGCGTATACCGCTCCAAACCCCAACCTGAAAGACGTTGGCTTCAACCTCAGCAAAACCACGTTTGAGTACAAGCCGTCATCCAGTACGGGTGGCACGCTGGCGACCATTGGGCTGGAGTACATTTTGCCAACACTTATCGTCGTCGCTGCCATATTCTTTTTGATGCGCAGCGCGCAAGGCCAGGGCAACCAAGCGCTCAGCTTTGGCAAGAGTCGTGCCCGGCTGTACGGCAACGAAAAAGGCAAGGTGAGTTTTAAAGATATCGCCGGCAGTGCCGAATCCAAGCAAGACCTTGAAGAAGTCGTGGAGTTTTTGAAATATCCCAAGAAGTTTTCGCACCTCGGTGCGCGCATTCCGAAAGGCGTGCTGCTGGTTGGTCCTCCGGGAACAGGTAAAACTATGCTGGCGAGAGCAGTTGCGGGCGAGGCAAACGTGCCATTCTTCAGCATCTCCGGCTCGGAATTTGTGGAGATGTTCGTGGGTGTCGGCGCTTCGCGTGTTCGCGACCTTTTTGCCAAGGCCAAGAAGAACGCGCCGTGCATCATCTTTGTTGACGAAATTGACGCCGTTGGCCGGCGACGTGGCAGCGGCATGGGTGGTGGCCACGATGAACGCGAGCAAACTCTCAACCAAATCTTGGTAGAGATGGATGGCTTCGAACAGGGACAGAATGTTATTGTACTGGCGGCAACCAACCGTGCCGATGTGCTCGACCCGGCACTGCTGCGTCCAGGCCGTTTCGACCGCCGCGTGAACATTGGCCTGCCCGACCGCAAAGACCGTGAGGCAATTTTGAAAGTGCACTTCAAAGAAAAACCGCTGGCTAAAGCAGTTGACCTTGATGCGCTGGCCGCAAAAAGTGCTGGCAGCTCTGGTGCAGATCTGGCAAACATCGCCAACGAAGCGGCCATTCTTGCCGCGCGCAAAGATCATAAAGAAATCACCAACGCCGATGTAACTGAGGCTTTCGAGCGCGTCGCCATCGGCCCAGAGCGCAAGACTAAAGTGATGAACGACAAAGAGAAAGAGCTGAGCGCCTACCACGAAGCTGGCCACGCCATCGTTGGCCATGTACTGCCGGAAAGTGACGTGGTGCACAAAGTTACCATCATCCCACGTGGCGGCACGGGCGGTGTCACGTGGTTCATCCCGCCAGAAGACAAAAGCTACCATTCTATCAACGAATTTAAAGATATTCTCGCTCGCATGCTGGGCGGCCGTATCGCAGAAGAAGTAATTTATGGTTCCGAATGGGTAACCACGGGCGCCGGCGACGACCTGCAAAAAGCTGCCGAACTGGCACGCGACATGGTGGTAAACCAAGGTATGGGCAGCAACAACCTGCGCAACCAGGTGTTTCATGTGGACGATGGCATGATGCTCGACCGCCTGGTGCATGAACGCGATTACTCCGACGAAACAGCGAAAACTATTGATGACGAAGTGGAGCGCCTCATTACCGAAGCTGCAACTCGCGCCCGCGAAGTTGTGAAGGCTAACACCAAATATCTTACCGCCCTCAAAGACAAGCTCCTCGAAAAAGAAACGGTTGACGCCGACGAAGTCAAAAAGATCTTCGAAGGCTCTCACATGCCCAAAACCGCCGCACTGTACTAAAAACCGAAAATTAGAAGCACAAGCACCTTGTGTGTTAGGGTGCATGGTGGTTAAATTGCACCTTAAGGAAAATTTTAATTTTTGAAGGAATACCAAAAAGAATATGACACGCTTACCAACTCCTGGCAGTGATGCCGGTGACTGGGGAACCATCCTTAACCAGTTCCTTAAAGTATCACACAATGCTGACGGTACGCTTAGCACCTCCGCTATCCAGCAGGCCGGTGCCTATACGAGCCCAGCTGGTGGTATTCCCACGACAGATCTTAGCTCCTCGGCGCAAACTAATCTCGGTAAGGCAAGTACCGCTGTCCAAATCGGTGGAGATCTTAGCGGCAGTAACACTGCACCGACTGTTGCTAAAATTCAAGGCACCAGTGTCAATGCCTCTGTGCCGGCTAATGGTCAGGTGCTCGCGTTCGACTCTGGCAGCAACTCCTGGGCGCCGAGTACGGTATCCTCAACGACGGTAACTGATGCTACAACTGGCAGTAAAGGTATTCTCCAACTGGCTGGAGACCTTGCTGGCACCGCTTCTTCTCCTACTGTCGCTAATCTCCACTTGGCTGCCGACACGGCCATTAGTCATAAACTCACGTCCGTCACCGACCCTACCGCTGCGCAAGATGCTGCTACAAAGAACTATGTCGATACGCAAGTGACTGCCATCGCCACACCAGATGCCTCTACGGTAACTAAGGGTAAAGTCCAATTAGCCGGAGACCTTGCTGGCACTGCTGCCATCCCTACGGTTGCCAAAGTCAATGGCGTTAGCGTGACTGGTACTCCAACCAGTGGCCAGATTATCACGGCGAGCAGTGGGACGGCGGCTAGTTGGAGTACGCCGGCCAGTGCACCAGTTAGTTCTGTTGCCGGCAAAACCGGTGTCGTCACCTTAGTAGAAAGCGACGTTGCCAATCTTACTACCGACCTGGCGGCTAAGGCGGCAGACAGTGCCGTGGTACATAAAAGTGACTTTACTGCCAAGGGTGATGCTCTTATTGGTACGGGAGTTAGTGCGTACACCAAACTAAGTGTTGGTACGAACGGACAAATACTGACTGCGGATAGCACGCAAACGACGGGAGTAAAGTGGGCTGCCGCGCCGTCCGCGCCGGTTACTTCTGTAGCTGGGAAGACTGGCGTAGTGACGCTTGCAACAACGGATCTTACGGATGTCGCTACTGCTAGCCTCGCTAACGGACAAGTTCTCACCTACAACAGTGGCACGAGTAAATGGACAAACCAGGCTGCACCTACTGCTGCCGATGCCACCACCTCGAGCAAAGGCATCGTCCAGCTGGCTGGCGACTTTGCTGGCACCGCAACCTCCCCCACTGTTACTAATCTCCACCTCGCTGCCGACACGGCCATTGGTCACAAGCTCACCACGGTTACCGACCCTACTACTGCGCAAGATGCTGCCACCAAGAACTATGTTGATACGCAAATTGCGGCCGGCCCTCCCGGAGGTACCGACTGGATCAATGTCACTAAAGCACCATATAGTGCCGACCCTACCAACACGACCGACTCGACCGCTGCTATAAACAGCGCTATTACAGCTGCCATTTCGGCCAAAGTGCCGGTTTATTTTCCGGCCGGTACGTACAAAATTTCCTCTACGCTTAACTGGAAATCGAGCGGTCTGCAGATCTACGGTGATGGTTCCGCCAGCACTAAAATTGTGCAGGCAACAGCCAACACGCCAATCGTGCAAGTTGCCGGTTCACACCAACTTATACGCGGTTTAGGCTTTACGTATTCTTCGCAACAAACGTCGGCTCAGACTTCGGCAATCGCTATAGAATTTGGTGATGATACAGTTGGCTCATGCTTCGAGAGTCTATTCGAAGATGTATACATGGCAAATGTGTATATCGGCATGGCGGTTAATCCGGCGATTACTACCAAGGCTGGCTTGTTCAGCTGTACATTTACGAACATTCAGGTGCTCGGTTATTCATTTGCGGCGATTAGATTTATCGGTAGCAATGGGCTGGGCGCTTTTTGTACGGGCTGTGTGTTTAATAATGTCTACGTGCATAACAACGCTTCCGGTAATGCCGATAGCGCTTCTTGGCCGGTGTACTTCCAGTATTGGGACGAGCTGGTTATTAACCAGCTTAATGTCGAGCACGCCTTAATTAGCAACTCTGAGGCGGTGGCATTTGTGACTGTCGGCAATGCTGTTGTCAACAGTATGCACCTTGAGGACCTTACGGTGGGTGGAACGCCCGGATTTGGGTTTGTCTACGTTTCCCAAACGTCCACGGCCATTATTAACGGATTATCAATTCGTTATCCAACCATGAGTGGTGCTTCGTACAACTCGATTATACGCATGAATGGAGCGGGGCCGAGTTGTGTATTAACGGGCCTACGGGAGCCGAACAATGGCGGCATCAATGCTTCGCACCCACTGGTAGACTTTAACTCGGCAACAAGCGCTACTGTGTTTGTGCAGGGCGTATCGGTTAGCCAGACTACCACCAATAGCATTAATGCTGGCTCGGGCAGCACGGTCCAGGTTGGCCTGAAGACGCTTAACGCCACTACATTTTCTGGTGCAATTACGCCTTCGGCAGGTGTTGCACCATATACGACTGGGTTTACCTCCTTTGCGACGGGCGGGTACGCGAACTTACTAAACAGTAGCTCGGGTACTTCGACAACCATGGCAGCCGGTAGTTGGTATTACGCTGCGCTTTGGATTCCGTACAATGTTACGCTCACTGGCATTATTGTGAATACGGGCAGTGTTGGTGGTACGGACAGTTGGATTGTTGCGCTGTGGGCGGCAACCGGCGGCACTGTACTCGCCAACTCGGCTACTGCCGGTACGGCTGCACCAGCGGCCAACACCAAGCAAAAGTTTGCTTTTACTAGCACGGTGAATATCAATGGACCTGGCGCTTACATTATCGGTTTACAATCCAATGGTACAACGGCTAAATTCCTATCGTTCGGTAACGCTGTTGAAGGCTTTATAACCGGTAGTGTCGGTGGCAGCTTTGGTACGGTCCCATCGCTGACACCAGCGGCCACGTACAGTGCAAACGTTGGCCCGTTTGCAACTACGTATTAGAAGTTACAACAGCCATGGAGGCTTATTCCCCAAGTGGTCTACTTGAGGATATGGGAAGCAATAGGTAGTGCAGCTGTATTTCACGGCCAAAAAGTGAGAAAATAGGCGTAACCACATCTCATTGTGGCAATTTCCTTATGGCAAATACACACTCAAAGGAACTTCCGAAACAAGAGCAGGGCGTCGTGCTGCTGTTGCAAGTGCCACGCACCAACGATAAAAAGGAGTTGGCGGCCGAGCAAATGTTCGCTAGCTTGCAGGGTTTGCTCACCATTCCGCAAACTGGCGGCGGCTTTTTTGCACCGAAGTTTTTACGGGAACGCATCAGTTTTGAGATTGCGGTTTTGGGCAAGCGCATCGGTTTTTATGTGTGGGTGCCGAATTATCTAAAGAGCTTTGTAGAAGAGCAGGTGTATGCGCAGTATCCGACGGTGCAAATTTCCGAAGTACCAGACTACACGGCGAATCCCGAGAAACACTATACCACCACACTCATCACCGAAATGAAGCTGACGCACAGCGACGTGTTGCCTATTAAAACCTTTCAGAGTTTCGAGGTAGATCCGCTGGCAGCTATCACCGCAACGTTGGCCAAGTTCGAGGACGATGAAGAAGCGTGGGTGCAAATGCTCATCAAGCCAGCCTCGCAAATGTGGCACAAGAAAACCGAGCAATATCTGGCAGGCCTAAAAAGTCCGAAGCTGACCACCAAGGGTTTGGCGACCATGTTGTGGGCACCGCCAGAGACGAAAGCGGAAACGCCAAAGCTGGCCGAGCACGAGCAAGTGCGGGCCAGCGCGGCCGAAGAAAAAAGCCAGAAACTTGCCTTCGAGTGCAGCTTGCGCATTGTGTACCGCGGCAACACCAACGAACAAGTCGCCAAGCTGCGCATGCAGTCTATCATCGCCAGCTACAAGCAGTTCAACACGACATATCTGAATGGTTTTGAGTCCAAGAAAATCGTCACGGAGGCGACTCTGATCGGGCACTACGAGGCGCGAACGTTTGGCAAGGCTGGTGGTTATAGTCTCAACATCGAAGAAGTCGCCACCTTGTATCACTTGCCGCACACCACCGTGGAAACGCCGTATATTCTGTGGGCTTCGTCACAGACGGCCGAGCCGCCGGCAAACTTGCCTATTGTCAACCCAGGTGAGTTTCGGGCAGACATCAGCCCTGTCGCGGCCACTAACTTCCGTGGCCACAACACGATGTTCGGCTTGCCGAGGTCCGATCGCGGCCGTCACCTCTACATCATCGGACAAACGGGTACTGGTAAGTCTGGTCTTTTGGAGTTGCTTACCATCAGTGATATTTATAGCCCGTACGGCTTTGCGCTTATCGACCCGCACGGCGACTACGCGCAGAACATCTTGCGCCGAATTCCGCGCGAACGCGCCGAAGACGTTATCTACTTCAACCCCGCTGACACTGATTTTCCAATGGCGTTCAACCCAATGGAAGTCACCGATCCTAAACTCAAAACCCACACGTGCTCAGAGCTTATCGGCGTGCTGAAGCGCATGTTCGACAGCTGGGGTCCGCGCCTGGAGTACATTTTGCGTTACTCGCTGCTGGCGCTCATCGACTACCCAGAGGCAACCATGCTGGATATTACGCGTATTCTCACCGAAAAGAAATTCCGCAACGAGGTACTGAAGTTTGTACAAGACCCCGTGGTGCGCAACTTCTGGACGGTTGAATTTGCCAGCTGGAACGACAAGTTCGCAGCCGAGGCTGTGGCGCCGGTGCTTAACAAGGTGGGCGCGTTTACGGCTAATCCGCTGGTGCGCAATATCATTGGCCAGCCGAAGAGTAGTTTTAACATTCGCCAAATTATGGACGAGCGCAAAATCCTGATTGTGAACCTCAGCCGCGGCTTGGTCGGCGAAGACAACGCCGCTTTGCTGGGCGCGTTACTCGTTACCAAAGTACAGCTTGCAGCCATGAGTCGCGCCGACGTGGGTGCCGAACAGCGTGAGCCGTTCTATCTGTACGTGGACGAATTCCAGAACTTTGCCACCGATTCGTTCGCGACCATTTTGAGTGAGGCCCGAAAGTACGGCCTGTGCCTCACCGTTGCCAACCAGTACACCGCGCAGATGATGCAAGAAGTCAAAGACGCCGTGTTTGGTAACGTTGGCTCGCTGGTGGCGTTTCGCATGAGCGCCGATGACTCACGCGTGATGCTCAAATATTTCGAGCCGAAGTTCGAGGAATACGACCTCATCCACATGCACAACCGCCACTTCGTCCTCAGCATGACCATTGGTGGGGAAAAGGTGCCGGGTTTCTCGGCCATCTCGCTCAATTTGCCGCCGCTAAACAACGACGAGTCAACGTTTATTATTGAGCACTCTCGGGCACTATTTGCTTCGAGCAAGGAAGTGGTGGAGCGCTACGTCGGCGAACGGTATCTAGATTTGGGCAAGGAGCAGCCGAAGGTTGCACAAGGTTCGCCCAAGCCGCCACCAGCCAAGCCGCCCGTGCCCGTAGCAACTACGGCTTATGTCGAGCCAAAACAATCGGCGCCGACAAAACCCGCTGGCACGCAGCCATCGCCAGCTCCTAATGCTCCCAAAAAACCGCACGATGTAAGTGGCATTGCCCGCACGGTGATGGGTGCCATTTTGCACCCGGCCGAAACGGCGGCCAAACCGGTAGAAAAAGTAGAGAACCTCGTGCTGCAAAAGTCGCCGGACCAACAACTGGCACCGGAAGAAGGGCACAAGCGCAAACGAAAACGTAGCCGCAAACGCAAACCTGTCGGTGATGACAACCAGCCGCAGGCACCGCAAACCCCACCAGAACAGAGACAGCCCCAGCCCAAACCACCGCAGCAGGGACTAGCCCCATCGCCCAAACCTGCTCCGGTGCCAAAGCCAAAACAGCCAGCCGAAGACCCAAGCGTGTTGCACATCAAGCATTAAGCCCGCGCGGTGCTTGATAACAGGATTGAAAGTGGCTGTTAAGTCGCTCATTTTTGCGCGCCGCGTGACCATATCCTTGGTATACTTTATGTAAGCTTATGACACCAACTTCTGCAGAAACCAAATCGTTTAAGCGCGAGCGCCGCGTGCCGTTCAGCGCGGTGGCAACGCTTCTAATCGGCTCGTCGTTTATCGGCCAGCTGCTTGGTTTTCTGCGTACCAGGATGGTGAGTGCCAACTTCCCGCCTTCGGGTGCGCAGAGCACCAGTGCATACTTTGCAGCGTTCAACATTCCGGACTTTTTCTTTTTCACCATTGCTGCTGGCGCTTTAGGTGTAGCATTTATGCCCGTGCTGAGCGACCACTTGCACCGGGGTGACCGCAAAGGCATGTGGGAGCTGTCGGCTAGCCTCATGAATTTGTTGGCGGTGATTATGGGAGTTGTCGGCATAGTTATCTTCATTTTTGCCGATCCGCTCATTCGTTATGTGGTTGCGCCGGGCTTAGCAAAGCCAGGTGTCCCTCCTGAACAACTCCATAATGCCGTAATCATTATGCGGCTCATCGCGTTTAACCCACTGCTGTTTACTATTTCTGGCGTGCTAACCGCCACCCAGCAGACGCTCGGCCGTTTCTTCTTTTATGCATTAGCACCGCTGTTTTACAACTTGTCCATCATCGCCAGCATCCTCATTTTTCGGCATAACGTTGGCTTAGTTGGATTGGGTGTTGGCGCGCTTGCCGGCGCAATTTTGCAATTGTTGGTGATCTTGGTGGGCATGGGTGGGCTGAAGGCGCGCT
>JAICLK010000006.1 GCA_025927415.1 Candidatus Saccharimonadota bacterium | reverse complement strand
GTATTCGTGGCCAAGTAACAGTAGCCCCGCGAAAGCTAGAATCAAGCCGGCAAACAGGACAGCACTTCTTGACTCATCCATGAGCATGGTAGGCGATTGCAGACTGTCGTGCGAAGCTTTGAACCCGTCGCCAAACCCGGCAAAAAGGGCAACCGCTGCCAGACCGATAAGAACGATGACGTACGTCGAGCGCACCGTGAGCAATTTACGAAATTCAGATTTTAAGCTGGCAAGCATTACTCGCTCTCCTTTTTGCTGGTAAATTCTTCGCTGCCGGCCGTCAGTTCTAGGAATGCTTCCTCGAGCGAAGCAGCTTGCGGTGCAAGCTCGTACAACGGTACATTTGCCCCGAAGGCCAACTTACCAATTTCGTCGCTTGTCATTCCCGAAATACGCAAACCGCCGTCTACCTTACTCAGCGTAACATCGTCGCGCTTCAGCACCCGTTCGAGCTGCGAAAGTTTCGGCGACCGCACAAAGACACCCGAGTGGCCACTGTTCTTGATGATATCCGTCATGGACGTGTCGGCAATGAGCTTGCCCTTGCCAATAACCACCACGTTGTCGGCCATCAGCGCCATTTCGCTCAGCAGATGACTACTCACAAATACGGCGTTGCCGCGATCGGCGTACGCTTTTAGAAACTCGCGCAGCCAGGCGATGCCTTCTGGGTCGAGACCGTTGGCCGGCTCGTCCAAAATAAGATATTTCGGCTTGCCTAAGATCGCCGCGGCTATACCAAGTCGCTGACTCATACCTAAGGAAAACTTGCCCGGAGCTTTTTTGGCGACGGCGCTCAGCCCGACTTCGTCCAGCACTTCGTCGACGCGCTTCGAGTCAATGCCGCCGGCGTCAGCCAGTTCCTGCAGGTGTCGCCGGGCCGTACGCGTAGGATGGTACGCTTTTGCTTCCAACAAAATGCCGACGACTTGCGACGGCCGGGCATACTCGTACAGCCGTTTGCCATCGAAAGTTGTGGTACCGCTGCCCTTATCCAGACCAAGCATCAGGCGCATCGTGGTAGATTTACCTGCGCCGTTTGGGCCGAGGAAACCAGTCACTTTGCCGGTTGCAACCTCAAACGAGAGGTCATCAACTGCAACTTTTTCACGGTAATGCTTACCCAGATGTTCGGCTTTAATCATACCCACCAAGTATACCATTTTTGCAACTCAGGCGGTGGCGAGTAGTGTCAGCAACTCGTCCGCACTGCTTGCAGCCATGAGTTTTTCGCGCAGCTCTTTAGCACCATCAAAGTCACTAATATAGACTTTGCAAAACTTGTTGAGGGTTTTGATATTGCGCTCGCCATGTTGCCACGTCTGTGCAAACAACTGTACATGGCGACGATATAGTTCAACCCGCTCGACCTTGGTTTTAGCACCCCAGGGGTTACGGACATCATGCGCCCCCCTGCAGTTTGGATTTTCTTTCTGAGAAGCGGAGTAAGCCGTATCTGGCTTGCAGCGTCGAGCATCGGAAGAAAAAAATTCAAAATGTGCCGAGTGCGTGGTGTCCGCCATAGCAAAAACAAACGGGTCATGAAAGATGCCGCGGCCAATCATAATGCCGTCGAGGCCGTAGTTTTGGGCAAGTTCTATTCCCTGCTGCCAGCTTTCGACGTCGCCGTTACCAACAATAATGGTTTGCGGCGCCAGCTTGTTCCGCAGTTTCACCACGTCGCCGATCGTGTCCCAATGTGCCGGCACTTTGCTCATTTCTTTGCGCGTGCGGCCGTGCACGCTCAGCATGTCTAGATTTTTGCCGAGCAAAAACTCGAACCAGCTCATGTCGACCGTACTAAAACCGAGACGAGTTTTTACGCTGAGCGGTAGCCGTCCAGCCAAACCTTCACGCGTGGCCTCGATAATTTGCTCCGCCAGTTCGCGATTTTCTGGTTTGATGAGCGCGGAGCAAGTACCGTTTTGGACTTCACTTTTTGCCGGGCAACCCATGTTGAGATCGACACCCACAAAATTGCAACCATCCGGCAAGCCAAGCTCGCGAGCAATTGTGCCATCGGCAATCTGCTCGGCTATAGTTTTAAAATTCTCTGGTTTCAATCCCCACAGTTGCGCCACCAACCTTCTTTCGCTCGCCACAAACCGCAATTTCTTGAGCAGTTTACTGCGGCCTGGGCTCATCAGTCCATCCACATTCACAAACTCAGTAAAGAAAAGATCTGGTGCAGCCGTACTAGCAACAATCTGACGGAAGGTCGTATCCGTCACATCGTCCATCGGTGCCAACACAAAAAACGGCTTCGGCAAGTCTTTTCTATAGTTCATTAACTATATTATATAATAATTACGGAAAATATACTTGGTATAGCGGCACTTTGGCTTTGCTATTGTACCTTGCGAGTAAAAACCTTGAGCATGTATACCCTCCTTAGTTGTGAAATCTTTCACTGCAGCCTAACTCTGAAGTTGATAAAATTATATTTTTAATCCGTATTAGGTACTTAGATGGTAAGGAGGCGCCTGCCATGAAGCAAGTTTATATCATCCCATCTCGCAGAGCTGGCCCCCGCGACCATTGGTATCCGTATGTGAAACGGACGCTTGAAACAACCGAGTTTACGATTCATATTCCACTGCTGCCCAACCCCGAGGTGCCTCAACAGTCAGCGTGGCTGGCGGCGCTGTCGGAACAAATTCAAACCGTCAACAAGGATACAATCCTGGTCGGGCATAGCGTTGGTTGTCAGGCTGTCTTGCGTTTTCTTACTGGCCTGCCGCCAGGGCAAAAAGTTGGTGGTGTTGTACTCGTTGCCGGCTGGATAAGTGTGCCGAATTTGGAAGGCCGGACTGCTGCGCAAAAAGCAATACTGGATGATTGGCTTAATCCGCCACTTGATTTTGCCAAGCTAGCCGAACGAAGCAATCACTTCACTGCCATATTCTCCGACAACGATCCGTTCGTACCAAAGGAAAATTGGGAAGTCTGCGAAAAAGAGCTACACGCGAAGGTTATAGTCAAGCACCTAGCCGGACACTTTGAGGGTGAGGATGCGACAGAATTGCCGGAAGTTGTAGAGGAGATACGGGCGTTGGCTCAAAAGTAATACGCCAACGCAAGCCGTAGCGCTCTCCTTGCTTCACCTACAACAGATGCGAAGGTCGTTTCAAAGCGTATACCTATTGTAACAGCTAAATGGCCCTAGCTCTTCGGTTGGAGAATGCTGAAACGGTTGCCTTCAGTATCTTCGGCAGAAATCCACAGACCAACGCCAGGGATCATCGTTGGTTCCATGGTGTGCGTACCATCTGGCATCATGCCACCTTTGATTTTGCCGCCAGCTTTCTTTACTGCTTCAACGGCGGCGTTGATGTCATCAACCGAAATAACTACCGACGGCGCTTGCGAATCCGGGCTGTCAGTCTTAGCATAAAAGCCGCCGTTAATGTTGCCGGGCGTTTTGACCATACCCTTTTCATCAGTCTCGGTTGTCTGCGCCACCACATAATTTCCCATGTCTTCGCCAAATTGCCGCAGCTTCCAGCCAAACACCGTGCTGTAGAACTGCTTCATTCGCTCTCGGTCAAGATATCCCATTTCAAAATGTACTACTGGATTCATTTTTGCACTCATAACACCTCCTTTTGTTTATATCTACAGTATACTTCCTGGCACAAAACCTGAGCAAACGCGATGCTTACAGCAACGAAAGTTGGTTGAGCGTCTCGGTACGCTCGTGTGCGTCTTTGAAAACTTTGATGGTGCCGTAGACGCCATCGTAACCAGGAGTTTTGTGTACTTTGCCGGTACGAATGCGCTCGACTGCCAGGCCGACCTGCGGTGAGTAGGCTTTGATTTGTTCCAACGGGAGTTTCCGCAAAATACTAAATTCGTCACCGAGTTGGGCGATAAGGTTATTGTACTCGGCAACTACCGCTTTACCGGTTGTCGACTTTGTTCCGTGCAACTCGGCGATAACTTCGGTGAGTGGCACGATATACTCCACTACTTTGTTTGGCTTTTCCTCTTCTAGTTTGCGGTCGGCCAACTCGGCCACGCGGTAATCCACGCCTACGACGAGTGGCTTGCCGCAAACTGGGCAAATGCCGTGGTGCGCCCGTGTGTCTTCGGGCGAGAATTTTACGTTGCACGTGCGGTGGCCATCGTAGTGATATTTGCCTTCTTCCGGGAAAAACTCGATGGTGCCAGTGAGTCGTTGGTCATTGGTTTTCATAGCGCCAATCACATCCATATAAGTTGGATCGGTGCTCACGATCGTCGCTTCGCGACCGAGTTTTTGCGGCGAGTGCGCATCAGAATTGCTGATGATGGCAATGCCGTCCAGTTGCTTCAGCCGCCAGTTCATGGCCGGATCAGATGAAAGCCCCGTTTCAATGGCACGGATTTCTGGTGCTAAATCTTCGTACGCTTCCACAATGGAATCAAAGCCAGATTTGCTACCGAACAACCCGAACCACGGCGTCCAAATATGCGCCGGAATATACAGCGCGTCTTTATCGGCCTCAAGTGCAAGACGCAAAAGCTCTTTACTATCCAAGCCGAGAATTGGCCGACCATCGGCCTTCAAATTGCCAATGCGTTCCAACTGCGCGTTCAGCCGGCTCACCGCCTCGAAACTTGGCATGATGATAAGCTGGTGTAACCTGCGTACCCGCTCGCCCTTTTTATAAATCGTGACAATCTCTACACTCGGCACGAAACGAATCAAATTACCACGCACGCTCGGCGGCAACACTTTATCAATCTCTCCCGCAATATCTTTTCGGAGCCCGAACAACCCACCTGCAACCGGCACCAGCTTTTCGCGAAATTCGGCAAACCAGCTTGGGTGCGTAAAATCGCCCGTGCCAATAACATTGATGCCCTTCAGTTTGCCCCAAAAATACAAACCTTCAATGGTGCAGTTCCGACTTGTCGCCCTGCTGTAGTGCGAATGCACGTGCAAATCAACAATGAGCTCCATGAACTTACACCTCTACTCCTCTACTCTAGAAAACCGTGGGACTGTTTCGCCTTGCCAGGCAACTTTTTCGAGCCACACATCTAGTGCCCGTGCAAAGGTGATACGCTCGCCATATTGCGCTTCGTACAATACAGCAACTTCGTCAGTTGCCTCCCAAATGACAAGCCCTGCAACTTTGTAGGTTAGCTCTGGCTGTTTGTAATGTGCATACATGCCACCAACTACAACTTTGGTTGCAGCCGTCTGCAACATATTCCGCAATTCAGTCTGCGATTTATGAGCCATTATTCCCACCTGAAGACGCGGAAGGCGATGGCGTAAACAATGACAAGCCACGCAGCCATGATGCCGAGCTGGGTGCCAATTTGCGTGAGGTGCTGGCCTTCGGTGGCGATCAATCGTGCGCCGTCAATCACCGGCGAGAGCGGTAAAAAGCCGGAAATATTTTGCAGCCAGTGCGGCATAACATAACGCGGGAAAAATGTGCCGCTCAAGAACATCATTGGAAACACCACGATGTTGGCCAGCGGCGCCGCTTGGCGCTCGTTCTTAGCCCAGCCGCCAATCGCGAGACCAATGCCAAGTATCAGAACAATACTGAAGATGAGGAACAACGCCAGCTCAAAGTAATTACCCACAATCCTGAGGTGGAAGAGGGTCATAGCCACCACAAACATCACTGCGATGGACATCAGGCCAGACACGGCGTTACCAAACATCACACTCAGGAAATACTGCCACACGCGCAGCGGCGTGGTGTGCAGCCGGCGCAAGATGCCCATTTTCTTGAGTTCCGGGAACACGTTCACCGGCCCAAAGACGCCGGCACCCAAAATGGCGAAGCCAAGCAAACCGGTGAAAGTGTAGTCGAACTGACTGAGTGAACGTTCGTTATTCTGCTTGCTAGCCACGGTGAAGGGCGTTTTGGTTGCAACCAAATGCGTGTTAACAGATTGGAATTCGGCCTGCAGAACGGTGGTGAGCGTTTGGGCCGCGCTTTGATTGTTCTGCGTGTAATGCACGACTGCCTGGCCACCTGGGTACGTTTGTCCATGTTGCCGCACACCAAACGCCGGTGGCAATTCAATGGTGGCGTCCAGCTCGCCGCGACTCATCTTTTCATTGGCGCCGGCAAATGTCGTAACAGCTTTGTCTACTTTGAGCGCCTTTTGTTGCTCCAGTTGCGTCACAAACTGCTGCGCGTACGGCGCTTTCGATTCATTGATAATCGCCACATTAAAGGAAACGGACTTGTTGCCGCTGTTCAATCCGCCAAACACAAACAGAAAAATAAGCGGGAACAAAAAGGTAAAGAACAGCGCCAAGCCATCGCGGAACAGCCGCTTGATGTTGACAACGAAGAATACCCAAACGGTGTAAAACTTCTTCTGCATCGGGTTGAGTTTTTTGTACGACTTTGCCGACTCGCCCTTGCCTGGCCGTTTCTTTTTATACACACGCCAGCCGATGCGAGCGATGATTAGCACTGCGATGATAATTCCAATCGTGCTACCCATATTAGCTCCTGAGTGCCTTTCCGGTTAGGTCGATAAACACATCCTCTAGGTTTGCCTGCTCGACGTGCTGCTTTTTCTTGAAGCCACGACCGAGCAAATCTTTAATAAGGTTTTGCGGTGTATCCAGCTTAATGATTTTGCCGCGGTCCATAACGGCCACGCGGTCGCATAATACCTCGGCTTCGTCCATGTAGTGCGTAGTTAGAATAACGCTGATACCGCGGTCGCGAACTTCGGTAATCAAATCCCAGAGGTTGCGGCGAGCTTGCGGGTCAAGACCAGTTGTCGGTTCGTCCAAGAAAAAGACTTTTGGGTTGTGCACCAGCGCCGCCACAATACTAAACCGCTGCTTCTGGCCGCCGGACAGATTTTCTATGTAACTGTCGGCCTTTTCGCCCAAGTTTACTTCGTTTAAAAACTTTTTTGGGTTCACACGTTCACCGTACGCAGCCGCAAACATTTGGATGAGTTCAGTTAGCTTCGTTTTGTCCTGAAACCCGGGCGTCTGCGGCTGCACGCCAATCATGCCGCGAATTTTGTATGGATGCTTTGCCACATCTACGCTGTCGATAGTTGCCGTGCCGCCGTCGATCTCGCGCAGCGTCTCGATCATTTCGAGCGTGGTCGTTTTGCCAGCACCGTTCGGTCCGAGAATGCCAAAAATCTCGCCTTTCTTTACCTCGAAGCTGATGCCGTCTACAGCCTTTTTGCCATCGTACGACTTCTGTAAATTTTCTACCCTGAGAATCACTTCGTCAGAAACACTCATACATCCCACCCTACCACACGCCCGAATGATCAGCAACTTCGTGCGAATGCCTGAAATTGCTAGGCGTCCAACGCCAACAAATGCTTATACTGGACAAAAAAAGCGCCCCGGCGGATGCCGAGGCGCCTGAACGGTTAGGAAAAACTAACCGCGCTTAACGGTCAAGAAACCGTTGCGTGGGTTTTCGTTAACCACAAAACCTTCAGGTAGGTCGGTTGCTTCTGGGCGCTCGTCCTTGCTGAAGTAGTAAATCTTTTGAACTTTGCCACCGCGGAGCGTAACTTCCTTTGAGTTCAGGTAGTAGGTTACACCTTTTGAGTTAGTGTGCTTGTATGCCATTGATACAATTCCCTTCTCTTATGATTGTTAATGGTACACCTAACATACCCCGTGCCGTTTTTGTTTGTCAACCTTTTTGCAACTGCAACTTTCAGTTTCAAGAAAAGGTTGCATTGATTCCTGCTTATGTATTACACTGTGAGGCATAAGAATTAACACTTCAGAGGGGTAGGACAATTCATGGATTTTATGAATCGCAATACACGTAACGTGCCAACAGGTCGTGGCGACGACGAACCGACACAACGTAGTGCACTGTCGGTAGCCGGCATGGTCGGCAAGGCCAAGAAGAATGATCCTAGCGGCAAATTTGGCGGCTTCTTCACTGTTGGTACCATTGCGCTGCTCATTTCGATTGCTATTCTTATCGGTGCTTTGGCAAGCTACTTTGCGTTTGGCAACAACGGCACGTCAGAGGCGGAATTTGTCGACAAGAGCGCTTACCAAGCAGTTTTCGTGAACGTGAATGGCACCAACGGCGGCCAGGTTTACTTCGGCCACGTCCAAACTGTCACCGACAACTACATCGACCTTACAAACGTATTCTACATTCAGAATTCAAACTCGAGTTCCAGCAGCACAAACAGCTCGTACACCCTCGTAAAACTTGGTTGTGAATTGCACGCACCGCAAGACGAGATGGTCATCAATCGCGGCCAGGTTTACTTCTGGGAGAACCTAAAGAGCAACGGCCAGGTTGCGCAGAAGATTAGTGAATACTACAAGAACAACCCGAACGGCCAGAACTGCTCGCAGTCTTCGGCGTCGAACAGCACCAGCCAGGCTTCGACTAGTACACAGCCTTCTACCTCCTCATCGACCAAGACAACTCATTAATAGATACGAGAACTAGCCAACAAACGGCCACACGAAAAGGTGGCCGTTTGTTTTTCGGCCCAAACGACGATTCACGAAGGTTTCACAGGATAGGTCTTTCCTTTGCAGCTCTGCTTTAACCAGGAAAAGAAGGAAAGGCTTCGTATAACCCCACTCGATTAGGTTCTTCCGTGAGGCCTAGTTGATCAAGCTTACGGCGGCAAAGAGAGCGCGGGGCGTACCATCAAAAACCCTGCTTGGCACTACTTGAGCTCGCGGCGGATGATGCCGTCGGCAGCCCAAAAACCGACGCCGAAAAGCAAGAGAAGGATAGTTGCAACCAAACTCCAGCCGGCAAGATCTGGTGACCATTTGGGTGCCACAAAGTCAAACTCATACACATTCTTCGGGATAGTTGCCGGCTTTGCGCCGTGTGTGGTGACATATTGGTTAATGCAGGACTCGCGGTAACGACCGGAGAAACCGGTGGGAATCAACTCCTGACAATACGTCTGCGCATCGGTGTATAGGTGCGCATTGGCCGTTTGCACACGCACGTTGTCGGCGACGACGAGCCGATCGTATGTATACTTTAGTTGAATGGGTGGATGAACGGCATTCGGACCCGCCGCCAAGTCGGTATTCATATGGCCGTAGATGTATTTCTGCAGATTTTCGAGCGCCTGCGCGACGTTACCATTACTTTGGTCGGCCGTATAGACGGCGTTACGGAGCTGAATCATGTGCTCATTGTTGGCGCGCAGCGCAAACACACACACCACGGCGCTCACGATAGCCAACGCCAAAAAATATCGTGGCTGGATTCGCCGGAACCAAGTCCAAAAGTGATGCAGCTGACGTTTATTCATGCTTATGTCCATTATATAGCTTCGCCCCTGTTCGCTACAATTTTTAAATAAGCCCTCTCCAAAGCTCAGGATTGCAGGTGGTCAGGTCATTCGTTTTAGGCCGCTTTAAGCTCGAAAGAGGTGCTACACTGATTGTATGCATATTTTCTTCTCTGGTATCGGCGGGACAGGCATTGGGCCATTGGCGTTAATTGCCAAGCAAGCCGGCTTCGACGTTTCCGGTTCGGACAAGCAAGATTCACAGTACATTCGCAACTTACAAAAGCACGGCGTTACTGATATTCACATCGGCCAGACGCGCAAAAATATTGAAGTGGCTCATGCGCGGCAGCCGCTTGATTGGCTAGTGTACACCTCGGCTCTCACCATGGAAAACCGCGAGCCGGCAGAGCTACAGTTTTGCGCCGAGCACGGCATCCGCGTAAGTAAACGCGATGAACTGCTCAATTTCATCATCAAAGAAAAAAACCTCAAACTACTGGCCGTCGCTGGCACGCATGGCAAAAGCAGCACAACTGCCATGGCCATTTGGCTGTTCAAGCAGCTCGGCCTGCCTGTCAGCTATTCGGTGGGTGCCAAAATTCCCTTTGGCGACATGGGCGAGTATGTGTCCGGCAGTGAATATTTTGTGTACGAGGCCGATGAGTTCGACCGCAACTTCTTGGCGTTCGAGCCGTTCTTCAGTGTTATCACCGGTGTCAGCTGGGATCACCATGAAATTTTCCGCACACGCGAAGATTACCAGCAGGCATTTTGCGAGTTCATTTCCCAAAGCAAACACACCATTTTATGGCAAGAGGACGCCGACTATCTCGGGCTTGAGCCAGCAGGCAATGTGGCAGTCTTTCCGAGCGACAACCCCCACATCGAACAATTCAAACTTGCCGGCCACTACAACCGGCTTGATGCTTGGCTGGCAGTGCAAGCACTGCACCAACTTACCGACACGCCGCTCGAAACGCTCATGCAGCACATCAACCAATTTCCTGGCTTGCAACGGCGAATGGAACAACTGGCGCCAAACCTTTACACCGACTACGCGCACACGCCCGAGAAAATCCGCGGCGCCATGAGCGTAGCGCTAGAGCTGGCCGCACGCAAAAATCAACCGCTCATCGTTGTGTACGAACCACTAACCAACCGGCGCCAACACTACATGATAAACGACTACAAAGATTGTTTCCGCGGTGCAGCGCAAGTGTATTGGCTGCCGAGCTATCTTGCGCGCGAAGATCCGAACCAGCGAATCATTCCGCCAGATGAACTCATTGCTCGCTTGAGCGAACCCGGCCTCGCCATGCCAGCCGCGATGGATGAAGATTTGCAACGCACCATCCAAGCACATCTCGATAAAGGCGACATGGTGGTCGGCATGGCTGGTGGCGGTGGCGGTTCACTCGATGAGTGGCTCCGCCAAACCCTCGCCCATTAGAGCAAAAAGATTGCTGCCACAAGTGCCACGACGATAGTGGTAATAACGCCCCACGTCCGCGGGTCTTTGGAGAGTTGTTTTGCGTGGCTTGGCTCGGCTGGGCCGAGCTGATTTTGGACAGTTGCAGAAGATCGAGAATCTGGTTGCAGTGTTGGCAAGCCTGGCGCCGAAAGTGTCGACGAGCTAGCGTCGGTTGCACCGCTACCGCTTGCCACGCCGCTGAACAAACTTGCGCCGGTATGCTGTGCGCCAAGTCGCTCATGCCGCGTTTCATCACGAATAACGTTGGCAGCTGCAGCTGTCGCGGCAACTTCCGGCAGTTCATGTCGGATTTGCTGCACTGGTGGCAGCGTTTCGCCTAAAGCGGTGTTCTCCGTTTGACGGGAGATACCTCCCTCACCTGTTTGTTCCGGCTGTTTTGGCAGATGGCGGTTGTCTTCCAATGCTCGTCGGAGTTCAGGATTGCGCCGAATAGCTTTGCCCAGTTCTCGATTGTGCCGAAGTTGCTTAGCCAAATGTCGGTCGTTCATGGTTGGCATAGTCTCGCGGTTTTTGGCCGCATTGGCGGCGAGTTCTGCCATAGCCGTCGCGCTAATAATGCTCGTGCCAGCCGCAGTCTCAGCAAGCTGTACTATCGGCGTTTCAACCGCTCCACGCGGCACAGTCATCTGTTCTGGTGTGCGATTGGCGGCAAGCTGCGTTCGCTGTAACTGCTCGTTGGTAGCACTGTGGTCGGTGCGCAAATGCTCCAGTTTTTGCCTGGTTTCGTGATGCAGCAGCCGCTCGCTGCGAACCGTTTCATTGGTTTGCTGCAGTACTCTATGCTGTTGATCTATCCGCTGGCCAAGCTTTTGGTCACGCCGCTTGGCGGCGATATGCTCCGCTGCCAGCCCAAGGCCAAGCACGCCCACCGCACCGGCCAGTCCGATTTCCCGCGCCGTGTGTCGCAGTGAATTCATCTTCTGCTGCGCTGCCAGCGCCGACAAACCCATCCATACGGCGGGATTCAGTGCATTGCCGCCCGGCATCCACACATTCGGATTTGCAGGCTGGTTCGGAAAATTCGGGTTGCCAAAGTTGGGGCTGCCCGGCGGTTGGTTGGGCGGAAGGCCACCGTTATTGCCACCGCGACCGTTCGATCCGCTTGGATTATCTGGATTGCCAAAGCCTCCGGGGGGTGAGTTCGGATCCTGTGGTTGGTTTGGTGTGTTCGGAGTCTCTGCGCCGCCTAGATTGTTCGGCAAACTATTAGCAGCAGGATTGAGGTCAGCCGCTTCGGGCGGCGGCGAGTCCGCGTTTGCTACTGCTACGTTTGCGCCGCTCGCGTTGGCAGCTGCCAGCGGCTCCAGCTCGGGATGTTCCTGCACAAGCCGATCAAACGAAGCCTGCTCGGCCTGCTCTTTGGGTGATAGTTCGTGCATTGTCCACTTGCCCGGATCTTCGCCGGACTCCCGCATGGCGAGTTCACGAAATGCCTCATCTTCAGAAAGCTGTTCGTTGGCCACGGCCTCAATTGCCTCGCTCGGTTGGCTTGGCTCGGGCAGCGTAACAGCTGCTAATTCTGCCAACTCCGGCTGCTGGGCAATAGTTTGGAATGCCGCTTCCGTTTCGGCCTGCTCTGCCGGCGGGAGCGACTCTATCGCCGGCGCAATGGAAGTATCACTTGCAGGTGAAACATTCTCAGGCGCTGGCTCGTTACCTTTCGCTGGCTGCGCGTTGCCTTGCGTAGACTCCACAACTGCCGCATCATCTGCCCGGCGTTTTTTCTTTGTCTCATCGTCTTCTTCGCCGGAAGTTTCTTGCATCATTTGCAGATGCTCCAGTTGCTCTTGAGCCGCCCGTGTGTGCGTTTCCGCTGCCGAAGTTTGGCGATAAGGCTCTGGATTTTGGGTAAGTTCGGTTTGCGGCTGCTCTTTTTGTTCCAACTTTTCGGCAGCTAGTTTTTCTTCGGAAGGTTCTTCTTGCTTTTTAAGCGGCTCAGGTTCCGGCGGCTTAGGACGCAAGAAATCCTCGCCAAACTTGGGTGGCGTGTCGCCAGCAGCCTTTTCTGTCTGCGGTGTTTTTGGCAGCTCAAACTTGCTGGAGAAACCTTCGATTCTCTTTTTCTTTTTGTTCTCCTCGTCATCCGATAAGGATTCGAAGTTATTTGGAAATACTTCTGACATTACCAGGGAATTATACTGCTTCGGGCCGACAATAGGCTAGCGATTGTCGCCAGCGCCCTTGATAACACCGCGGGCTTTGCGGCTTTTGAGTTTTTCGACGTTGCGCTGTGCGATATCTTCAAAACTCAAACCTAGCGAGTGTGCCAGCACGGCGATATACCACACAACATCACCTAGCTCTTTGGCAAGCTCGGCCAAGTCGTCGTCAGAAACTTCGCCAGCTTTGTAGGCAACGATTTTCTTCCACTTCTCAACCACTTCGCCAGCCTCACCGGCAACGCCCATCGCCCAAATGGTTTTATCCATCAGGGTTTCAACGTATTGCGGGTCGGTGTGCGCGGTGGTGAGCGCTAATTTCTGGTATTCGTCGAATGTCACCAGGCTTATTTACTCTTTACGAATGCGTAGGCCGCAACCAGCAGCAGCAAGACGACTACGATTGCCGCCAGCGTAATAACCATGCTCATCGGCATGCCGAACATGCCTTTCTTCGCTGGCTTCGCACCAGCCATAGGCGCAGGAGTAGTGGAGGCCAATGGGTCAACAACAGGAGGTGCGGCGGGCGTGTCAGAAGCTGGTGGAGTGACTGCCGGCTGTTCGGAAGTGGCCGAGTCCGGAGCGGGAGCAGCAGCTGGCTGCACTTCGGTAGGTGCTGCAGCCGGAGTAGCGGTGTCGCCGGAAGTACCAGTTGTCTCTGGGCTTGCTGCTGGGGCTGGGGCAGGTGATGCACTTGAGGCATCCGTGCTCGGTGTCGGCTCAGTGCCTGTTGGCTGACTGCTGTTATCTGTTGGGGGAGTTGCTTGTGGATCCATTTATACTGTTCCTGATTAGAATTTTGCTTATGCTGTCCTCATTTTAGCATGAATCAGTAAATGGCAAAAAGTTCACCAGTTTGTTTAACAAGTCCCTCTTTCGTAAGGTCGTGGAGCACGGTATCCAGCCTGCCATCGACTAAAACGGCCGCTAACTCTGTCTGTGTCCGCGGCTGTTCAAGTAGTACTCGAATGATCGCACCGCGCAGCTGGCGACGCGAACCTTCAAAGGGCGATTGTTTGGCGTACGTCTTGCTGTGGCGGGCAAGGTTGCCGACACTCTGTTTCAGGTAGGTGCCATAATCCATCAACGCCCAAAACCAATCGCGTGGATTATCCCGATCGCACGTTGCTTTGACCAAGTCTAAAATTTCTTTGTCTGCGACAGCTGTTTGATCGTGAAAAAAGTGATGAATGAACACGGTACGAACATTGGTTTCGACAAAAATTTCTGGACGGTTAAAGCTGTAGGTTGCTACCGCGCCAGCGGTGTTTGCACCGACGCCAGGCAACTTTTGTAGTTGCAGAACTTCATGCGGGAATGTGCCGTGCCAGTCTTGTTCGACCATCTGCGCAGCCTGCCATAAAAACTTGGCGCGGCGGTTGTAACCCAGACCATTCCAGGCAGTCAAAACTTCGGCGAGCGACGCATGCGCCAGCGCGTACGCGTTTGGAAATTGCCCAATAAATTGCTGGAACTTTGGCAGCACACGTGGCACCTGTGTCTGCTGCAACATAATTTCACTCACCAAAATTTTATATGGACCAAACGTCCCGTCGGCTTCCGGCTGCCGCCACGGCAAATCGTGCCGTCCGTTTTGGTGGTAAAAATCCCAAACTGTTTCCCGAAATTCACTCGTTGTCACGAAAGGAATTATACAGTGTCAGAACTAGAGGCCACCATAGCCGCCACCGTAGCCATAGTAGTTATGCGGCGGCTTATAGTAGTCGGAAAGTTTCAGCGCGTTACCGCCGGCGACGGGCATGACGTACAGTTCACTCCCGCCCTTTTCGACCAACAAGTAGCTGTCAGTGTACCAGCCAAAGGTTTGATAGTCGCTTAAGGATGCGATTTGCTTGCCGTTGCCGCCATTGTAGTCACCCACAAACAAACTATTTTTGCCATCGCGCTGTTGGCTCCAGAATGACTGACTGCCAGAGGGCGAGACCAAATACGTCGTTGCCACTTGCTGGTACTGTTGGAACGTACTGTCGGTAATGGTGTTACTCTGCGTCAACGTATTGTTCCCAGCATTGTAAATGTAATAGGTTGAGGCTGGCCCTTTATCACTGTACAGTTCCGCCTGGACGTAGACTGTTTCGGGATTATAGACAAGACTGTAAAAGTTTCCGGAACTTTTACCCAGAGTTATAGACTTTAATATCTGCTTATTTGTGCCGTCGGTACTTACACTAAAGATCTGGTTTTGTTTACCCGATAGACTTTCACCATCCCATTGCTTGGTATATAAGATCTTATTGCCGACTATCGACACGGTCGTGTTGCCATAGCCAAAGTTCTGGCCAGCAAAGTTTTGCTCAGATGTGCCAGATGCTGTTGTCTGGTCAATCGTGGTGAGGGCGCCCGTGTCGGCGTTGAAACTCTTCAGTGCCTGCTGGCCATTCTGCCAATCCCGTACATTGTCGCGGTTTACTACGTAGGCAAAATGGTGGCCGCTCCAGCCGACGAGCTGGAAGCTGGCCGTGCCGGAATCCATGGTCGTCGTTTGGCGAGTTGCGGTATTGATGAGGAAGAGTTTGGCATCGTTACCACCGTCGCGCTTGCTGAGGAGGGCCAGATATTTCCAGTCGGTTGTGGCGAGCAATACGGTGTTGTTTGCCTCTTCAGATCCGGTGCCGGCCAGCACGGTTTGACGGTTAGTACCATCAAGATTAGCCGATACGACATCGATATTACCGCTCAAATTCGATAAGAAATATATGCGGCCGCTCGGTGTAAGTTGGAACGTGTTGGCCGCAATCACGTCGCTGGTAACTTGAACCTTTGCGTTTGAGGTGTTGTAGCCGCTGACCGAAATGGCGACACTTTGCGTGGGCGAGTCAGTGGGCAATACGATGGTTGCCTTACCGCTCGCATCAGTTTTTGCTTCGGTGTCCAGCACTTTAATTTCGGCGTTTGCCACCGGTGCACCGCTGATTTTGTTCACTACTTTAATAGGTACTTGGCGACCGGTAGCGACCAGCTCGACATTTGCAGCGCCTTGGCCTTTTACGCCAACAAAAACTTTCGTAGCTGATATCTGGTAATACTGCTTGTCCACGGTGAGCTGGCGCGAGCCGACTTTGGCCTTGAATGTTACTTTACCTGCGTTGTTTGTGGTGAGCGTGTGGCCGTCGAGCGTAAGCGTCGCGCCACTGACTGGCGTATGCGTTTTGCTGTCGTTGACCGTCACGGTAAAGTCGCGCTTGAGCCCCAAGGCTAGAACCGGATAGCGCGTGGCTGGCACCGCAAAAATGATGCCGATGAGCACCAAAATGGTAAGTGGCAGTGTCCACTTCTTATGGCGCCAATAGCCCGCAAAGAAACGTTGGATTTTGTTCTGCTTTTTGGGCGGGACAACGTCATCGCGCACTTGCGGCTCTGTGCCAGCCATCACCTGCTCTTCGTCACCAAGCCTACCCGCGTCGCCTTCATCGTCGTTAACCGGCGCTTCAGTATCTTCGGCCTTGTGTGTGTCGTTTTCATCCTCGTCGACGATGTCTACGGACTCAAAATCTTCATTGTCTTCTTTGTCTGCCATAAGCGTTTCCTTCTGAAAAAAGTTTAGCAGAAAACGCCAGCCAGCGACAATCAAAAAACAAGCGCAACGCCCGAGGTTAACATCACAACCGCCAGCATGACCCTCACAAAACCCTCGCCCCTTTTGATGGCAATTTTAGTGCCGAGATGGCTGCCGAGGACCGAGCCTAATAAGCCAGCCAGCCCGTGCCACCACATCACCAACCCTTGCAAAGCCAGCAGCACAAACAAGATTGCCGATTGCGACGCCTGCGCTACACGCTTGGTCGCGTTGGCTTCCAGCGCTCCGAGCCCGAACAAAAATATGAGAATAATGACCAGTACCGAACCCATGCCCGTGCCGACCAACGTTTGCAAAAAGCTAAACACGGCGTAGCAAATAAAGCCCAGGATGATAAATGGCCGCGAACGCTCCCCCGACTGAAAGCTGGCTTTTTTGATGAATAGCGTTGGCGACAGCGCAATGAGCGTCACGCCAATGACTTTTTGGAACAACGTCGGGTCGAGTCGCGGAATCAGCCAGGCAGAAATGAGCGAGAAAACGATGGTTAAAATCATAAACGGCATCACCAGTTTTCGATTCACGAGCCCCTTACCGCGCAACGCCGTGATGGCGCCCACCGACGTACCAACACCGCCCATCTTCGCCGTGGCAAGCGCGTGCGCCGGGTTCAGGCCAATGAATAAAAAATACGGCACGGTGATAAATCCGCCGCCTCCGCCGCCCATGCCGCTAAGCGTACTCGATGTCAGCCCAATAAAAAATGTCAAAAGCACCAACCAACTCATGTTTGTTTTCTCCCGTTAGGAACTTTAATATACTGCTGAACCTTTCGCCTGTAAATGTTTGCGTCTAGGATAAGGCTAGCATTATTTATAAGATCACGCTCAAGGGCTTCATCATAATAATTTGTGACATACATGGGTTGTTCGGGAAGCTGGAGTCTTTGGTTTATTGTTGCTAAAAGCAACCAAAGACTGTCCAGCTCCCATTGGAGGAATTTGTTGGCTCACTCCGGGCCATTTGGGGGTAATTCGTCGCACAGTTGTGGACGAATGTTTCCTGCTCCATGGCAGGGTTTTGGTGAGGAACTACGCCTGGCGCAGCAAGTCGCTCAACTCGGCGCCGACATCGACGTGGCTGGCCTCGCTGCCGGCCGGGACGGCCTCGTAGGTGCGGGCCAGGAAGTCGGCGACGTCGTCGGTGGCGGTCTCGAAGTGAGCCTGGCCGAACGGCGAGGACAGCTCGATGTTCAGCACCTGGCCGGCACCGCTGGCGCCCTCGGACGGCCATACGCTGACGTCGCCTTGGCCCTCACGGGAGGTGGCGCCGACGGAAAGCAGGTCGCGAGCGAAGATCCACTCCACGGGCTCATCGAGTCCGACGTGGAACGCGATGCGGACCGCGTAGGGGTCGTCGCTGGAGTAGTACAGGCTGGCCACCAGCGGCGTGATGGTCTGCTGGGGGACGACGAGCCGGAAACCGAGCTCGGCCGAAATGGTACTACTGTTCATCTTACTCACCTCTTGTATCTGTTTGTTTTGGTACCCACGTTTGTGGATTTTCCTATTCTACCACTTATGTCACTATAAGTCAATACAATCAACTCCTCGTCAAGGGGTCCCTAGTGCCACCGTTTTAGCGGGCATGCTATGCTGGGGAAGATGATTACTGTTGTGGATGAGGCGCTGGCGCGGGCGGCAGCACAGCATTTGGCGAACGCCGACCCGGTGTTGGCACCGTTGATTAGGCATTATGGGCTGTGCACTTTGCGGCCGCACAGCCGCTATTATGAAGAGCTAACTACGGCGATTGTTGGGCAGCAGCTCAGCGTGCAGGCGGCGGCCAGCATCAATAAACGGTTCGGGGCATTGTTTGACAAAGAACAGCCGAACCCAGAAACGGCGCTGAAATTATCTGATGAGCAGCTGCGGGCAGTTGGATTTAGCCGCGCGAAAGTTGTGTACTTACGCGACCTTAGTCAGCACGTTTTGGATGGCCGGATACAGTTTGACCGATTTGAAAAGTTGTCCGATGAGCAGATCATTGCCGAGCTTACCGCCGTCAAAGGCATCGGCGAGTGGACGGCACACATGTTTTTGATGTTCTGCATGGCGCGCGCCAATGTGCTCATCACCGGTGACCTGGGCCTGCGGACCGCCGTCAAAAGAAATTACAAGCTGGACGAGCTGCCAACGCCCAAACAAATCGAAACTATCGCGACCAAAAACCACTGGCAGCCATACCGAACCATCGCCTGTTGGTATCTGTGGCAATCGCTCGACAACAAGACCGAAGCCTAACCGATTATTGCAGTTGCAGCGATTTGATCATGTTCACAATTGGTGTGGCAAAGCTGCTGTCGCTCCACACATTCGAGCTAATATTGGTTGCTGTTGGCGGGCCGCTACACGCAGTTGTGGCACACTTTACAAACGTCACGCGAATGTCTGGGTCGACTTTGGTAACGTCGGCTTCTGGAACGTTTTGCCCATACTTGTAGCCATTGTCGCCGGTCACAAAAATGCCATCCAACGCGCCGTGGGTAGTGGTGGCCGCATACTGCAGAAAGCTGATGTACGTGTTGGCGCGTTGCGTGCTGGCAGGGCTGGCATAGCTGACTTTCTGCGAGGCCAACACCGCCACGGCACCACCTTTTTTGAACATGCTAAAATCGGCGGCGGCTGCACTGCTAATGGTCAAAATTACTTGGCCCGTTTGTGGCTGGCCATCAGCGCCGGTCAACTGCATGGCGGGTGAGGTGGCGGTCAGTTTGCCATTGGTATCTGCAACGCTCCAATTTTCGGGATACGAAAAACTCAAAGACAGGTCGCTTGCATCGTACGATTTGGTTGGCTCGACGGCACTCTGACCTGAAGTGCTGCTTGGTGAAGTTTTGCGGGAAGAAGAGTTCGTAGTTTGCGGCGTGGTTTTGTAATGATTAGTATAGAACCAGTAGCCACCGGCACCGATTCCGGCCAGCACCAGTATCACTAATAAGCTTCGGCCGAGTATGCGCGGCCACTTTTTCTTGGACCGCAGTTGCGGTGTAAATTGCGTGTAATCGGTCTCTTCGGTCGCTTGAGACGCCGCTTCGTAGGCATCGTGCGGTATCGTCGATGTTTGATGCTGCCGATTCATCCCTGCCTGGTTGTCGCGCTCGTCATCCATATATTGTAAATTATACTCCACCTCAGAAAAGCGCAAGCGTTTGTTGTGCTACGACTTGCCCTCACCAATATGCCACGCGAGTAAAGCGTAGTTACGGGGACAAACGGTTGATGTCACGCGGGAAAAGGATGGCCTCTTTGATGTTGGCCAGACCGATGACCTTTTCGGTGAGACGGTCGATGCCGAAGCCGCAGCCACCGTGCGGCGGAAGGCCGTGTTTAAATGCCGCGACGTAGTGGGCAAAGCCTGGTGAATTCGGGTCGACACCAGCTTTCTTCATCTGTTCCACTAAGTTTTCGTGACGGTGTTCACGCTGCGGTACGGTCGATATTTCAACGCCGCGGAACAATAGGTCGGCCGAGCGTGCAGTTTTGTCGTCTTCTGCCATGTGATAGAACTTCATCTTTTCGATGGGCAAACCGGTGGCGAAGACTGCTTCGCACCCTTCCTTTTCTTTCGCGTATTCGCAGATCCACTTTTCTTCTTCCGGTGTCAGATCGAGTTCTTTGGTTGTGTCTTTACCGGTAGCTTCGGTGAACATTTTGTGGATGTCGGCCATTGGGTACCGTGGGAACTCCGGCTTCAAAACCAGTTCTGGGGCATGCAGACTTTTCAATTCCTCGTCGTGCTCTTTGTAGACACGGACCAATACATCGTAGACCAAGTCTTGCAGCATATTCAGTACGTCATTGTGATCTTTAATAAATCCCATCTCGATATCAAGCATGGTCACTTCGGATACGTGACGAGTTGTGGCGGATAGTTCGGCACGGAATGCCGGCGCGATTTCGAACACGCGCTCGAACACACCAACCATGATCTGCTTGTAGAGCTGTGGGCTCTGGGCAAGCGTAGCTTCTTTGCCGAAGTAGTCGAGCTTGAATACTTCTGCGCCACCTTCGGCCGCGCCGGCAACCAGTTTCGGCGTGTTGATTTCAACGAAATCGTTCTTGTACAGAAATTCGCGAATGTAGCGCAACAGCTCGCTGCGAATACGAAAGATGCTCGTCTCCTGCAAGTTGCGCAGGCCCAGCACCCGGTGGTCGAACAGCGTATCGAGATTTTCCGGCTTGTGACTTAAAGGTTTGTCTATCTCGATTGGCGGCTCTTCGGTAACGGGCACCAAAATTTCCAAGCTGGCATCATGCAACTCCACGCCGCCGGGTGCACGAGGCTCGTCCTTTGCCGTACCTGCAACCCGCAGTACCGTACCGATTTGCAGACCGCGCAGCTTTTCGACTTCATCTTTATCCTTGATGACTACCTGCGTCAGACCACCACGGTCGCGCACATTTATGAATGTCAGGCCGCCCAGCAGGCGCTTTTTGTGCAGCCAGCCTTCGATGCTTACCTTTTTGCCGACCGCCGCTTTCAGGTCTTTGCTCAATGTTCTCATGTTGTGTCTCCTGGTTAGTTGAGCGGCTTTGGTTTCTGGGTCATTCACCACAATCGCACGCAAGCCTTAGGCGCGGTTGCTGACCCCGGAATTCATATTGGAGATAGCCGTACTAATCATTTCGCCTATTCTACCATCTCTGTTGGAGTTTCGCCATCTTTTTCCTGCGGCTCCGGGCTCGGCTC
>JAICLK010000036.1 GCA_025927415.1 Candidatus Saccharimonadota bacterium | reverse complement strand
TATCGCCGCCGTATATTTTGGCGACGAGCAAAACATGATCCGCCTGGACATGAGTGAATACCAGCAGCCCGACGACGTGCAGCGCTTGCTCAGCAACGGCGCCAACGAAGCGAAGAGTCTCATCCTGGCCGTGCGCGAGCAGCCCTTCAGCGTCGTGCTGCTCGACGAAATTGAAAAAGCGCACCCCAATATTCTCAACCTGCTACTGCAGCTTTTGGATGAAGGCCAGCTCACCGACACCGGCGGCCGTGGCGCATCATTCAAAGACTGCATCATAATCGCAACAAGTAACGCCGGCGCAGAAACCATCCGCGACCGTGTGATAAAAGGCGAGAGTCTGGAAAGTTTCGAGGATGAGTTTACCGATCAGCTCATCAATAGTGGTCAGTTCAAGCCAGAACTGCTGAACCGCTTCGACGACATTGTGCTGTTCCGCCCACTCAAGCCAGAAGAGCTATTGCAAGTCGTAGCGCTGATGATGAACGAAGTAAATCAAACCCTGGCCACGCAAAACATCAGCGTCGAACTCACGCCAGCCGCCGCCAGCGCCATCGTCCAAGCCGGCTACGATCCACGCCTTGGCGCACGTCCCATGCGCCGCATGCTGCAACGCACCGTGGAAGACAGCGTTGCCGCCCAAATTCTCTCCGGCCAAGCCAAACCCGGCGACCACATAACCCTCGACACCCCAAATCTCAACCTCACGCAAACCCCACAGGTGTAAACCTGCAAGTTATACTTGACAAAAGCCGGAATGGTGGGTATAAATATATATTGACTTTTTGTTGAGCTTGATTCGCTCCAATTAGTTGCCATTTGACAAGCAGACAGACACAAGGTGAGATACGAATCCACCCAAAATATTGGTGGTTTCGCACCTCACCTTGTGTGTTAGACAGAAGACACACGCTAGCTGTTAGGCTAGTGGCATCCAATGCCAAAGGTTAGGGGAAAGCAGTAACATGCCCAGCAATGCTCCTATCGCGATCGTCGACATTTACGACGCCGCAGGTCTGTTCGTACGCCGGGTGGATTTTGCCGGTGTCTATGCCGAATCGGCGGCCCGCAACTATGCGGAGTCCAGCGGCACCATCGTTACCTCCGGCACCACGGTGTCGCTCAACGATCTCAAGCTTGGGCCCGCCGTCAGCCAAGCGACATTCATCCCCGACATCGACGGCCTCAACACCAGCCGGCTCGACGCCACCGACACCAAGTTCTACGACGTAGCACTCACCGTCAAGGTGTTCGTGGTCCAGCAGCCCAAGCTGCCGCACCGCAACCCGCTTCATCCCAAGGCCCTGACCCTGGACGAGCTGACCATCGGGCTGAACATCCAGCGCTATCACCGCCGCGGCCCGATCAGCGAGGTCGCCGTCATCATCGACAGGCCGTTCCAAAACAGTGACCTGGTGTGGATGGTGAAGGTCGCCACCAAGGACTGGACTGGCAAGCTGGCCATCCAGGAGTGGTACCCCGCTGACATGGGCACGGTGCCACACGAGTTCAACGGCAAGCGCTTCTGGAACGAGACGCACTACACGCTCGCCGTCTAGCGGCCACCCTGCAAACATGACATTCAGAGAGGATAAGACCTTTAGGTTGTCATGGCGCTGTTGCCGTGTACTTCCTTTTGTTTCTTATTTTGTCTGCTTGTCATGTTCGCTAATACGAATGCGCATTCGTACTGATGATTCCAAAAGGATGAATAGCGAGCAAAGTTATTAACTAATTTATAACAGTGCCGATGGGTTCGCCTTGGACGGCGCGCAGGAAACTGTCTGGCTGCATGGCGTCAAAGACGGTGATCTGCTGGTGCTGCTCCATGGCGAGGCCGAGCGCGGCTTTGTCCATCACCTTTATGGCGTCATCTTCAACGGCTTGCTGGAAGCTGATGTGGTCGAGCTTTACGGCGTCTGGGAATTTTTCGGGATCTTTGTCATACACGCCAGAAACTTTGCTGGCTTTAAATACCATCTCGCACGAAAGTTCCAGACCCAGACTTACAGCCGCCGTGTCGTGCGTCACGTACGGGCGGGCGATGCCGCCGGCAACAATCAACAATCGGCCGTGCTCTAAGTGCTTTTCGGCACGGCGAAACGAGTACGACTCCGTCAGCTGCTCGGCAAACACATTGCTGAGGCAGCGCGTTTCCACACCTTCGTTTTCAAAAATATCGGTCACGCCCATGGCGTTTATCAGGCCACTCAGCATGCCCATTTGGTCGGCCGTTACGCGCTTGATGCCGTTGCCAGCAACATTCGCGCCGCGAATCATATTGCCGCCGCCAACCACCAAAACCACCTGGCAGCCAGCCTCTAGAACTTTTTTGCATTCTTTTGCTAAGTAACGCGCTACTTCCGGGTCAATCCCAAACTCATGCTTGCCCGCAAGCTGCTCGCCAGATAGTTTCAGGAGTACGCGTTTGTACATCTGGGCTTTAGCCTAGCAGAAAATCTGCCGCGATGCTAGACTAAAGTTTATGACTAAAACTATTGATGACCTCGACAATGACATTAGGGGCATGGGCGTAATGCTTGAACAAGTGCTCGACCAGAACCGAGCAGTGCTCGAAGCAGTTGGAGATATGCAACCCCAAGTTGCCGACCTACCGAAACGGGATGAGTTTGAAGAGCTCAAGCAAGACATGCAGATTGTAAAAGCCGCCGTAACCGATACGAACCGAGAAGTGCACGACCTAGACACGCGCGTTTCGCGCCTCGAAGCCGCCCGCTAAATTATGCTAAAGATTTACTCGTGGAACGTGAACGGCATTCGGGCTGTGGTGCGTAAGGGTGCTTTGCAGGAATTCATCGCCAAGGAACAGCCGGACATCCTTTGTTTGCAGGAAACGAAAGCTAAGCAAGGCCAAGCCGAGGTTGAATTACCGCACTACGAGGAATTTTGGTACTCCGCCGACAAGCCTGGCTATTCTGGCACGGCGATCTTCAGCAAAGTCAAACCACTGCACGTGATCAATGGTTTTCCAAAAGACATCATCAAAAAATTCGGCGTTACCGGCGACACGTACGGCGACCCAAACCTCGAGGGCCGCGTACTTGCCGCCGAATTCGACAAGTTTTGGCTCGTAACTGTCTACACCCCTAACAGCAAGCGCGAGCTAACCCGTCTGGAAATGCGCGAAAAACACTGGGATCCCGCCTTTCTTGCCTACTGCAAGCAACTGGAGCAAGCCAAGCCCGTGATTTTTTGCGGCGACCTGAACGTGGCGCACACCGAAGATGATCTCGCTAACCCGAAGGATAATCACAACACCCACGGCTTCACCGATGCAGAACGTGCCGGCTTTCAAAGTTTTGTGGATGCCGGCTTCGTGGATACATTCCGCTTGTCGCACCAAGGAAACGGTCACTATACCTGGTGGACGCACTGGGCCAACGCCCGCGCACGCAACGTTGGTTGGCGCATCGACTATTTCCTCGTTTCTGAAAGCCTGAAAAGCAAGATCCAAAACGCCGAAATCCACCCGCAAGTCATGGGCAGCGACCACTGTCCAATAAGTATTACCCTCGACGCATGAGACAGACAGTCGCCGTCCTGCCCGGTATCTTTTCCGGACCATACACTACCCGCAAGCTTCGTAGATTGTTGAGAGAAGCAGGATACCGGACTACTGTCGCCGCAAGCAGTGCGGATATAATTTTGGCACATTCCGCCGGACCGCTTTGGATACCAAAAACTCCCCATGATCAGAAAATTATTATCGTAAACCCCCCGTATTGGCCAGGCAGAAGCATACGCGAACGAGCCAAAAACCGTTTTCGCTCCAACCTAGAATTTCGCAAACGCCGTATTCCACTACGGCGTTGGCTGGTGCGTCAGGGCTGGGGTATCTATTACGCGTTGCGCAATCCCCGGCGAGTCCGTTACGTACTTCACCACATAGCCGAGTACAACCTGCCAGACACCATTCACAACCACAATGTCATACTGGTACGCAACAAATATGACGACTGGCTCACGCCGGATCTGAGTACACTCAAGCAAAAGTATCCCAAACTAACTGTAGTTGAGCTACCTGGCGATCACGATGACTTTAACTACAACCCTGAACATTATGTCAAGCTGCTACAATCACTTACATGAGAAGCCACGTACCATTTTATTTTTACGGCGGGAGGGTGAGATCTTGCTAGCCATGAAGAAGCGTGGGTTTGGCATGGGCAAATGGAATGGTGCCGCTGACAAATTGTGGCTGCCGTTAACGCTCGCCGGCGAAAAGCTAAAGGGTAAACTCGTGCTGGACGAGCACGAAAATATCGTAGAGAACACCCTCGCCAAAGTAACAGGCGACAAGGATTGGACCGATGGCGGCACAGCGTAAATTTGCGGTTTTCGACATTGATGGCACCCTCATTCGCTGGCAGCTGTTTCATGCCCTTATCGATGAGTTGATTCGCACCGGCTACTTCGAATCGGAATTTTACGAAGACATCTATGCTGCACGCGCCGACTGGAAACGCCGCACGCACGAAGAATCATTCGACGACTACGAACGACTGCTTACAGAGAAATTCGACGCAACCCTCAAAGGTCGCGCGGTCGCACCGTTTCTAGAAGCAGGTCAGAAGGTAATGGATAAATACAAAGACCAAGTGTACACCTACACACGTAATCTTATTCGTACGCTCAAAAACGAAGGTTACGTATTGTTCTCCATCTCGGGCTCGCCACACGAGCTGGTTGCCATGCTCGCCGACCATTATAGTTTTGATGGCTACGCTGGCAGTACGCTTGAAGAACGTGACGGAATTTTTACTGGCAGCGTCGATGCAGTAAGGTCCAAACGTAAAATTGAGATTTTGACGCAACTCATGGCAAAACATAACCTTACTGCAGCCGGCAGCATTGGCGTTGGCGACAGCGAAAGCGACATTCCACTGCTCAAAATGGTTGAAAATCCAATCGCCTTCAATCCGAGTAAAAAATTGTTTCAGCACGCCCGTGACAAGGGTTGGCGTGTGGTAATTGAGCGCAAAAATATGGTTTATGAACTGGAGCCTCAGGATGGTACCTACCTATTGGCAAAGACAAACATCGACTGAGCCGCTGTTTGGCGACCTGCTGTGGAGCCGGCCAGAAAACCGGCAGCTGGCGGGTAAGCTGCTGATTGTTGGCGGCAATTTGTACGGCTTTTCGGCCCCAGCCGAAGCGTATCAATTCGCACAAAAAGCCGGTGTCGGTGTGGCACGCGTGCTACTGCCGGACGCACTGCAAAAAACCGTTGGCCGTGCCTTCGAAGCTGGTGAGTTTGCACCCAGCACACCAAGCGGTAGCTTCAGCCAAAAAGCATTGGCTGAGTGTTTGAGCCTGGCAGCTTGGACAGACGGCGTACTGCTGGCGGGCGATTTGGGCCGGAACAGCGAAACGGCTATCTTGCTGGAAAAATTTGCCGATAAATACACTAGCCAACTCACCATCACCAAAGATGCCGCCGACTATTTTGTGGCCGCCCCGCAAAAAATCCTGGCACGGCCACAAACGTTGTTCGTCGTTAGCTTCGCACAACTACAAAAACTTGCACAACATGCCAGATTTCCCCACGCTTTCACGTTTGATATGGATCTGCTACACCTGGTCGAAATGCTCCATCAATTTACGCAAACTTTTGCGGCCAACATCATCGTCAAACATCTGAACAATATTTTTGTAGCCGCGGACGGGCAGGTGAGCAGCACGCGCCTGCCCGAAGAAAAGGAAACCTGGCGAGTTGCAGCTGCCACCGGCGCTACCGTCTGGTGGCTCCAAAACCCCAGCAAAACTTACGAAGCTCTCACCACGGCCGTATACGAAATCTCCAACTAAAAAGCCGACCACTAAGGACCGGCTTTTTAGTTGGTGGGCGGGGAGGGACTTGAACCCTCACGAGCGAATGCTCACAAGATTTTGAGTCTAGCGTGTCTACCAATTCCACCACCCGCCCTCGTCGGAACCTACGCCTCTGCCTCGTTTTGTCGCTGACGCGTCAAAAGCTTCGGCTGACGGCTATGTTCCTCCTCTCAAAACTTCAAACAGTCGCGCTGCTCCTTGGTTTGAAGTTTTGGACCTAGCATTCGTTATGCTACAGGGGTGTATTGTACTATACTTAACACGAGATGGCCAGCATAAGCACACAGAGAAAACATTCATAGTATGCTCAATAATCAACTTTTTCAATCCGACGATGATGATGCCGACAAGCGCGGCATCGACCCGTTTGAGCACGCCAACGTACACCGGCACGACGGTTATGTAAAACCAGCGCACAAAAAGATTGAACCAGAAGAAAATCCGGCCACCAACCTGATTCGGCAAAAAATTGCTACGCTGTATGCCGACGAACCGAGCGCCCGCAAAGAGCTGGAAGAAGTAAAACAGGAAAGTCGCCTGTCCAAGCATCAAAAATACATGCAGGATCTGAGCACGTCGGGCAAGAGTCTGGCCGAAATTCAGGTAGCGTGGCACGAATACTACAACGATTTATCCGAGCAAGAAAAGCACGAGGTATGGCAAGAATTTTATGCGGCCAACTCGCCGCAGGGACGTGAGCGCGCAGCCCAAGAGCAGGCGCAAGCACCGCAACCAACTGAACACGAAAACGGTGCAGTGGTAAGCCACCACGGCTCGCCGCATGAGCCGCACCGCCCGCGCAGCCGCCGCAAAATGAGTGAGCATCCCAAAGTTGCCGCCATTAAAAAACAAGTTGCC
>JAICLK010000026.1 GCA_025927415.1 Candidatus Saccharimonadota bacterium | reverse complement strand
TTCGGTATCAGTTTCGGACGTAAAGACGTAGCCATGGTTTTGCAGGCTGGTTTTGAGGTCGGTGTAATTCTCTATAATGCCGTTGTGCACCACAAAGATGGTTTGGTCGGTGTTGGTGTGTGGATGGGCGTTCGCAACCGATGGGCCACCGTGGGTCGCCCAACGGGTGTGGCCTATGGCGATGGTGGCGTCTGGCAGGTCTGCCTCAACTGCGCGTTTGCGCAGATTTTCCACGCGACCAACTTCTTTGATGATATCACCATGCTCGTTTTGGTCGAGCAGGGCAATGCCGGCAGAGTCGTAGCCTCGGTACTCCAGCGCTGTTAAACCATCGAGCACAATGCCCGCTGCTTGCCGTTTTCCAATGTAGCCAACAATACCGCACATGACGTTAAATATATCACTTTGCGTGATCGGCGCAAACTTTGTCGATGAATTCTTTCATGTTGTGAGAAAAACTCGGGGTAGAAAACTGTTCAGCAAACGTGGCAATTTTAGTTGCATCGTACTTTTGGGGGTTGAAATTTTTCAGCACGTCGGCCAATGCTTTGGCAGTTTGTGGTTCAAAAAACTCGCCAGTTTTGCCCGGCACCACATAGTCAAGCGCGCCGCCAGCCTTGAACGCGATAACCGGTGTGCCGGCCGCCAGCGCTTCAACCGGCGTGATGCCAAAATCCTCATATGCCGCAAACAGGAAAGCCGAAGCGCTGCGCATATATTTTTCTACGGCTTCGTCGTTGGCGGCGGTGTCGAACGTTATTGATGGGCCGGCGAGTTGAACCAGCCGATCGTGATCCGGCCCATTGCCGACCACCGTGAGTGGTAGGCCGCGCTGGCTGCAGGCTCGAACGATAACATCCGTGTGCTTGTATGGAACTTGCCGGCCGACGGCTACAAAACCGTGGCGCTCTGTAGCGGCTGTAGTAAAGCGGTTTGTATCAACGGGCGGAAAAATCACGGTCGCTTTTCGACCGTAATATTTTTGAATGTCTGCTTGGATGTGGGTTGAGTTGGCGATGAAATAGTCTGGCCGCTGTGCCGCGCGCCAGTCCCATTTTCTGAGCGGGCCGACCAAAATACGTAGACCCATTCGCGCTAGCCAGTTGAGCGGGCCAAAGCCCGGCTCGCGCACATACTGCTCGTAATGTCGCCAGTAATAATGCGTCGGCGTGTGGCAATAGCAGATATGTTTGGTGCCTTTCGGCACGTGAATGCCAAACGCCTCGCCATTGCCAGAGCTGCTGATAACCAGATCGTAGCCATCGAATTTTAAATGCGAAAACCACCAAATGCGACCAAGTACCATGAACTTGCGAAGCTTGCCGAAATGCTGCAGCCAGCCAGTAACCACCTTGCCATCGAGCCGTTCGCGCCACTCGTCCGTACAATATGATGTGTAAATTGGCGCGCCGGGGAACAATTTATGCAACTCCAATACGACGCGCTCGGCACCGCCACCCACCAGCCAGTCATGCACGATGGCAACGCGCAGTTGCTTATTCGTACTCATGCGTGAAAACGACCTTGAAAGTTTTGAGCAAGATGACAATGTCCAGCCAGAATGTCCAGTTTTGTGCGTAATAAAGGTCGAGCTTGCGCCGCTCTTCAACTGGAATGTTGTTGCGGCCGGATACTTGCGCCAGACCGGTAATGCCAGACTTCACGCTCAAAATGGTGTGCCGTTTTTGGTACTCGGCCAGATCGCCCGGCACCAGCGCGCGCGGCCCGACCAAACTCAACTCACCCCGAAAAACGTTGAACAACTGTGGCAGTTCGTCCAGCGATGTGCTGCGTAGAAACTTGCCAATGTGCGTATTGCGTGGATCGTTTGGCAAAAAGTTGCCGTTGGCACGAAACTCCTTCGCCAGTTCGGGTTTGCCCATTTTGACAAAAGCTTGTTCAGGAGTAAGTCCGTTGTAGCGAACATTAATAGTGCGGAACTTGAATACATGAAATTCTTGGTTGAAGCGCGTCAGGCGCGTTTGGCGGAAAAACACAGGGCCGCCATCCTCTAGTTTTACGGCGATTGTGATAAGCAACATGATGGGCGAGGTAATAACGATAAACACACCGCTGACGGCCAGATCGAACAAGCGCTTAACGATGCGCCCCCAACCAAACAACGCTGTTTGGCGTACGGTGATAACCGGCATGGAGCCGCGAAACAGCTCGACGCTCATGTTGCCGACAAACAGCTCGGTATTACCAGGAACGAAGCGATAGGTGATGTGGTGCTCCTGTGCGTACGTAAGGATCTCGGCGTTGCGCGTTTCATCGGCATACAGTTCGGTTTGGATAATGGTGTGCAGGTTGGGATCGCGGTGCTCTTCCAAAAACTGGCCAAAGCGAGCATACAGCGGCAGCTTGTGCTGGCCGACCGCCGTTTTGCCACCAACCACGCCCACAATTTTGTAGCCGGAACGCCGGCTGTCAGCAAGCGAATCAACCAGTTCCTGTGACATTTCGGTGTTGCCAACAATGAGAGTGTTGCTCAAACCAATGCGCGAACTAAACATTTGCCCGCGGACAAATCGCGCCACCGTACGAAAAATCACGAGCAGCAGAAAGGCGAGCGCCAAGCCGTAGATCGGCACTGCCTTCGACGGAAAAATCGGCTTCAAACTCACAAAATCCCAGAAAATTACAAACGTCAGACCAATGAAGGAACCAACGAAAAGGCGAGGCATTTCGCTAAAGCGTTTTTCGTAAATATCGCTATTGTAGAGGCCAAGCAGGGCAAAAATGAGAATCCAGAACGGCAACACGACCAAAAAAATACCAATGTATGTGTGCAGTCGCATGGGATAATGCACCGGCACGCGACTAGCGGCACGAATGCCAAACGCACCGGTAAACGCCGCGACGAGCGCCAAAAAGTCGCCAACCACCAGGCAGAAGTTGTAAATAAGCGAAGCGTTGGACTTCATCCTGGATAATCCTTCTTCATATATACTTAATTCTATACCATGAAAACCAGAACCCATGCCAAAACCCGCTTTCGAGATAAAAATTGCAGATTGTTGGTTGCAAAGTTTGCAACGGGAGGAGGCGTAGCTAAGGTTACATCGACGAGCGATGCGAGGTTTGCGGTCGGCGATCTGCGGTTTTTGGCCGGAATGGGGTTTTAGTATGGGTTCTAATTTTAACTCAAAACTTGCGGCGTGTTTGACGGCTGGTGTTGCCGCCATCTTGGTATTGGTGCCGTTTCACGGCTTTCTGACCGTTTGGGCTGCTCACTTGTTTGGTCACTACACGGCTTGGCGGCTGTGGGAAGAGTTTTTGCTAGTACTACTCACACTCGCTGCGCTGTGGCTGACGTTCGAGCGGGCAAGTTCGCGGCGCGAAGCAATAAAATCGTGGCCGCTCCGACTCATGCTGGCATACGTTTTGTTGCAAGGCCTAGTTGGGGTAATTGCCTTTTGGCAGCACCAGGTGAATGCGGCGGCGCTGGGCCAAGGCGTGATTGAAGACGTTCGTTTACCCGTCATCTTTTTTGTGGCTTGGGCTGCGGCGAATCGTGGCGGATGGTTACGAGAACGTTGGCAGAAATTGCTGATGTGGCCAGCAACGCTTGTCGTGGTTTTCGCCGTCTTGCAATACACCGTTCTGCCGCACAATTTTTTGAGCCACTTTGGCTATAACGCGAGCACTACCATTGCACCCATCGAAACCATCAACCACAACCCTCACTACATTCGTGTGCAGTCAACCTTGCGTGGCGCAAACGAACTGGGTGCGTATCTGGTGATCGTGCTGTCGTTGCTCGGCGTGTTGTTCCTTGGTGGCAAACGAAAGTTGGGTTGGGCTGTTTTTGGTGCGGCTGCGCTGGCGGCATTGTACGCCAGTGGTTCGCGAAGCGCATGGATTGGCGCTGTGGTGAGCTTGGGCGTGCTGGCTTGGCTGCACCTTAAAACCAGCCGGGCGCGGCTGCTGTTTGGTGCCGCGGCTGCTGCCTGTGTGCTAGTCGCGGCCGGTGGGTATGTACTCCTCAAAGACAATGCGAGCCTGCAAAATGAAGTTTTGCACACCCAGACAAACTCTGCCGTGAAGTCAACCTCTGACGCTGGACATGCCAGTGCGCTAAAGCGAGGTGTAAAAGATGTGCTGAATCAGCCGTTTGGCCGTGGGCCAGGTACCGCCGGCCCGGCGTCGGTGCACAACAATCATCCGGCTCGCTTGGCAGAAAATTACTTCTTGCAAATCGGGCAGGAAACCGGCTGGCTTGGCCTCGGCTTGTTCCTGGCTGTTACCATGTTGCTTGCCAAAGAACTTTGGTGCCGGCGCAGCGAAGCCGACCAGTTGTCACTCGTCCTCTTCGCAAGCTTGATCGGCTTGAGTGTTACCAACATGCTCCTGCCTGCGTGGACCGACGACACGCTGGCGTACATTTGGTGGGGCTTGGCAGGGATTGCGCTTGCGCATATAATGCAAACAAAAGCAGAACAGCATGGAAGACAAAATCAAAAAACAACTCAAGCTGCATCGTAGAATTCTGCAATTTGTGGAATATATGGTTAGTGGTGGTGTGTATTTTTGGAGCGGCTATCTGGCATTTTTCGTGTTTTGGTCGTTACTGCATTGGTCGCTGTGGTGGGCTAAAATTTTGGCTGATATTATCGGCTGGGCTATCAACTATATGCTGCAGCGCTTTTGGGTGTTCTCGAACGACACGTTGGGCGAGCACCGTATCCAGGTCACCGCGCGTTACGCGGTTATCACGTTGGTGGACTTTGGGCTGGATTATGTGATTGTCTGGGGCCTGCGCGACCTTGGTCTTACGCCATATCTGGGGCAGTTTGTTTCGGCTGGCTTCTTTACTGTATGGAATTATCTTTGGTACCGTTTTTGGGTATTTCCAGAGACGCATACTGTTCGTGGCCGACCAGTCGGGTCTTCAACGGTTACGATAGTGATGGGGGCGCAGCACGTGCCGCACCGCGGTAAATGACCATGAACGAGCCGGAGCAAAAAACCATTCGGCCAACCAAGAAACAGCGCGAGTTGCTGGAGTTTATCGAAGCCTTTATTGCCGAGCATGGCTATAGTCCGAGCTACCGCGAAATCATGACTGGCCTAACCTACACTTCGGTGGCAACAGTAGCACTGCATGTGAATAGCCTCATCAAGCGCGGGCATTTGCGCAAGCGTGACCACTCGGCGCGCTCGCTCGAGCTAGTTAACTCTAGCAACGCACCACAAAAAATTAGCAGCAATGTGGTAATGCCCGCCGAGGAAAAGTGGCTGGTCGAGAAGGTTGAGCACGCCTTTGTGCAGGCAGAGACCACGGGCAGTGAACTCAAACAAACGGGCATCGACCATCTGTACGTGCTGGTCGGCGCGCTGAAGATTTTGGGATTGGAAGGTGCAGGGCAAAGTTTCGTACCACGCTTGTCGGCACTCAAAAAGGCAAGCGAAAGCAATTCACAGTAGAAGCCGGATTTTGACTGTATATAAAGTGCCCGTAGTATTTTTTGCTAGATTATCAAAAAAGTTTTATCATATCGACCTATGAGTGAGTTTCTAGCTGAAACTGAACAGCTGACAGAGTTTGAAGCAGTCTATCCTGGCGTTGATCCCTCTTTATACGAGCAAGCCGTTTTTTTTCAGCGTGCGCTCGCTGAAGCTGAGTCTCAACCAGACACGACTCGATACAGAGAAGGATCGGTCTTCGGAGAATTCAGGGAAATATTGAATGCTGTAAATGCCAAACTCGAAGAAACTGACGCAACCCTAACCCCCGAGCACCTCATAGCCTTTAATTACATGAGCGATGAAGCGCAGGATGTCTGTCTAAGTAATACACAAGACATTAACGTCATAAAAGAATTTCGGTTTGAACAGATAGATAAACTAGTCGATGATTCGTTACTCGAGCGCTTGTCGAAGCAGAATATAGCAGAGGGCACGCTAGACATTCCACCTTACTGTAAACAAGGCGATGGGTGGGACGATGCACGCGTACAAAGGGGTTGTATGAATGCTTGCTTTAGGATGGTGACCGCAGGCCTCACTGGTTTGGAGTTAAACGAAGGGGTGGTGGCAGAAAAGCTTATTACACACAGAGGCTCGCACGTTGTCGATGATACTGAGTATCAGAAGTTGCTTAGAACGGATAGCTTTCAAGCACTATCCGGCAAAAAGGTAAGCATTATAGATGTTATGGGTGCTGACTTTTCAACCATCAATCAAATTTCTTCGGTCGTACGAAATAGATGCCTCGATGCACAAGTTTATGCCATAGCTAGCCTTACCTCCACTGCAGGTCGTGACATTTGGCATGCTTGTCTCCTGCTCAATACCACAGAAACCGACGTTATCTGTCACGACCCGCAAAAGTTGATGGGCAGAGCATGCAGCCCTATACCACGTACTGAATTTACACAGCGATGGGCCGGAGCACTCAATAGAGTGCAATTAGTTATAGCCACGTAACCTCCCGCATAGCAGGTGCAGTAAAAACTACCATATGTAGTGTCGTGCGCAGCTGCTACACTACTATTTACCATTAACAAATTGAGCTGGAATCCCGTGCAAATCGGGAACTGTGCCGCAACGGTAAGCTTGCCCTAAAACTACAGGGGTACGTAAGTCCGATACAGCTTGTAGAAGTCTCCCGAGCAGGAGCATGGCCTTTGCCTTTTGCCCTCGCTCGGAAACGAGGGTATTTTTTATGGAGAGAGGGGATGTCTTTGGCCGACGACCGAATGTCGTAACCGCTTTTGATGGCGAAGATACGTTGGTGTCGATTGCGCCAAATGCACGATCTCTCACTGTAAGTCTAGGCGCTCAAGACGTGCTTGCCGGTATCGATGCCGTGCTGGCGGATAGACAACCGCAACCGGATGAGGTGGGCGAGGATGAGCTAAACGAGGAGCGCGGATACGACCCCAACAAGCGCTTATACAACGACCTCACCACTATGTTTGCCGAGATGGCTGACGGCCAGATGCGCACGCCGTTTGAATATCGATTTGACGGCCAGGAATTTTTTGCCGAAGATGGCAGTGCGATCAGGCCAATTTTTGATGACTCGTTGGCAGATGCCGAACGCATCGTAGCTCGCAACCCGCTGCTCGGCTTTGAAAAGCGCCGCCGCTACCACGAGCGTGCAGAATTGAGCGACATGGAAGCGATGGCACGTGGCGAGCAGGGCAACACCATGATAGTGGTGTCAGACTTTCCGGCAGAACTGATGGGCGCGACCGAAGATGTTGGCGGCTATAACGTGACACGCCGCCAAACCATGCTGCGTGTGCTGGTGTGGCGAGATGGGACGCTCAAGATGTATTCGCAAACGCTTGATGGATCAGACCGCCAAGCGCTCGAAGCAATATACGAATTTTTTGGCAAAGAGGCACGTCCGGGCGAGCTGCTCGGCCAGCGTATACATATCGAATTACCAGACGATGCTCAAGATGGTCTGACCGACAAATTGACCAACATCTACGATACCAACCTTGCGGCTCGTAAAGGCGGCAACTGGCATGCCGGCCGGCCGGCCGAAGATGGCATGGTGAACACCTACGACTTTGTCCGCGCCCAGCACGACCTGGTACAACGAGCAATGACACTGCATCGCTCGGGAAGGCTTAATGGCGACGAAATATATAACACCATGGCCGCTATTACTTGCCGACTCAGAGAGTTCCGCAGCGTGGTTTCCACTGTGGACCCAGACGGATATATAGCTCCCAGTACCTATGTTTCTCCGCTATGGAACCTGGAACAAGAACTACAACTTGCCGGCAAAGAGGCACGAGAAGCCGGGCAGACCTTCAGCGCCTGCGGTGTCAGTCTTGGTTCTAGTGAAGAAGGCTCAAGCTCTGATCAGTTGGCAAGTGCTGGTTATGGCAACAAGTCGGAATCTTCGGCCGATTGCGTATTTATTTCTAAAAAATGTCCCATGTGCGGCACCAAAAACGTGCGCACGCTCTCTACAGCTACGTTTGTTAAAGGCTCCTGCGGCTGCTTCAAGAAAAAGGTCAAAACTACAACGTAAGTCGTTGACAGGCATAAGCGAGTTTCGCTACAATTAGAACTGTTACTAAACGAGTGCGAGGCGCTTTAGCAAACAAAAACATTAACAATAAACAAAGTTAAAGAGGCGTATGCTGGTCTTTTTGTATTTCAAGGCCGGCAGGGAGGACAAACATGCCTATCAAAATAAAAATCTTCAACACCAAGCCAGTTCCAGTAGCCGTGCAGACTCGCCGCCCCGCGTGGCAGCAGTTTTTGACCTACTAGACCTACTAGGTTGTGGTTTATAAAAAACAGACAGGTTGCTCTCGGCCTGTCTGTTTCGTTGTGCTCAGCTCAGCTATTTTTTGCTGGCGATTTCGGCGTTGAGGATTGCTTCAAACCGCTGCACACTCGGTTGGCCGTTGGTGTCGACCACGTTGCCGAGGTTAATGTACTTGCCATCGAGAATGAGCGTTGGCGTGCCTTCTTTTTCGCCAACTGGCGCACCCCAGCTTGGACCATTTTTCTGAAAGTAGGCAACGTCGCCGTTGATAGCATTATTCACTTGGTCGCTGTTCATATCGTTTTCAAACTTTGAGACGTTCAGTCCAAGCGCTTGCGCGTACTGCTTGAAGAATGTCGTAGGACTGCTGCTGTTTGCCCACTGGTTTTGGTTGGCGTACAGCTCGTCGTGCATTTGCCAGAACTTTGCTTGGAGTGCGGCAGCTTCGGCGGCACGGGCGCCGGCAAAAGCGTTCGGGTGAATTGAGGTAAGCGGCAGGTTGCGGAACTGGAAGTGGATTTGCGTGGCGTACTCTGCGGCAATCTGCTTCAGGGGCGAGTAATATGCTCCACATACCGGACACTCATAATCGCCATACTCAACCAGAGTTACGCCAGATGTGCCCTGGCCTTCTACGTGTTCAGTCGGTTTGACATTTAGGTTGGTTCCGCCATTGGTATTATTTTTGTGGTCAGAAATTACGATGGCAACGACGATAATCACCGCCAGAATGCTCAAAATTCCCCAAAATCGCTTGTCCATAAAACTCCCCTTTGTTTGTCAAAAACAGTATACAACGTTTCCGGCGGCTTTGAAATTAGGTCACTAAAATCGTAAGATGTAAGCATGATTGCTTTTCTGTTCGCGCTGCTGCTCATTTTGATTGGCCTGGCGGCTATTGTGCTGCAAAAGACGTACTCGCTATTGCCGCCGAAAGAGTTGAAGCGCCGGGCGCGGCATGGTGACGAGCTGGCGCGGTTACTCTACCGTGCGGCGACGTATGGGACGAGTTTGCAGGCGCTGCTGTGGACAATTGTGGCGGCGGCGTTTGCGGCCAGCTTTTTGCTTTTGAGTGTTTCGGCGCCGTGGCCGCTGGCATTTATCGCCGAGGTGGTGGTGATTGTCTATGGCTTTGTGTGGCTGCCGACCGGCCATGTCACACAATTTGGTGTACGGCTGGCGGCGTGGGCAACGCCGGTTGTGGCACCTATCTTGCACGCTGCGCATCCGTTGCTTGCACCCCTGGTTGCGTTTGCCCGAGCCCACCGCGTTGCCGTAGTCCGCACCGGCTTGTATGAACGCGAAGATTTGTTGGACTTGCTTGAAAAGCAAAAAGATCTGCCCGACAACCGCTTTTCGCCGGAAGAGCTGGAGCTTCTTAAGAGCGCGCTTACCTTTAGTCATAAACTGGTGCGTGATGTGTGTGTGCCCCGGCGCGAAGTCCGCACCGTGTCGGCCGACGAGGCCATCACGCCCGTGCTCATACAAGAACTGCACGACAGCGGCTACGCACGTTTCCCCGTGTTCCTGGACGCAGAAAACCCCGAGAAATTTGTCGGCACGCTGTACTTGCAGGACTTGGTCAACCTCAAAGCAACCGGCCACGTGCGCGACGTCATGCACCGAAATGTTTACTACATTCACGAAGAATATTCGCTCGAGCAAGTGCTGGACGCTTTCCGCAAAACCAAGCATCACCTCTTCATTGTGGTGAACCGGTTCGAGGAGTGGGTTGGCGTGGTGGCAATCGAGGACATTCTCGAGCAAATCCTGGGCTTCAAAATTGTCGATGAGTTTGACTGCTACGACGACTTGCGCGCCGTGGCTGCCGACCACGCTCGTCACGACCACAAACTCCACAAAAAAGAGCATGAAGAACCAGCCGCGGAGCCGAGCCCGGAGCCGCAGGAAAAAGATGGCGAAACTCCAACAGAGATGGTAGAATAGGCGAAATGATTAGTACGGCTATCTCCAATATGAATTCCGGGGTCAGCAACCGCGCCTAAGGCTTGCGTGCGATTGTGGTGA
>JAICLK010000033.1 GCA_025927415.1 Candidatus Saccharimonadota bacterium | reverse complement strand
TTTTTTGACTTTTCATTGCAAATATTTTTAATTGCCCTTTCCCCTGCCTTTTTATAAAAAATTTGACTTTCACGTACAGAAATACTTTTATATGTTTTTCCACCAATAACACTTGTGCAGCATACAAGAACAAAATACGAACACTGAGGGGAGAGTGGGGCCGTAATTCCCAGTCTCGTCTCACTTAGCCAAAGAATTGAGATAGCGCTCCCAACTACTTGTAATAAGCACGGCCCTCTATCCGCACATCGACGTATCGGCTGGGTGTCGTCCCCTGCGCTGCTAGCTGGTCTGCAGTCGCAATAAATGTGCCCGCTTGCTGCAGAGCAGTATTTTGGTTATGCATATCGAATTTTACAAAGTACGGTTTACCAGCGATGTACACATCGAGTTCGCTTGCGACTGGTGGTAACACAATCTTTCTAATGCTAACGTGCTGTGCCGATAACTGCGACACGACTGTTTGAATGAACGCTACATCCGTTCCTGGCAAAGCAATACCCCCCACGCCAACCTGCAGCCCGCTCTCATCGGTAATGGTCGGAATGTTAAGTGCCGTAATTTGCGCGTTGCTTGCAGCAACTTCTGCTCGACCGCTGCCATCCAGCACGAAAAACTTACCATTGGCCGTATGCAGCACGAATGCTGGTTCGGCCGGCTGAATGTATACCGTGGGTCGGCTACCGATAAATGGCAGCGCCACCGACACGTCACTCAGCTCTGGAAATTGGTTTTTCATGTCACTGCTTATTGCGGCCACGTTCACGGTTAGCTTGTTGCGATTACTTATATGCGCAGTAAACAATTTGGTTGCGGCCCGCTGGTAGGTAGACGTGCTCTGCAAGAATACTTTGCTGTTGGCGCTCGACAACACCACCACCTTCGGGTTGGCGCTCAGGAGCAACTGACTGATGATTATCAAGGCTACCACGATAGCCACAAAAATTACTTGCGTACGAGCACCGAACATAGATCTCCAACGTCGGCTGCGGCGACGTTCGACTACTTCCTGTGACCGCCCAGTATTCGTATCGTTCATTGACCGAACAGCACGATAGGAGAATGTTTGTGGCTGCTGCCGATCCGACGACACAGGGCGGCGCCGGGCGGTTGGGTCGAGCTGGTTTTTATTCTTCGGTAGAAACTTCATGCTGTTTTTGTTTTTTATTGCGGTGATGAACGCGCGTATGGTGTGCTTGTTGTAATAATAACCCAGCTATTTCGCGGGCAGCGTGTGGTTGAACAATCTCGCTAAACTGCGCAGCAAGCGAGCGTCGCTTGTCTGGACTGTCCAGCAACGAGGTGATTGCTTCGCTGAGCAACGCCGGCTTCTTGGCCAAATCTTGCTCGCTCACGCACAATGCGGCCTGGTGATCCACGAGCACCTGCGCATTTTTGATCTGGTGTCCGCCGGTCAGGAATGGATTCGGCACGATAATAACTGGCTTGCGTTGCATAGCAAGCTCTGCCAGTGTGGTAGCACCGGCTCGCGTAACCACCACGTCCGCGGCACCGCTATATTGCCACAAATCCGAAATAAACCCTTGCACGAACACCCTGTCCTGCTCTGCCGAACCGAGCACGCGCCGATATGCCGCCTGCACCACTTCCCCCTGCTTACTACCAGCCAAGTGCACTACGCCAAGCGTTTCGAACCGGCGCAACAGCTCCGGCATGATACTCACCACAAAATCGTTCAGCCGCTGACTCCCCTGCCCTCCCCCTGTTACAAATAAAATTTTGCTGAACTTTTGCAGGCCAAGCGCTTGCTTATATTCTTTTTGTAGATCTGGGGTTACCGGCACAAATTCCGGCCGAACTGGCACGCCAACGGTAACTGTTTTATCTTGCGGATAAGCGTATGCTTCTTTCGGCAAAGCAACCATGTGCAGGCTCGCCCAGCGCGCCACAATGCGGTTGGCAAGCCCTGGAATGGCGTCCGAGTCGTGTGTGACAAACGGAATGTGTAACAATGCCGCCGCCAGACCCACCGGCGCACCCACATAGCCACCTTTCATAAAAATGCAATCCGGCTTGAGGCGACGCAGCAAGAAATAACTCTGCACAATGCCAAACGCAAACAGAAAGAGATCACGAATATTTTTGTAGAGGGTTGGCAAATCGACAATTTGCGACCAGCCCGCTCCATGATAACGCCGAAACTTGCCGGCATGCACCGCGAAAACCTGGTGGATGTCACGATGTTGCTTTGGCAACTCGCCCAACGTATCGCCAGACTGCGCGATGTAGATCGTCTCGCAATTAGGATCGAGGCGTTTCAGCTCATGCGCGACTGCCAGGCTTGGCGTCACGTGACCGGCGCTGGTTCCGCCGCCAGTTAGCACGATTTTCATAGCCGCCCCTCCTTCCATCTGTTTCATTTACATAGCTCGTGTAATGCGAAATCTGGAATACTATGCCGAGCGCAACCATCACAAACACCACGCTGGTACCACCATAGCTAATGAGCGGTAGCGTAATCCCCTTCAGGGGCAAGAGGCCGAGCATGGCACCAATGTTAATGACAGATTGCACGCTCAACCATGCTAACACGCCAACGACGAATAATCGGCTAAAATTGTCCGGCGCGTGCAAGGCAATACGCTTGAGACGTGTGAACAAAGCCAGAAATAGTGCCAGCAAGATGGCCACGCCGATGAAGCCAAACTTCTCGGCATAGATGGCAAAAATGGAATCGTTTGCGGCTTCCGGCAGATAGCCATACGCCTGCACACTGCGGCCAAGGCCGAGCCCAATCGCCCCGCCCGACCCCACCGAAATGAGCGCCTGGCACGCCTGATAGCCCGAACTTTGGCAGTCAGCAGTCGGGTGCAAAAACGTCATAAGCCGCTCACGCCGATATGGCACAGCGGAAATGAGCAGAATGCCGCCGATGAGCAGAATGCCGCCAACCATAACCAAACGCTTGAACGGCATGCCGGCAATAAATGCCATGGCGGCCATCATGGCCATCATCACCACTGTAGAGCCAAAGTCACTTTGCACGCCGGCAATCACTACGCCAATGATGGCCATAGCAATGACCAATGGCTTGAGTGTGCTCCGTGTATCTGTAATCAGTCCGCTTTTTAGGCGGTCGCTCAAAAATCCAGCCAGCCAGACAAGCCCGGCAAATTTAAGCAGTTCTACCGACTGGAATGAGAAACTCCCGAGCCGAATCCAGCGGTGTGCCGGATAATTAGGATTCGCCGGCATGATGAGTGCTGCCAGCGTTGCCAAGGCCGCCACTACAAGCAGTGGCTTGTACCATTGTCGCCAGTCATTGATAGATATACGCGAGGTTATACCAAACGCCACCAGGCTCAGACCAACATCAATGAGTTGGCGACCGCTGAAAAAGTCAGCGCTCACATTGTTAGCTAGGCTGAGCGCTGGTCCAATGGCATATACCACCACCACGCCGATGGTCAGCAACAGCAAAATCAAAACCAGCAGCACATAGTCCGGCCGATGCTTGCGCGCGCGCACCGCAGGTTCGCCGTAACCGATGCGTCCTGCGCCTGCTAACCCTCCAGCCATGGCCGTTCCAACTTACGAGTATCTTCCGATTAGAAACACCATCAGCCCAACAATAGCGGCCATTTGTCCGATAATCCAAAAACGCATGGTAACTTTGGTTTCTGGCCAGCCAAGTGCCTCGAAGTGGTGGTGAATTGGCGAACTCAGGAAGACCTTTTTGCCATGACGGAGCTTACGCGATGTGCGGTTGATAATCACCGAGCCGGCTTCCATAACATACACAACGCCGATAATTGGCAGCACGTACACGGTATCTGTTTGCATAGCAATGACACCGAGCGCCGTACCGAGCGCAAACGCGCCAACATCACCCATAAAGAACCGCGCCGGATTGATATTAAACCATGTGTAACTGAGCAGCGCACCCACCACCGTGAGGCAAAATGCCGCCAAATCGTATTTACTTTCTACCCCAGCAATCAACGCATACACCGTAAATGATGAAATGAGCAAGCCGCCGGCCAGCCCATCCAACCCATCGGACATGTTAACGGCGTTAGCTGTTGCCAGCACCACCAGCCCGAAAATCGGCACAATAAACCAACCTATGTGCCATTGATGGATCCACGGCAAATAGATGCTCGTCACATCCAACTTGGCAAAAAACCACCAGCCGCCGACAAGCGCCACTAGGCTGTACAGCAACAACTTGAGCTTTGCTCCCATACCGGCGATGCCTTTGCCGTTGCTACGGATATTCATAAGGTCATCCGCCAAACCGACCAAGCCCGCACCCAACAACCCAGCCAGCGGCAACCATGTTTCACCGCGGTGCAAGTTGAACGCCAGCGTTACCAGCGCGGTGCTCACCACAAAAATCATACCGGCCATGGTTGGAATATTACGCTTGTGCTTAGCGCCATGCAGTTTTTGGTACACCGGCGTCGCGATGCCGCCCATGCCCTCGCTGCGCATCTTTTTCCACCATTCGTGCTCGTAAGCAAATTTGGTATAAAGAGGCGTGATGATCATGCTCACCACAAAACTCAGCGATGCCAACGCCAACACGCGAATAAGCGTAGAGGTTTGGACGGCGATATGAATGGTTGTCATTGTTTATTGTTCCTTTTAGTTAAGCAAATTATACCACTTTTAACTCTTTGGCGTCACGGACGAATCGTTGATGAGCATATGCGCGATATGGGCGAACACCGGCTGGCCGCCATATGACCCGGCGTACTCGTAACTCGGCAGATGCGGCTTGATATTGAAGATACAAATGACATACTGCGGCTTATCGCCACCCACAAAGCCAAGGTATGTGCCATTGTAGACTGCCGCCGAGTAGCCGCCACCCGACTGCACAACCTGCGCTGTGCCAGTTTTACCGCCAACCAGATAGTCGGACGGAAAGTTCATGAAGCTAAACCCTTCATGCAAATATTGTTGCACTACACCCTGCATGAGCGGAATAAGCTCCTGCCCCGTTTTGGGCGATACGACATTTTTATCTAGGATTTTTGGTTGATTGACTGTAGCTTTACCAGTGTTCGGATCGATGGTTTCGGACACAAGCGTTGGCTGGTAATAGGTGCCGCCGTTGATGATGCTCGATAGCGCCGCTGCCATTTGCGTAGCCGTCACCTGTACACCCTGACCAAAGGCCGTGTTGGCGTAATTTAGACTGACAGCTGGGTTATTCATGTCGGCCGACGGGACGTAGCCTGTCGACTCGTAGCCCTGCTCGATGCCCGTCTCCTGCCCCAAACGAAAATGGTTGGTCATGTAATCGTGCCACGTGCTAATGCCCTTCTGGTTGATTTGCGAACTCTGCGTTGCGCCGGGCTGGCTCATCTGCATGAGTTCCCAAACCGCGCCGGTGTTCAGCGACAACGCCAGAATGCTCTGGATGTTTTGCTCGCGCGCGCCGCCGTCTTGCTCGATGTCGGTAATGTTAAACTTATCCACCATCCAGTGCGCCGGGTCGTAAAAACTTTCGCCCGGCGTGATTGCTCCGGTATCAAGCGCCGCCGACGTAGTAAGCGTTTTCATGATTGAGCCGGGTTCAATAGCATTGTCCACAGCTGCATTCTCGAACAACGCTGGATTGCTTACGTCCTGATAATCCGCCGGATTATACGATGGATAGTTTGCCATGGCTTTGACTTGCCCCGTATTTGGATCCATGACGACGGCACTCAATCCCTGTGAATGCGTTTTTTTATAGTCGCTGGCCAAGATCTGCTCCACTTGCTTTTGTATGCCGACATCGATGCTGAGCACCACGTTAGCACCAGCTTTCGGTTGCGTGTCGACGTTGTTGCCGCTGGCTGTCAGCGGCACGCCGTTGATATCGGTGATGGCCTTCAGCTCGCCTGGCGTGCCGGCAAGCTCGGGATTCAACGCCTGCTCAATTCCATACTCACCCTGCCCGCTGTTGTCTACAAAGCCCAGCAACTGCGACGCCAACGCGCCCTGCGGATAAGTACGATAGTCCTGCTCCACGCCGCCCACACCTGGATATTGCTTCGCCAGCAACATGCTCTTGGTATCTGCTGCCACCTTTCGCGCCAGCACCACATAACGCGTGTTCGGCGCCGTAAGTTTAGTTTGGTAACTGGCTTTACTGCCGCCCAAAATATCGGCCAACGCCTGTGCAACCTGGCTGGCATTTTTGATAAGCGTCGGGTCGGCATAAATTGTGTAGAGTTTTTGGTTGAGCACGATCGGCACAATATTATTGCCATCGTACGCTTCAATAGTGCCCCGCTGCGCCGGAATGCTCGCCTGTTTGAGCTGATCGCTCAGCGCACGCTGGTGATAATAATCATAACGGATAACCTGCACGTAAAACGCGCGGATGCCGAACGTAGCCACAATCAGCACCAACGCTCCATAAAGCACGCTGATGCGCGTCGCCGTCGTCTTGAGTTGCTGGCCGTCAAAATTCATACGCTCTTATCAATTATAACCGGTGGCCAGATTATCACCGAACTTTACTGCACCACGCCGCTTGGGCTGACCGGTGTCATGCTTTTTGCCACGCTGCTAGTTTGCACGCGATTGAGTGACTGCGCACGAGCCGAGGCAACCTCAAGGTTATCGTTCTCGTTCTGCAGCTGCGATTGCTGCGCTTGGAGTGAGGCAATCTTGTAGCCGAACGCATTGGTCTTCGTCACCTGCGTAAGATATAGCAGGCCGAGCAAACACGCGAGCACAATCAGGATAACCGTGTTGCTGATCGGCCCGATAGTCCGGTCGGTGCGACGGAACGAGACGACGTTTTGATTTGGCCGCTGGTAGCGACGTTGGCCGATTGCCAAAGAACTTGAATATGTCATATGTATTTTTGTTTTTATGTTGATGAACTTCGCCTGGTGCGCTCGAGCACTATTTGGGTGCTCGAGCGCGTCGACGGTTAGACCACTCGGACTTCGTCTGAGTGCTCCACGCGAACGTGGATTTTAACCGGTCGGGAACGATTTACTACCGTAATTGGCATCGTCGTTTCCCTTTCGTTTTTTATTTTGCTACGGCTCGGAGTTTTGCACTCCTCGCTCGCGGATTAAAAACTATTTCCTGCTCGCTTGCCACGACTGGATGTTTGGTAAGTAGTCGTAGTTCTGCATCGTAACGGTCGCCTGCCAGCTCGCCAAACGTTTGTTTGACAATGCGGTCTTCCAAGCTATGGAAGCTAATGACAGCCAGCCGTCCGCCAGGCTTGAGCAACTGGGTCCATAGCGGCAGACTTTTTTCCAGCAACCCCAGCTCGTCGTTAACGGCGATGCGAAGTGCCTGGAATGTCCGCGTTGCCGGATGGACCTTACTGTGTCCTGGCCAAGCGCGAGCAACTATGTACGCCAATTCTGTTGTGGTTGCGAATGGGCGATCTTGCACGATGAGGTGCGCAATCTTCCGAGCTTTCGGATCCTCGCCATAACGCTGGATAATGTCCGCCAGCTGTGCCTCGGTATAGCTATTCACTATGTCCGCAGCCACGAGCTTTTGGGTTTGGTCCATGCGCATGTCGAGTGGGCCCGTCTGCGAAATCGCAAAGCCACGTTCGGCGCTGTTAAGGTGCGGTGACGAAACGCCCAGATCTGCCAAAATAACATCAAATTGCCTTTCGCTTGCTATCAATTCGCGGCTGGCGCTCAAAAAATCCTCGTGGATTATTTGCACGCCCTGCTCTGCAAATTTGCCAGTTAAAACCGCGATTGCTTTATCGTCGCGGTCTACCAGCACAGCTTGCCTAGGGCTTTTTGTTCGTTCCAAAATGCGCTCAGCATGGCCGCCATATCCTGCCGTGAGGTCGAGGTAGCTATCCCCTTCCTGCGGATCCAGAATCGTCAGCACTTGCTCCAGCAGCACCGGAACGTGATGTGTATTTGATTGATCTTGGTGCTTGTTCATATTTGTTTTTATTTTGGCGTTTTTATTTTTCGGACTTTTGGTCCGGAACAAGGTCACCTATTCAGCAGTCAGCTTTTTGTTTTTTTGGAGTTTTTGTTTTTGTGTGGCCTACAAGACGTATGTGTAGAAGATTCTATAGTTTTGAGTACCAAAGAAAGAAGATTTGAAAAATCCTTGTAACTTCTTGACTTCTTGTTGACCTAAGTTTTGAGAGACTTATGTGTGAGGTGGAGTTTTGGGAGGTGTTTAACTAAGGTGCAAAGGTTTTTTATAGATGGTTGCCTTCCGTTCCATCTGCTGACTGCCGAATAG
>JAICLK010000038.1 GCA_025927415.1 Candidatus Saccharimonadota bacterium | reverse complement strand
CGTTATTTGTTGCTTGTTTAACTTCTTTAACCATTTCCCACTCCTAATTGATTCGAATTGGAACCTTGTAGGCTCGACTCAAATCTTTTACTGTTATTTTCTTTTCCATATATCCCCTTATTCGTCACGATGGACGAGCGGTCTTAACCGTTGGCTAAGTTCTCCCGCGCCTGCCCATCACGGCTAACAAAGTTAGCGGTCTATATAGGCTTCGGCTCGGGCAACTTGTGCTTCTTCGTAACCGTCGAAGTAATCCGCAAGGAACTCTTCGATCTGTTCTTCTGTTATGTCTTCGTTGCCGCAATCGTTGCAATAAACGCTGTAGCTTCCGCCACAATCGCAATTGTTTCCGTTGCAACAAGGTTTTTCGATGCTTACATCTTCGTGTGGACACTTGAACTCACCATCTTTATTCAAGACAGCTAAGTGTCCTTGTTCTTTTACGAATATTTGCATAGTTTCCTTTCTGAAATAGGTGAGCTGAATCCTAGGCCGTGTACGCACCAGTCGCACTAGTACTTAACTGGCTACTTCCATTGACGGCCCGGAACTCAGCTCACCATTTGGGTGAAGCGCATGAGAGCGAATAGTAGTGTGAGGCTTGGCCAACCTGCCGACGCGTACCGTCGTGTAACACCTTTTCTCTTTCTATCCGCACTACTGCGCTTCACTATTCCAAGTAGCTCAAATATCTGCCCGTGTTATATGTCGTCCAGGCCTCCCACCCTTGCATCTGGTATTTCTGGTAGGCAGCGGCAATATTACTAGCAGGGTTTAGGATCGGCTCACCATGGAGCTGCATCAGTCCGTAGTCTCGTAGACCATCGTAATTTGGCGGACTTATAGCGTTAGGATTTCCATTACTCTCTGCTTCACATATTGCTTCCGCTACGTTGACATTCCAGTTGTATTGGTTGAAGTCTGCACGATAACTTGAGCATCCCGTAAGAACTACTTGTGGCCTTGGTTTTGCTGGCGGCGTGGTGAGCTTTTGCTTACTCGTTGTACCTACGCCGCCGTGTTTAACCGGAGCCTTTTGTTTTTCCGGCTGAGGCTGCACCGACTTCGTAGTGGGAGCGGTATAAGCCGTCGTTTTCACTATCGAGTCGTTATGCACAGCACTTTTTGTTAATGCCGGAGCTGTTTGAGCCATTAAGCTTGCAAAGAGCGCACTTAACAGCACCACGATGATGTATTTCATCTGGCTCCTTCTTGTTTAGTGCTCCACAGCACCGTATGAGTCTCTCAAGCTATTAGGCGATGGGTCGTATTGTAAGGCGCATGGCGTCTGTTACGATTGTCCAAGCCGTTCACTCTTGGGTTATTTACCCGGTTCCGAGTCACAATTCTGAAGTCATGGCTCGGAGAAAATAAAAAACCCTCTCGGTGTTGACCGAAAGGGTTGAAATCTCTGTTGGCTCCGGGGACTGGATTCGAACCAGCGACCTAGTGGTTAACAGCCACCCGCTCTACCGCTGAGCTACCCCGGAATATTGCTGAAAAGAACTACTCTGCCACGCTTTGGTCGTGGCTGTCTGCTTGCATAAAGTCAAAGGCGATTATAACCGAAAGACGGCGCCGTCGCAAGGCAGCTAACGGTGGTTTTTGAGTGCGGCGTTGATGCTGCGCTGCTCGTCGCGCTTTTTAATAGTCTGGCGTTTGTCGTACTTCTTTTTGCCCAGGCCAATGGCAAGGCGAAGTTTGATGAACCGGCCACCGGTGAGGAGCTCCAGCGGCACGATGGTGCGGCCCTGCTGCTTGGCATCAATGAGCGCGTTGATTTCGCGCCGCTTGGCTAGCAGGCGCCGGGCGCGGGTTTGGTCTGCTTCGGCAATGAGTGCGCCGTTTACGTCATTCACACTGGCGTTGATGAGCCACAGCTCGCCATCCTTCACCGTTATGTAGGCGCCGCGCAGCTGCCCGTGGCCCATGCGCAGATTTTTTACCTCTGCACCGGTGAGTTCAAGGCCCGCAACTAAACTATCGCCCAATTCGTAATCGAAACGGGCGCGCCGGTTGGAAATGACCTTGGATGTGGCGGACTTTTTCTTTACCATGTTGGTTATTGTAGCCGAATTAGCCGAATATTGCAAAAAAACACAAAACATTGTATAATCAATAGGTTCTTTTCGGAGAGAAAAGAAGGCATCTAGGTGGGGTTCTTTTGCAGATGGCAATGTGCCAACAACGATAGTTGGTGGCAGCTTGCCATCCTACAAGGGAATGACCCGCGAGCTGACGGAATACGTTCCGCAAGCTTTTACAACGTGGATCAGGATGGACTATCGCACTAGCGACAAGTGTCGGCGATAGTTACAACTACGAGTCTCAAGGAGACGAAGATGACCGGAACGCTTACGCTGCGTACGACGGGTCGCAAGGCTGCCGATCGGGACCTCGCCGTCCTGGCGACCATCGGTCTGCGCAACTCGCGCCGCCGTCCGGAACGCGAACACGCTGTCCGCCAGCTCGCCGCGCTGGTGACGCTGCTCCACAAGAGCCGCGAATACCACATCGCCGAGGTCGCACGGCTGCGCGAGCGGCTTCAACGGGCCGAGGTCGATGCGCTTCGCAACCGCAACATGCTCTTCAAGGCCGAGGCCGAATGCGCACGCGTCCAACAGGAACTCCTGGGGGAGCGCAACCTGTGCGACATTCGCTTCCGGCAATTCACCCAGGAGGTAGAGGCGCGACAGGAGGCCGAGCACATGGGCTTCGCCATCGCCGAGTTGACCCTGGTCTTCAAGGTCGTGGTCGGCTACACCACTAGGCAGCACGACTACCTCCTGACCGGCCTCGCCGCCAACATAGACATCGTCGTCGATTTGAAGCGGCAACAGGTCAAGATGGTCAACAAGATCACCGGTCGCAAGGCCGAGGCACCGCTTGCCTACAGTCGGCTGACCGCTCAGGCGTTCACCGCCTTCGAGGCCATGTTCGACGTGACCCTCACGCCCGAGAACGTACCGGCGCGGCTCCTCAAGGAGCTCTTCACGAAGTCCGACCCATCACCAGCTGACATGCCACCGAAGAACATTCCTCGGAACATGCACGTCCGCACTGTCCAGATCGGCGACGAGTACGTGCCCGACGCACCCGACTACAACGAGCGGCTTGGTGAAGTTGCCCTTCGGGGTAGCGGTATTCACAGGCCGGAAATGCAAATAAGCACGCTGGCCTGGCCCCGCGACAACAAGTAGGAGGTTACGCCTCGACCCTGATCCACGGGGTGCCGTGACCTCGCGCCGCGATTAACTTCGCGCAATGAGGCCACCGCGGGGAGACCTGCTGAAATGGTGTGTACGCCCTCGGCGACGCAACCAATTCAGCAACTCCCCGCACTTCCCCAAGTTATGAATTTTGACAGCGACCGAACGGTCGTTGTTTATTTTTCAATTTTGCCTTGATTAATTGATTGATGGGTGCCGCAGTGAGTAGACCTTCTTCTTCCTCACGCCTGGCAAGCAGTGGAAGTGGCGAATATGGACAAATTAAATTATTTATGATATAAATATTAAAGTGATTATGTATTATGAACTTGGGCAGGACCCAAGCGTTCCTGATGAACTAGAATATTTGCTGGACGAGCCGGCGGTACGGGCAGCTCAGGTGGACTGGCAAGCAAAGTCACTCCATGACGTGCTGGCCGAAATGCCTCAGCCCATCGCTACCGAGTATGGCCGTGCGGTCGTGCTTGAGCCGATTGGCGGTGAATGGGATGGCACGACAACTGTGCTCGCTTTGCCTTTTCAGCAAGCCTGGAAGCCGTCGATGTTTATGCGTGCTGCATATGCACATCAGGCCGTTGCGCCCGAATCGCGCATGATCGTCCTGCCAAATAATGACATATCAGACAGCTATTATGATTTCGAAAAACCTGAGTTACAGAAAATAGCTCAAGGCAATCTTAGCCCATTTTTTGAAAATCAGGCACAAATACTTGAGGAGCTTGGAGTCGAAGGCGAAGTTACACTTTCGGGCTATTCTATGGGGGCTTTAAGCGTGATTGGTCTTGCAAAAGTTTGCGCAGGCACGCTTGAAGTGACAAGTGTGAATGCGGACGAAGCACCGACTGGAGGGCGAGAACCGAAAGCTTTGCAAAAAGATTTTCTTGCATCTGGGGGTTGGGCTGAACAACGTGCCGCAATTGCCGACGCACACTTGCCGGCTTTGTCGGCAATGCAGAATTCGCGTCGTCTTGCGCTCGATTACACGCGTTTTGGATTGGCAAGTTTACGCCCGTCCAACAAAGCGCTCGCGGCCGGCATGGCGCGGGTTGATTTCGATGAATTACTTTCGGTGGTACGTGAACAACTGCCTGCTGGAGCCATCAAGCTTGGGCGTGTAGCCAATAGCAGATTAGTGCAGCTTCAGGATACTGCAGCCAATGGGATCGATCTTCGTACCTATACTGGTGTTGGCACGCACAAACATGCAACTGGCGACAACGTTGTTGCACACGCACTTATGATGCTTGATGCTCGGCGTCGTTAGTTCGGCGGCAGGCCGTGCGAGATGTTGCGTTGTTTGGCTACAGTGTATTCTTGCTTGGCGACGTTCCAGAGGCTGGGGTCGTTGCGTTTGACTTTCATGAAGTACCAATCTTCGGCACCCCACAGGTAGATGGTTTTGATGCCGGTTGCCTCGCCGTATTGGAAACGACTTTGCAAACGATTTGCGTCGAGTGACTGGTTGAGTACAGATGTGGGTGTGTCGGCAATTTGCGTGCCATGCGGCGGCCAAGGCTCGGCCTGCAGTTCGTGAATGATGGTATTTTTGCCGTGCAGGATTTCTTCGGTACCGGCCAAGAATCCGTAAAACCATGCCGGGAACGGATACTCGAAATAGCGGCCGGTGATGGTGGCATCCCACACGCGTTTGTATACACTCACGCCAAACTCGTCGGGAATTGGCGCACCGATTGGCGTGCCGAGCGCGTTGTTGCTGCGCGCGATAATGGCCGTGTGTTTGGGATCGAGCTTTTTGACGAGGTTGAACTCGCTAACCAGCCGGTTGCGGTCATAATTTTGGCAGTTGCCGAAAGCTTTCAAAAAATACTCATTTTCAACTTGATAGCTTTGCAATGCCGGATTGTTTTTGTAGCGGTTAACGACAGTGGTCATGTATTGCTCAAGCTCACCTTGCCACTGACTGTCAGGCTCGGCTGTGTTGACCCAGCCTGGCACATGGCACTCTGGCCAGCGCGGTTGGCGGAGGCCCAAACTTAACGTAACTTTGGCGTGCGCAGCGTCGGCCATGGCAAACTCCCAGTCCAGCGCGGAAAAATTATAGTGACCTTTGGTCGGCTCAATGTCTTCCCAGTAACTCACCAGGCGCAGATTTTTGATGTTCAAATCGTACAGCATGGCGTGCAACGTGTCCTGCGGGTTGACGCCCAGTTGCTGGGCATAGTCCGGAATAAATGACGCACCTAAAAGGAGAGGCTGATTACGTTGTTGCCAAATGTACCAGCGCGCAACACCGTACATCACGCCGACACACACGACAATGAGCACTACCAACACGGTTACAATTTTATGAAACCAGTTCTTGCGCCAGTATTTTTTGAACCAGCGCCATAGCAGCTTTGGCGTCGGTTTCAGCTTGGCGATGTATAATGACAAGTGCTTCGACATAACATGTAGTTCTTGAATGAAAAAAACCTTAACCATAGTTATACCAGCCTTCAACGAAGAGCGCCACCTCCGCGCGTGTTTGGATAGCATTGCGGCGCAAACGGAACTGCCGGACGAGGTGATTGTGGTAGACAACAATTCCACCGACGACACCGCAAAAATTGCCAAGAGCTACCCGTTTGTGAGGCTTGTGCGCGAAAGCCGGCAAGGCATTGTGTTCGCACGGAACGCTGGCTTTGATGCGACGACGAGTGATATCATCGGCCGCATCGACGCGGATACACGCCTGCCGAAAAATTGGGTTGCTCGGGTGAAGCGCTTTTACGAAGAAGGCAAACATTTCGAAAAATACGCATACACCGGCGGCGGCTATTTCTATAACATTCGTTTGCCGCACCTCAATGGTTGGGTACAGGGGCAGCTAGCTTTCCGTATCAACCGCTTTATTGTTGGTTATTACATACTGTGGGGATCGAATATGGCACTTCCACAGAGCATGTGGTGGGTGGTTCGCCCACACGTTTGCACGCGAACGGACATTCACGAAGACATGGACTTGGCAATTCACTTGCACGACCTTGGTTACCGTATTGCCTACAAAGAAAATTTGCGAGTTGGTGTG
>JAICLK010000011.1 GCA_025927415.1 Candidatus Saccharimonadota bacterium | reverse complement strand
TGACCGATGCTGAGGAGGCCAAAATCGCCAAGCTCATCCAGCGAGCCGCGAGCTAAGGGCAGCACCGCAATTTGTAGGTAATAATTAAGGAGGAAAATATATGAAACCTGTTAAAGAAATAACGTTTGAGCGAACATACGACGCACCAATTGAAACCGTTTGGCAAGCATGGACCGACGCCGAGATGCTGCAGAAGTGGTGGGGGCCAGACAACGTTGACGTTCCGGAGTGCGAAATAGATGCACGGGTCGACGGCAGACTGTACATTGTTATGGAAGCAAACGAAGCGATGGGCGAATACAAAGGCACTCGCTGGCCAATGGAAGGCACGTTTACTGCGGTGGAAAAACCAACCAAACTGTCGTATACCACCAAAGCCTGGACAGAGGGAACAGAAGAAACCACTGGGATCGACCAAACGGCCGAACTCAACTTGCACGAAGAAAATGGCAAAACCAACATGACATTGAAAGTCACCATCAACAAAATTGGACCAGACGCCAAAATGGCAGTCGAAGGCATGCAGTGGGGCTTTAACCAGCAGTTCGACAAGCTTGGAAAATTCCTGGCGAAATAACAAATCTGCCAGGGTTATCTATCTGCCCAGAGTCCGTAGTTCATGGCTCCAGTCAACTCCTACGGTAGCTGTGAGAAATATTTGGTTTGGTTGTAGGATTCAGCTTAACGCGCTTGCAATGAAGCTTACAGCTTTTTGCTGCTCACGCATTTACACTAGAAGTGCCAGCACGTAAGTAATATGCGGGGAAGGTATGGCAAACGGCAATAATAGCAGCGTCTTAATAAACTGACGAAAGGGTCGGTCTTTCAAGCTTAATCTCAAGCCAAAAAGGAGTAAGCATGACAACACTCGGCAGCAGAAAACGCGCTTTGTTCGGCAGATACGTTTTGTACTATAACTCCTTGGCCACCCTGGCCCGAGAGCAGCGAAGAAGATTTTTCGACGCCAATCCACTGCAAGAGGGTGGTTTGCCAACGCCAGAAACTCTAGAGAGTGAAGCCGCAATCGAGGTAGCGTTGCCTGGCCCGGCCACCACCGACACCACCGAGCAACCCGAAGCCGAAGCCGAAATGCAAAAGCTACGGAACATTGTACAGAAATCTCAAAATATCCTGATTGAGTCGAAATCCGTATTTCCATTCCAACTTTTTCCCGACACCATTACCATTGACCGGCAAAAACTTACGGTGGTGCATCGCCCATTTTTCGCGGCAAAGCAAACCGTGAGCGTCCCACACAGCGACGTCAAGAACATCGAAGCAGACATCGGACCGTTTTTCGGCTCGTTAACCGTGACCTCTGAACACTTTATTAATAACACGCAAACTATTGAGTATTTGCCCAAACGCGACGCACTGGCCATTCAGCAACTGGTTCAAGGTTTCATATCAGTGCAGCGAGAGGGGATCGACACAAGCAAAATCGATGACAAAACCTTGGTAAAAATGCTCGATGAGTTGGGTCGAGGCGAGGCGACCGAACGCCCAGTTTTACACTAATAAACTGCGGAAAATCAAAATCAAAGGCTGTTCCGTGACGTGGGAACAGCCAGGCAAACAGGCTCCAACACCGCAAACACTTGCCATTAACCACAGGGTGCGTGCTCTATTTCTTTACAAACCCTTTGTAAATAAACCTGTACGCAAACTGTAGAATTACTCCAGTTTAGCTATGACCGAATTTACAGCGTCACGCACCCTTACTGGCTAAACTACAAGTATCATTCAACGAGAGCGCAAGGGAGGTGCTTATGGCAAAACTAGTTTTGGGAGCGTTTATGGATATGGAGCAGGTAACGCAAGCTTTACGAGATTTCGAAAGATTTAGCATGCCGGAAAAAGATCTATGGATTGGTGGTGGCAGGAACGAACAGTTGATGCCGATTTGGGCTGCCGGAAGCTTCGTAACCGCTGGTGGCATAGTTGGTAGTATGGTCGGCTTGGCGCTGGGGGCAGTCATGCTGCAACATATGTCGATCAATGGAGCGGCGGCGGTGCTTGCCGGATTTGGATGGACCTTGTTTTTCACCATGGTTTGCGGCGTTATTGGTGGCATCATTGGTACCATCTTAGATGGAAAAGTTCACCATCCGCAGACAACCCTGTCCACACCGAACAATGACAATGTACCGCTTGGCATCGCGGACAAAACACTGGCAGAAGCAGAAATCCACCATGTCACTGCCTCCATCGCCCATGATGCCGAGCAATCTACGACAGCTACACACCCTACACCGGCAACCAGGCTGATTGTCACCTTACCAGAACGGCAACCGTAAATTAACGGATATAAGCAGGAGAATACGCCTATGAACGCACAAAAAACTATAAAGCTGCTCAGCGGTAACGACATGCCTATCATCGGCATCGGCACCTGGGAACTCACGCATCAAACCGCCGAGTTGGTAGCAAAAGCTCTGGAGCTTGGTTTCCGCATGGTTGATACGTCCGGCGACTACGGCACCCAGCCCGGCGTAGGCGATGGCATCCGCGCAAGCAAGCTGCCGCGCGAGCAAGTTTTCCTTACCACGAAAGTCGAAGAAACGGACGACACCTACCAAGCAACCCGGGAAGATTTAGATGAACTAGCAATGCAGTATGTCGACCTCATGCTACTACACCGGCCACCAGAGCATGGCTACGGCAGAGAATTGTGGGAGGGATTGATTCGAGCGAGAAATGATGGATTAGCCAAAGACATCGGCGTCAGCAATTATGCCGTTAACCAGATCCAGGCGCTCATCGACGCAACCGGAGTGGTACCAGCTGTCAACCAGATAGAGTGGACACCCTTCGGCCATGACATGGAAATGCTTGAATACTGCCAGGCGCACGACATCGTGATTCAAGCCTACAGCCCGCTCACCCGCGCAGAGCGCCTGGCAAACCCAGTGCTGCAAGGCATAGCCGACGGCTACGATAAGACGCCAAGCCAGATTTTGCTGCGGTGGAATATCCAGCTGGGTGTCGTGCCAATCGTCAAGGCCGGCTCGCCCGAACATCTTGCGGAAGATATAGACATTTTCGACTTCAAACTCACCGACACCGACATGGAAGCACTCAACACCATGAACGAGGACTATTCAGCACTCGGCAGCACCTTAGCATATGCACGGTAAGAAGGACATCGGCAATTGAACGTAGCGCTCAAAGTTCGCTTTTTAGCCAGTTCGTTGCGTTAGCTACCGCGTTACCTCTCGTAATCGACGCACAGCTTGTCGAAGTTGATCTCCAGGATGGTCAGACGGGGGCTGCGAACGTATCCTTGGTCTTGTAGTTCCTTCATCGCCATAGCGGCACTTTCGCGCGTAACGCCGCATAAGTCGGCAAGCAATTGGTGACTCACGGCAAAGTTTACGCGCTGCCAGCCAGAATAGCGCTTTCTGGAGTGGCCATCGGCGAGGAACTTCAAGGCGGCGACGATTTTGTCTTTCGCATTGGTCTTGCTCAGGCTACTGACGCGCTCCATCAACTCGTGCACATTGTCACAGAAATCCTTCGCAAAAAGATGCATGAGACCACACTCAGTTTCTATGGCATTCCGCATTACTTCATAAGGGAGTACGTAAATATCGCAGTCCGTAAGGGCGGTATAGAACCAGCGCATTGGTTTATCCATGCCAGAAAAAAACACCATAGGGATGAGCGATGGCGACTTTGCAATGTGCAGAATCTTTTCGTTGCCTTGCTCATCGATGTCGTAAATTTTGACAACGCCAGATTTGATAATTGAGACTTCTTGCGCCAAGTCGCCTTCATAGAGAATAATCTGCCCGCTGGGGACATGCTTTAACCGAGCGGTTTTTAACAGCCGCTGCAGAGGTGGTGGCATCGTTTCTTCAGTACCCATACTGTTTCTTATAGTGCATGACCACGCCGAAAATTACACAAAGGAAAACGAAAAATCGCACAACAGCGGCTAGGAAGATCTTACAGCGTGATTTTGCAAGCTGTCCTACACTTTAATCATCACCACTACAAACAAGACTGTGAGGTTCATATGAATTTGAAGGGTAAGCGTATAGCTATTTTGGTAGATAACTATTTTGAACAGGCCGGGTTTGAAGTGCCGCTCGACTTCCTTAGGCAGCTGGGTGCCGAGGTGTCGATAGTAGATGCAACCACACAAAACCTGCAAGGCATGCGTCACACAGATCCAGGCGATATGTTCCGAGGCACTCTCTTGCTGGAAAAAGCGAACTCGCAGGACTACGATGCACTCGTGCTGCCTGGAGGAGTGATTAACGCCGATAGTTTGCGGATGGTCCCGAAAGCACGCGCCTGGGTGATTGACTTTACCGACCGAAACAAGCTCATCGCCGCCATCTGTCATGCACCGTGGCTGTTGGTTTCGGCAGATGTTATTGAGGGTCGACGACTGACCAGCAATCCTACGCTACAAGACGACATCTGCAATGCTGGAGCCATTTGGGTCGATAAGTCGGTCGTGGTAGACGACAATTTTATCACCAGCCGGAACTCCGAAGATCTCGGCGACTTCACCAAAGCCATACAAACCTGGTTCAGCACGGCAGCCGTGTAACCAAATTGTACCAACACGTGTGAATTTTTTCTGAAACATGTTGTTGAGATTTCCCAATATGCAGTGCGACAAGTTTCACTGCACTAATTTGCAGCACACCGTAACCTAAAGATACCAACTAAGTAAAAGGAGGCACTATGGCAGGGAAACAAGGTTTCGCCAGCATGGACAAAAGCAAACAACGCGAGATTGCTCGTAAAGGTGCGGCCGCACAGCCGCTTGCAGCAAAACGGCTTGGTGGACAGCACAGCCATCTAAACCGTTAAAGCTCGGCAGAGGCGGGAGGACGCGAAGCGCCTCCTCGCCTTACCAAAAGGAAGGCTTCAAAATGGCGCGGAAATACGATCCCAAAGCGAGCAAAGAAATAGAAAAAACTATGCACGAGCACAAGCACCAGGGAAAATTCGTTAGTCGCGAACAAGCGATTGCGGTTGGACTCAGCAAAGCTCGACAGAAAGGGGAAAAAGTACCTAAGAAGAAAGGATAAAGTATGAGCAACGAGCAAAATTCCCATCGGCAACAACTCGAAGGACCAACTATCGCACTGCCAGCCCATGCAGTCGACAGCCTCACACCACGGCTCATGCCACAAGCGGGCGGCGTATTAGAAAACGGCTTACATTTATCGGCAGCAACCATGGGCAGAGCCGATCGCTTCCCGTGCAGTGGCAGGGGTACGGGCAGAGGACGTGTCCTTGTAAGTCTCATCGAGACAGCAATCTAAGCAACATGATTACAGTAATAAAGGTGGAGGGCTCCAATTAATGAGACCAGAACGATTACGATTCGATGCAGCCAGCTTGCGCTCTGAGGCCGACGGCAAAGACAGGCAAGCGCAAGAAATTGAAGCGGCTATTCAGGACGCAGATCAGATGATGTGGGCCGCGGAAGAACAGCGGTATCGAGCCAGAATGCAACGATACCAAGCACTCGGACACTCAAGTTTATTATTCTTTTAAACTCTTACCCATTACCAAAACACCCCGTGCGTTTGCCGGGGTGTTCTTGTTTGCGCGCAAAAGCCAGGCTTTAGGCTTTTGGTGGAACTATGTTGATTTTGCGTAACTCTTTGCTGGTGTGTTTGCCGTCTGCCGTCACGCGGTACATGAGGATTTCGCCAAACTGCATTTCTACCTCGGCAATGCCTTCGTCCGGAATATCTTCCAAATATTTGATGAGTGCACGGAGCGTGTTGCCGTGCGAGACAATAATAATATTCTCACCCTTAAGTAGCCGCGGCAGGATGTATTGTTTATAGAATGGCACAGCGCGGGCGTGAACCATTTGCAGCGTTTCGCCGTTCGGAATGGGGTAGTCCCAGCTGCGGCGGATTTTGGTGAAAACCTCCTCGCCGAGTTGTTCTAACACCTCCCATTTGTTTAGGCCGGTGTAGTCGCCGTAATCGCGCTCGTTGAGATGTGGGCTGCGCTCGTGCGATATGCCGTTTTTGTCGGCGCGCGTTAGTAGATGCGCGAGTGTTTCAACCGTGCGGATTTGCTCGGACGTGTAGGCATGGTGCAATTCTATGTCGCCAACAATTTCGCCGAGTAGTGCGGCTTGCTGCCGACCTTTTTCGGTGAGATGTACGTCGGTGCGACCGGTCCACTTGCCCAGCACGTTCCATTCGGACTCCGCGTGGCGGACGAGCAAAAGCGTACCGCTCGCGGCCGGCGCTTGTTTTTTTGATGAAGAGACTGCATCATGAGAAGTATTCATACGCCAAGTATAAGCCAAAAGGAGACACCATGAACATACAATCTATGAAAGCGCGACAGATTTTTGATTCGCGGGGTTTCCCGACGGTTGAATGCGACGTGGTGCTCGACGACGGCAGCATGGGCAGGGCAGCAGTACCATCTGGTGCTTCCACAGGCACTGCCGAAGCTGTGGAGCTACGCGACGGCGACAAAGCCTTCCGCGGCAAAGGCGTCATCAAAGCCGTTGCAAACGTTAATGACAAGATTGCACCGGCGCTCATCGGTAAAGTTTTCGACGGCCAGCGAATGGTCGACGATGCGCTCATTTCGTTGGATGGTACGGCCAACAAAAGCAAGCTCGGCGCCAACGCCACACTAGCCGTCTCGCTAGCGGTAGCAAAAGCGGCGGCGGCCAGCAACAAACAACCGCTCTATGCATATGTTGGTAGTCTGGCTGGCAACACCACCTTTACCTTGCCCATGCCAATGCTCAATATTTTAAACGGCGGTAAACATGCCGACGGCTCCACTGATATTCAAGAATTTATGATTGTGCCCATTGGCGCGGCCGATTTTATGGCAACCATGGAAATGGCCAGCGACATTTATCACGCACTCGGCAAACTACTCAAAGAAAAAGGCTACGCCACCACGGTAGGCGATGAAGGCGGCTTTGCACCCAGCGTCGCAGGCGGCACCGAGGAAGCGCTGCAGCTCATCGACGAGGCAATCAAACGCGCTGGCTACAAGCCCGGCAAAGACATCGCGCTGGCGCTGGATGTCGCCGCCAGCGAGCTAGCCACCGAGGACGGCTACAACTTCGCCCGTGAAGGTGGCAAACTCTACACCACCAATGAACTCATCAGTCGTTACGAAGCACTGGCCGCAACGTACCCACTGGTGTCGCTCGAAGATGGTTTGGGCGAAGCAGACTGGGAAGGCTGGAGGTGGCTGACCGAGCGGCTCGGCAGCAAACTGCAGCTGGTTGGCGACGACTTGTTGGTAACCAACACCAAGCTGTTGCAAAAAGCCATCGAGCAAAAGGCGGCCAATGCCATCCTTATCAAACCCAATCAAATTGGCACGCTCACCGAAACCATCGACGCGGTGCGTATGGCGCAAGCCGCTGGCTGGAATACCGTCATCTCGCACCGGTCGGGCGAAACCGAGGACACGACCATCGCGCACTTGGCTGTTGGGTTGAACGCGGGGCAAATCAAAACCGGCTCCTTCGCCCGCACCGATCGCATCGCCAAATACAACGAGCTACTGCGCATTGCCGAAACACTCGACCATCCTACGCTTGCAAACCCTTTCAAATAGCAACCTAGAACTTACCAGTCACCCACCTTGTAAAATTTTTTACAGACGGCGGGTTTGGGTTGGCCATAGTATGGGACAGAGTGGTTATCAAGGGGTGGGCTTGCTCGGAAGGAGAGACACCATGCGTATAGCAGCTTACTTGGGTTCATTTGTTACCATCACTTCTACGTTGTCCATGCTCGTTTTGCAGTCTTCGGTTTATGCAATCTTTCTGCCGAGCCCCTCAGTTGGGCTATCGAGCTTTATGCTCCTGGCGGCACTACTGTTCAGCCTTCCTGTAATAACTTCCCAGACGTACACGGGCGTACTCGTGCAGTGGATCGGCTGGGGGCTCGTTGTAACAGCCCTGGTGGGCGGGCTGTTTACGCCAACCTATTTTGGGTTGCTGTACAACTATATTGCGGCGGCAGATTTGCCTACCATCCTCGCCACCGGCATTTGTTATTTGTTGATTGGGCTTGAATTTCCACATAAGAGCATCCGTGCGCGAGTTGCCGATATCTGGCTGGAGTATGAAATTCGCTTCCAGCTGTGGAGGGCGCAGGCAAAAACATGGCTGGTAACGCACGCCTAAACGTTACAGATTTGCTGCGATAACTGCCTTTTACTGATTCGGCCGCAAGCTGGAATCTCTTCCAAAAGTTCAGATATATTTTGACATGAAGCCACCAGGCCACTTGTGCAAGCCAGCGTTAGCAGTTATGCTTAATGCTAACTGAACATAAAACAAATAGAGAGCGACATGCCGGCAATTATCGAACTTCGCGACGTGACAAAAACCTACAAACTAGGCGATGAGACACTCAACGCCGTGGATGGCATAAGTTTGTCCATACAGACTGGCGATTTTGTGGCTATTACTGGTGCGAGCGGCTCGGGCAAGACAACGCTCGCAAACATTATCGGCGGGCTGGACAGGCCGACCGGCGGCTCGGTAATGGTGGACGGCAACGATCTGTCGAAGTTACGGGACCGCAAACTATCGGACTATCGTAACCAGCATATCGGTTTTGTATTCCAGTCATTCAACCTGCAAGGTACGCAAACAGCACTGGAAAATGTCACGTTGCCATTAGTGTTTGCCCGCGTAAAGTCAAAGGCACGCAAACAACGCGCCACCGAGTGCTTGCAAGCTGTGGGCCTTGGCGACCGGCTGAAACACAAGCCCAGCCAATTGTCCGGTGGCCAGCGCCAGCGCGTAGCAATTGCCCGCGCACTCGCGGTAAAGCCGAACATTATCATCGCCGACGAACCCACTGGCAACCTCGACAGCCAGCACGGCGATGAGATTATCAAACTGTTGCGCGACCTCAACAAGCAGGGTATTACGCTGATCATTATTACGCACGATATGAACATCGCTCGACAAGCCGGTCGAATCGTTCAAGTTCGCGACGGAAAGGTGAGGGCGTAGACCATGCGACTTGTCGATTATATTTCGTTAGCCCTGCGCAACATCACCCGCCGCAAACTGCGAAGCGCACTGACCATCTTCGCCATTGTCATCGGCGCTACCAGCGTGACAATTATGCTCACCATCGTCTTCAGTGCCAAAGGCTTTATCAACGACCAGTTCGAGCAGAACGGCACCTTTCAGCAAGTACAAGTTTCGCCGCAAACCGACATAAACTGGGGCAATGGCAGCGGACAAAACTGCAACAGCTCCGACTGCGTGAAGCTGACGCAAGCGCTCATCAACAAGCTTGCCAAGCTGCCGCATGTCATCGGCATCGCCCGACAAACCCAGCCGTACAATTTTGATGGTCTCTTTTACGGCAGCAAAAAGCTCAAACTCAACCAGGTGGTGGCATACGATGCCAACGGGATCATCGATAATCACATGCTGGCGGGCCGCGACATTACGCAAAGTGATGGCAACGGCGTGCTGACCATTACGTCGGATTATGCCGATGGGCTTGGTTTCAAAAACAACTACCAGGCGCTGATTGGCAAAACCGTAAAGCTGCACACGCAAGGATATTATTCTGGCGTTGGTTCCGATCCGGTTGGCAGACAACAGTACATGCAGACACACTGCCAAAATATGGGTCCGGGGCAAAACTGTGAGTTGCCTTCGGTGCAGATCACCGGCAAAGTCGTTGGCATCGCCGACGCGAATGGCTTAACCAACAGTAGTGGATACACGGTTCGGGTGCCACTGTCGTGGGCACGTGGTATGGAAGAGAATCAAGACTACGGTCCAGCTCGAACTTCTGGTGACTACTGCCGCAATATGCCCGGGCCATGCATGCCACCGAACGTGCTGACCGTCACGGACGAGCTAGCGCTCAACGGCTACAGCTCGCTGATCGTCAAGGTCGATAACGCCACAAACGCAGCAGCCGTTGCCCAAAACATCCGCGGCACATTCAAAATTGGCGCCGCCGACGCCGAGACGGCTATCAAACAACAGTTATCTGTCTTTAACATTGTCGGCATTATCTTAGGCGGGCTGGGCGGCATTGCCCTGATCGTAGCAGCAGTCGGTGTCATCAACACCATGGTGATGTCCATACTCGAGCGCACGCGCGAAATCGGCGTCATGCGCGCTGTTGGCGCTAGGCGCTCCGCCATCAGTAGACTCTTCACCTTCGAGGCCTCGCTGCTGGGCATGGCCGGTGGTATACTAGGCGTACTGATCGGCTATGGGCTAACGCTTATCGGCAACCCTATTCTCAATCATCAACTGAAGGGTAACAACATAGGCAGCTCCAACATCCTGTCGTTGCCAATCTGGTTGGTTATAACAGTTATCGCCGGAACAACTGTTATCGGCATGTTGGCTGGGTTGTATCCTGCGCGAAAAGCGGCAAAGCTCGACCCGGTCGAAGCGCTGCATTACGAATAGCTTCATGTTGATACATTCTGGTGAAATTTTGATTAAATAATGGTAACTGTAACTTTTTAACCCAGAGAAGCCTATAACAGCTAGTAAACGAGGGTTTATATGAAACTTACCAGCAAAATTTTCGCATTTGCCATTACCAGCAGCGTCGCGGTAGTGGCAGCGGCAATGTTAGTAACTCAGGTGCATGCGGCGACGTTTTTTCCAATCACGTCATCCGCCTGCCTGAACATTAACAGACGCCTAGCAAACATTAATAGCAGCTTCCAGAAAATCTCCACGCAACGCGAAGCTGCCTACAACAACACCGCTGCCCGCTTCCAGGCCGAAATACAAAGTGCCCAGGATGCAGGCTACAACACTGCCAAAATGCAAGCAGACTATTTGGTGCTCACCAACGACATTAAAGCATTCGATGCTGCACGTTTGGCGCTAGCGAGCGACATTGTGACGACCGAAAACGATAGATGTTACTATCGGACGTTCCCTGTTAATTTACAAATGGCACGTAACCAGTTGGTAACCGTACAAAAAGACGACAGTAAAGTGCGGTACGATATTAGCAGTGCCATCAAGCCCGACCTCAATGCATACATAAATTGGCTACGGCAGCAGGGGCAAACCTGATAAAATCACCATTAACGAATGAAGGGCTATGGGCAGCAAGACAGCCGTAGACGAACAGGCAGCAATTAGTGCAACACTTGCGGGCAATCAGGATGCCTATCGTGTGCTCGTGGATCGCTACCAGGCGGGGTTGGTTTTCTATATCTATGGCATCGTTGGCGACGAAGCGACAGCCAACGACATCGCCCAGGAAGCATTCATCGCCGCCTATCAAAAACTAAGACAATACAACCCGAATTACGCCTTCTCTACCTGGCTGTACCGCATCGCGCGCAACCTGGCATACCGTGGTCTCAAGCAACGCAACAGATGGACCGAGTATGACGATCAAGCCCATGCCGATGACGACGCAACCCTTGACGAACGAATCGAGCATGCCATGATGGCAGACGACCTCCGCCGTGCGCTGGGTAGCCTTCGGCCCGAATGGCGATCCGCCGTTCAAATGTACTACTGGGAAGGCAAAAGTTATAAAGAAATCGCAGCACTATTGGACACGCCGGTTAGCACTGTACGCGTCTGGATGTTACGCGCTAAAGAGGCACTAAGGAGTTCACTATTATGATTAGCAACCAGCAATTGACAAAGAAATTACAGCAAGCAAAGCCAGAGTTACACATCGATCCGGCATTCACCGCACGGGTGATGGAAAAAATAGAAGCGCTGCCCGCGCCACACCACCACCGCATTTGGCGCACTTGGCGTATGTGGGCACCGGTAACCACTGCTGCCTTGCTCCTGCTCGTGAGCATACCTTTGCTGCACACAAAGCCAGCGCCGCATCGAAACGATGCTTCACGAACAACCGCCATCCAGCAAACCAAACGCCCAGGTTTGAAGAACGCCAACTCCTCGATGGGGCATTTGCCTCCGTCCCAACCCGCCGCGCAATCCACGTCCACGCCTAATCCACGCCCTAACTACCAACAGCTCACCGCAAAAGCACAGTCCGACAGCAGCGCCATATCGCAACAGACCCAAGCGTTCAATAGTCTCGACTACGTCAGCAGCAAACTCTCAAATACCGCAATTGCTCTCTAGAAATCTAGCGCATAACTGGCATTGCTTGGGCATACTGGAGTGCTTCGGTCATGGCCTCTGCAGTGGTCGAAGTAATGTGGCGGAAGTTGCTGCCAGCGAAGTCGACCAGTGGTTCGCCGACGGCCATATTGGGAGTGAAGCTGTGAAGCCGATCCTCGCCCGGCCATAAACCAACCGGCACGATAGCTACTGATGCGCCTTGTCCAGCGCACGCCAGCACCATACGGCCGATACCACTTCCCACAGCGCGAAGCTCGCGCGGACTGTCGTGATTGCGCGTGCCCTCAGGGAACATGAGTACACTTGCGCCATCCAGCACGCGTGATGCCACCACACGAAACAACGTCTTGCTCATTTCCACCTGTTCGCGCGCACCCAGCTTGCCATTGATATCTTGCTCACGATATACCGGCACAGCACCCAAAGCATCAAACGGTAGCCGCCACGCGCCCGTAAAGTATGGTTGTTTGGCGAGCGTAACTGTGTCGCCGATCACTCGGCACATTGGTCCACGTTGCATCATTGCCGCTATCGGGAACTGGTCCGCCACGTGCAGGTGATTACTCACGATAAATAGCCGCGTACCTTCGTCAAGTGCGGCCTCAAGTTTCTGCTCGGCATCATCAATGTAGCCAATGTTTGGGCGATACACTAAACTCGCCGCCCGGTGCAAACCATGCAACACCAGCTTACTCGGGCGGTGCTCGCCATAAAACTCATATACTTCACGCCAGTTACCCAGCGTAACTTCCGGTCTCTTTGACATATCGACTTAGTATAGCAAGGAGTGGCACGCTACACTTGTAATTTTCGAGGAAATTTGGTATAAATACCTGGTCTGTTCGTTCTTTACGTCGAGAGTCGACGTACATGGAAACGGAAGGGAAGTACCATGCCATCAGCGGTATGGAAGCGCGCTAACTCGCGCGATGAAGGCACCATGACGAAGAACTTGTATGCACTCAGCATCACGTTCTTCACCGCGGTCGGTGTCGTGTTCGCGGCACTCATGAGCCGGATCTCGGTGAACTGGACGTGGGTCAACGAGCCACACAACCGGTGGCCGCTCGCCGGCTTCGTCCTCGGTGTCGTCGTGGTCGCATTCCTCGGCACGCTCATCTACAACAAGTCCAGCCGTCCGGGCGTGAGTCTACTGGGCTACGCGCTCGTCGCGGGACCCTTCGGGCTACTGCTCGGACCGGTCGTCGCGCAGTACACCACCGCAAGCGTCCTCATGATCCTGGCCATCACGGCAGCCGTCGTGGTCGTGCTTGGTCTCGTCGGCGCCTGCATTCCGGAGAAGCTCGAAGGCTGGGGCTCCTGGCTACTCGGTGGCCTGCTGGTTCTCATCATCGGCTTCTTCATCGTGCCGCTCTTCGGGCAGGGCGCGATGGTCCTGTGGAACTGGCTCGGCATCGTCCTGTTCAGCGCTCTGGTCATCTACGATTTCAACCGGGCCATGAAGCTCCCGCGCACGCTCGACAACTCGATCGACGCAGCTGCGGCCATCTTCATGGACTCCATCAACCTGTTCATCAGGTTCCTGATCGCCGGCGGGCAATCCAACAGCAGCTCCAGCAGCTGACCAACCTCCCTCCATCCAACTAGAACAACAGATCCGGTGCGGCAATGCATCATAGCCGCACCGGTCTGTTCAAGAAATTAACGCCGCGCAGAAAGCGCGGTTTTTTAGTGGCCTACCACTTGCAAAACAAAAAGAATAAAGATATAGTGTAAATACAACACTAACTAACCCGCGGAGTTCCTGGCGTTGGCATATCGGCCAGGCCCGCCACAGAAGGGGGCAACAAATGTCAGAACACGTGCATCAACCAAGAGTCGGGCAGACTCGCAACATTATAGAAAGTATCGTAATCGGGCTCGCCTTAACCGGCCTGTCGTATCTCGTGGGTATACCGTTCGGGTGGGTGCATGCAGCCGATCGTAATTGGCTGGAGGTATTCGCCGTGCTCACCTTGTATTCGTCCACGTATTTGTGCGTGCGGGAGCGACGGTTCAACTACCCAGTCGGTGCCATTTCGTCAGCAGCGTATGCTTATTTGTTTTTGCAAAGTGGGCTGTACTCCAGCGCCGTGCTCAACGCCTATTTGGTGCCGACGCTTATTTATGGCTGGATTCGCTGGCGCAAAGATACCAACACGCGCCCGGTAACGCACATCAAACTCGCGTGGCTGCCGGTGTATGTAGCCATAGCCGGCGCCGGCTATAGTGGCGCGGCGCTCATCAGCGGCCATTTGGGCGGTTCGATGGCCTGGACCGATGCCATGATTCTCGCTGGCACCATCCTCGCCCAGTTCCTGCTGGACAACAAAAAACTGGAAAACTGGATTGTATGGGCCATCGTCAACATCTTTGCCATGTACACCTACTGGCAAGCAGGCCTGGCGCTGGTATTCTTCCAGTATGTTTTGTTCCTTGGCAACACCGTTTACGGCTACCTTGCGTGGCAAAGGAGTATGAATCATGGCAAAAGCATTCGTGTTAGTGACGGCGATGCCGCCAACAACTGGACACTTGCAGCTGATTCAATTCGCGAGCTTGCTGGCGAGTGAGATGTGCATCGTCCTAACCACGCAACCACATGAACCATTCCCACACGAACGAGCAAAAGCTCTGAGAAGTGCGATAAAAAATCGCCGACTCACCAACGTCAAGCTCATCCACTACCGCAAAACTATCGAGCAAAACCCGACAGCGCCAGGCTTTTGGAAGATGTGGCGCAAGCTTATGTTCGAGTTTGGCGCGCGACCGGGCGACATCATCGTCGCCAGCGAAGCCTACGGCAAAAAGCTAGCAGAAATTTGCAAGGCGGAATTCTTTCCGTACGACATTGGGCGCGAACTCAATCCGGCAAAGGCTACGTCAATTCGCGACAAGCCATTTCAGCACTTTGCAAAAATCATCCCGGAGTTCCAGCCATATTTGCGAACGACGGTCACCATTTTCGGCGCGGAGTCTACCGGCAAAACCACGCTCTCGCGCCAGCTTGCCAAAGAGCTGAACGGCCACTGGCTGTTCGAGTACGCTCGGCCATATCTGGAAAATACGGTCAACGAAATCACCGTTCGTAGTATG
>JAICLK010000020.1 GCA_025927415.1 Candidatus Saccharimonadota bacterium | reverse complement strand
GCTCTAATCTGATCTGCTTCTGGATAGGTCATGTGCTTTATTTTACACGACTCGTGATGATTTCGTGGAGTTTGTCATCCAGCCCATGATAGTTGGGGTTGAAAGTTGCATCATTGATAAAGCTAAGCGGCTTCCATTCGAGTGCTTCGGAATCGTCGTCTGGGGTTGGCGTGCCAGTGTGCGTGTGTGTGACAACGACTAAATCACAAACCGAATTGTTCGGCTGGTACAAGCCGGGATATGCCGTGACAAGCTCTAGGTTGTCGATGGTCATGCCGGTTTCCTCACGAATCTCGCGCTCGGCAGTTTCAAATGGGTCTTCGTTGAACTCGCAAAAACCACCGGGCAAATCGTACTTGCCTTTGGCGGGTTCGTGGGCGCGTTTCGAAAACAGAATTTCACCGCTATCGTTGTACAGCACGACGGCCACGGCGGCGTGTGGATTGTTATAAAAATGGTGGCCTTGGTCGCAGACATAGTGCGTGCCGTCAATTTTGGTGTACGGTTCGGCACACTCGGTGCAAAATGCAATAATCATAAAACTTGCCTTCCCTCCAGTGCGCGGCCGAGCGTGATTTGGTCGGCGTATTCTAAGTCCACGCCGATGGGCAAACCGCGTGCCAGGCGCGTAATTTTTACGTTTCGCGTGTCACCAATTTGCTGTTGAATGTAGAGCGCCGTGGATTCGCCTTCCACGCTGGCGTTGGTCGCCAGGATGATTTCTTCAACATCATCTTCGTCGATACGTTTGACGAGCTGGGCAATGTGCAGTTGCTCCGGCCCAATGCCATCAATCGGTGACACGAGCCCGCCGAGCACGTGATAGGTGCCATTAAACTGGCCAGTTTTTTCGAGTGCGACGATGTCGAACGGCTCGGCCACCACTGCCACGATTTTTTTGTTGCGCCGCGGGTCGGTGTATAAATCCGACAGTTCCTTTCCCGCCGCAACCAACGCGAACGTTTTCTTGCAATAGCTTAGGTTGGCATGCAGATTGTCGAGTGCGCCCGCCAGCTGCTTGCTGGTGCCAGGATTATGCTTGACCAAGTAGTACGCATAGCGCTCGGCCGTGCGTGGCCCAACACCCGGCAATTTGCCGAGCGCCTCAACCAATTCCTCAAGTGCTGGTGGTAAAATCTGCATATTTTTTCTATTCCAGATTAGCAAGGACTTTTGCGCGCGAGTATAGGTTTGTTCAAAGTCGAGCACCGAAGCGCAGCATACAAGAGTATGTGAGCACCGGAGCGAAGGCTTTGGCGAAAATGTGCGCGGCAAAGGCTCACTTGCTACAAACCGAAGTCTCCCAACATACCCATCATCGGCGCGAGCTTCTCTTGGGCTACTTTCTGGCTTTCGGCAATTGCGGCTTTTACGGCGTCTTCAACCCAACGCTCCAATTGCCCGATGTCATCGAGGTCGACAAAATCTGGGTCGATGTGAACGCGCTTGATTTTTTGTTCGCCGGTAATTTCTACCCGAACGGCGCCGTCGCCCTCTTCTACGGTGATGATCTGCTTCTGCAGCTCCTTTTGGACCTTTTTGACACGCATTAACATTTTAGCTTGGTCGAATTTACTCATTCTTGTAACTCCTTAACTCTACATATATTGTAACAAATTTAACGGAACGTGGCGGTGGTGTTGGGATTATGCGGCCAGGCCACAAAGTACTCGGTTAAATGGTAGCTTGCAGCAAAAGTGATAGCCAAGCCGATGAGTGCCACGCCGGCCAGGCGCGCAATCGGGTTACGTGGAAAAACCCTGAGCCATTTGTGCAGCGTAAATGTAAGGCCAGTTGCTGCTAGCAAGTATGCAATGGGTACGAGGAAGTTCATGCCGGCCGCGCCATTGAGCGCCGTCAATATGGTGCCTAAGGCAATGAATGCAAGCAAGATTTGCGCGCGATGATTCGTAAGATGCCGCGCGTAGAACCATGCACCGATCAAGGTGAGCGCCGAGGTGAAGGCGTCAAAAATTGGTGTGCGTCCAAGCCAAATTTCTGCGTTTTGTGGGCCGCGGATAAAGGGATACAGCGTGAAGCTCTCGACCCAAGTTTTGAGGGCGACTTTGACGCTCGGCAACGTGTGCGGCAACCCAAGCCAGGGTCGCAGCAAGTCCGGCGACCGGAATAGAGAAAACGTCAGTACCCCAACAAAAACCAAAAGTATTACGCCAACCGTGATTTGCTCTTGCTTGCTGAGCCAGCTGAAATGTTCGCGGATAGCCGGCCAGCCCAGCACAGCACAAACTAGCAGGAACCAAATAGCCGCCGGTACAAACAGCGCTAAACCAAAAATCAGGGCCGCGCCGAACAAAGCCAACGCGTGCCGCTTGGTTTTCTCGAGCCACAGGCTGAATGAGATAAGGACGAGCGGCAGCAAAAACCATAGAATATTTGGTACGCCAATTCGGCCAGTGTGTAACAGCCAGCCACTCGACGCGAACAAAATAGTCGTGAGCCATGCGGTGCGCCAACCGTGCCAACGCAGTGTGGCAATAAAAAACAGACTTACGGCTATGAGGGCAAACACTACCGATGGCAAGCGTGTGCCGATGGCGCCGTGGCCAAAAGCCTGCAAACTCAGCCACTCAATTATTTTGAATGGTGCATTGAGTGGATTGTTGAAGATGGCATGCAAGCTCGCCGCGGACTGGCCAGCTCGTTCGTCTGTCGCGAGATGTGCTGGCGATGATCCAAGTCGGAACGAAAGAACCGCCGCGCTGGCGACCAAACCGGCGACTGCAAAAATCCCTGCCCTGCTTAGCCGCAGTTTTGGCACAGCACCCAAAGAGAAAAGTTTTTTCATTTGCAACTATTATATCAGGCTTACGACTGGAATGGGTCGGCGTGCTGTGAATCGATGCTGCGGAAGCGCTGGCGCTCCTTGTCGAAGAATAATTCCACATTGCCGATGGGACCGTTTCGGTGTTTTTTGATGAGGATGTCGGTGATACCGCGGCGGTCGGTTTCTGGGTTGTAGTAGTCTTCGCGGAAGATGAAGGCTACTACATCGGCGTCCTGCTCGATGGAGCCGGATTCGCGAAGGTCCGACAGTTCTGGCTTTTTGTCCGGCCGATTTTCAACGCTACGGCTGAGCTGCGCAGCGGCGATGACTGGAATGTTGAGTTCGCGCGCGACGCCTTTGAGTCCGCGCGAAATTTCCGAGATTTCCTGCACGCGGTTGAAGTCGTTACCAAACTTGCTGCCGCCGCTCATAAGCTGCAAATAGTCGATGACGATGAGGCCGAGCGGTCGCTGATGCGCCTCGCGTCGCGCTTTGGTGCGCAACTCGTTGACGGTGATTGCCGGTGTGTCATCGATGAAAATCGGCGCCTGGCTGAGTGTGCCCATGGCCTCGGAAATTTTTTCGAAGTCGTGTGTGGTGAGGTCGCCCGTGCGCAGTTTCCAAGCGTCCACACCAGATTCCATACTCAGCAAACGATCGACCAACTGTTCCTTGCTCATTTCCAGACTAAAAATGAGCACTGGCGCGTGCGATTGCACCGCCACATTGTGCGCCAGGTTCAGTGCAAACGCGGTTTTACCCATGCTCGGCCGCGCGCCGATGATCAACAAGTCCGACGGTTGCAGCCCAGCCAGCTTATTGTCCAGGCCTTTGAAACCGGTCGGCACACCGCGCAACTTGTTCTTATCTTTGTGAAGTTCGTCCAAACGTTCAAAGTTGGCGTCCAAAATGAGTTCAATGCTCTCGACATTTTGCTTGACATGGCGCTGGCTTGCTTTGAATAGTTCCGCCTCAGCTTCTTCGACAACCCCTTTTAGCTCTTTACTCTCATCTTTTATTAACTCGGCAAAGTTGGCGTTGATGCTGCTCAGGCGCCGGCGCAGCGATTTTTGTGCCACTAAGTTGGCGTATTCCACGACGTGTGCGGCGGTTGGCACGTAGTTGGTGAGCTCGGCAAGGTATGCGGCGCCGCCGGCTTCGTCTAGGCGATGGTTTACTTTTAGCTGGTCGCTGAGCGTGAGCACGTCGATAGGCCGCCGCTGCTCATATAGTTGCAGGATGGCTTCGTAGATGTATCGATGTCCGGCATTGAAAAAATCGTCATCCGCCAGCATGTCGGCAACTTTTACGACGGCATCGCTGTCTATAAGAAGTGAGCCGAGTACACTGGCCTCTAGCTCGGTGCTGTGCGGCATGACTTTCGTTTGCGGGCTGCGTGGGTCCATGGTCTTATGATTCTAACAGCTCGGCGCTGCCAAAAATATTACTAATGTTTGTAATGTCGTCGGCTGGTTTTGCGGGTGCTGGCTTTTGTGGTTCGGCAGCTGCTTGTTTAGGCTTCTCTTCTATGAGTTTGTACTCAATAGCCAATTCTTTGCCGCTGAGTTGTTTGATGGTGCCGACAATGACTTGCTTGTTCTTGGTCTCTTCGGCTTTCTTTTTGTGGAACGGAAAGGCAAAGCCAAGGACGAGCGTGTCGCCATTGAGCGATGCTTCGGCCATGCGTGCCACGCTGTAAATGGTACTGTGCTGTTGTTTGAGCGCGGCTAGGACTTGTGGCCAGAGGGAGTCATCGGTTGCTACGGGCTTTGCCGGGTTGGTTGCCGGTAGCTCCGGCTCAGCCTCAACTTCGGCCTCAACTTTTTTTGGTTCTTCGGTGGGTTTCTGTCGTGGCTTTTCAATTTCTTGCGGTGCTGGCTCTGGTTTTTCTGGTACTGGTGCAGTGGCTGCCGCCGGAGTTTGGCTGAGTGCGAACTCTAACAAAATCAGCTCTAAAAATCGCTGGGGATCGTGTGCGCCAGGAACGTTGAGTAGCTGCTGCAACAGTGCAAAATCTGTTGCTGTGGCATGACTGCCAGCTAGTATGTTTGCCCGCCAAACTTTGCTAAGCTGTTTGGCTATTTGGTCGGACTGAAAGCCTTGTTCGTGCAACTGCGCAAGGGCGCTAACTACTGCCGGTGCATCATGTTGCGCTAGCGCATCAGCCAGCTGCTGGATAGATTCTGCCGAAGGCAAACCGAGCAAACGCTGCACGTGGTTTAGGTCGATTTTCTCGCCCAGCCCGGCGGCTTGGTCGAGCAGCGAAATGCTGTCGCGGAAGCTACCCTCGCCGTGTGCGGCGATAAGTTGCAATGCATCGTCTGCAACGTCGATGTCCTCACCTTTGGCAATTGTTTGCAAATGCGCCACGACTTGGTCGAGCGGTACGGGGCGGAAGGTGAAACGCTGGGTGCGGCTGACAATTGTCTCCGGCAGTTTGTGGGCGTCGGTGGTGGCGAGGATGAAGACGACGTGTGCCGGTGGCTCCTCCAGCGTTTTGAGAAGTGCGTTGAATGCTTCGCGCGTGAGCATGTGCACCTCGTCGATGATATAAACTTTGTATTTTGCGCTGGTCGGCGCGATGTTCACTTTGTCGCGCAAATCGCGGATTTCGTCGATGCGCCGGTTCGACGCCGCGTCAATTTCGATAATGTCCAAATGAGTGGCGTCGTCGGTGTACGGCAAGCCGTTAATCTCGTGCGCGAGGATGCGGGCGATGCTCGTTTTGCCCGTGCCGCGCGGGCCGGTAAACAAATACGCGTGGGCAAGCTTGCCCGTTTTCAGCGCGTTCGCCAGCGTGGCTGTGATGTGCTCTTGCCCAACAACCTCGTCCAAACTCTTCGACCGGTATTTCCGGTATAGTACCTGCCCCATTACTTATAGTATATCGCACCTGTTTGCTGTAAAAATTGTACTGTTGATTACTTGAGGACAAGCTGTTTATAACAGCTGCCGCACAGCGACTCATACTGGATGCTATCCTCACCATCTATAGCAACCTGGCTGCCCTCGGCGATAAATTCGCCATTGAGCTTGCGGCCGTTCAGCACGGCTTTTTTACCACAGCGACAGATGGTTTTGAGCTCTTGGAGCTCGTGTGCCAGCTCCAGCAAGCGCGTGGCGCCCGGAAAGCCGACCGTTTGAAAGTCCGTACGTAAGCCGTAGGCCATCACCGGTATGCTGGAGGTTACGGCAAACCAAAACAGCTCGTCAACCTGGCTTGGCCCAAGAAATTGTGCCTCGTCTACCAAAACACAGTGCACGTCGCTGAACGACTCCAACACGTCATACACCTTTTCTTTGGGACCTAGTAACACATCAACTTTGCGGGTGAGTCCTAGCCGAGACATCACGCTGCGGTCGGCCTTCGTATCGAGTGCGGGCTTGATGATGACAACTTTCATACCGCGCTCCTCGTAATTGTACGCAGCTTGAATGAGCGCGGTTGTCTTGCCGCTGTTCATCGCGCTGTAGCGAAAATACAACTTTGCCATCGTCCCTCTCCTTATACTTGAGTATAAAACAAAACCGCCCCGTGTGGACTAGTTGATGTAAATAGAACGTTACAAGAACAGGCTGGCTCTTACTTCGTCGTCGTAGCAGCCGTCGTTATATTCTTTGGTGATATGCCTTGCGTATGCTCGGAAAGCGCCAAGCTGACCTTTGAGAATATGGAATTTCAGAGTCTTATCTACTTTTACTGGGTTGGTAGGAGTATGGTCGCCGTAAGCCGGGTTGGAGCATAGACCGTTGTCGGTGCAATTTTGCCCGTTCAAACACTTCAAATAACCGCCGGCTCTAGTTTGGATTGGCAGCAGCAAAGAAAAAGCAAGGACAATAAGCATAACAAAAAAGACAATAGTCACGACTTTTGACTTTTTCGAAAAGCTTCTAATCATTAGGTACTACAAAGCAGCTTCGATGGCAGCCCACTCGGCGGCGCTGTCGTCTTCTGGTACGTTCACGCTCACCTGGTCGCCCGGCTTTGCTTTGAAGTAGGTCACGCTGGCTAGCAACACTCTGTAATTTCTGTCGGCGACTTCAACAAAGTAATGGCCGCCCTCTAGCTTGAGCAACCCGACAACTTGCTTGCGAGCAATCGGGCCAATTTGCTTGTACAAAAATGCGCCATCCTCGGCGATGGTCAGTTTCAGAATGTCGCCTTGCACTAGTTTGGATTTGCTAGCGTAGTTTGCCGGCACCGGATAGGTTTTGCCGTCCGACCCAACCATGTTCTGGCCATCGAACACGCCTTCGATAACCTTGCCAGCCACATCTTCTTTGGTTGCGGCTAGGACTTTTTCGTCGTCGCCAACTAAACTAATTAAAAGCTCATTAGCTGCGGCCAAACTGGTTTCAGCCTCTTGAATGAGCGCGCGCAATCGCTTGATTTGTTTATCTGCTACGTCTGCCATAATTGTTGTCTCTCGTAACACCTCGCAGTGTTTGTTTTACTCTATCTACACATAAACGTATCACGTTTCCAAAGTCAAGTCAAAAAGTAGCTAATTTTCTGTGGATAAGTGTTCTTATTTTCGTTTGGCCGGAGTGGCTCGCATAACTTTCTTAGGGGCTATTTCTTCTTGAGAGTCTGCAAGTAATTTTTTGTCAAGATGCTCCCGTAATTTCATGGCATGTTTTTTGTATTCTTTTTCGCTTAGTACACGCTCCTCGTACAGGGATTGGTAAAGAGAAAAAGCGGAAGCGTGAGCTGCATTTACGGCATTGGTAACGTCATGAATACTTGAGTATAGATCTGCCCACTTATCTTGAATTATTCTCTGTAAAGCTTGGCTAATTCCGTTCGCCTGTTCCATCCAAATCTTTACTTGTGCGTTACGACGTTGTCTTTCTTTCCAGGCGTCAACAGCGAGTCCTACGCTAATGACGGTAAGAATTACATTGATTGAGGCTGAATTCAGGTTAATCATTGGGTTATAGTAACTTGATATTGCTTGACAAACAAGCAGAAGCTATTTAGTAGTAAGAAAAACCGCCCGGAATTCCGGACGGTTTTTGAGTTTGTCGATTTCTCGTAAATGAAATTACGCGAGTTCGACGGTTGCGCCAGCGTTTTCGAGAGACTTCTTGGCAGCTTCGGCGTCTTCTTTCTTGGCGTGCTCGAGCACGGTCTTTGGAACGCCATCGACGATAGCCTTAGCTTCGCCCAGGCCCAAGCCAGTTACGTCTTTAACAGCCTTGATGACTGCTACTTTCTGAGCGCCCGCGTCCTTCAGGACAACGTCGTACTCAGCTTTAGCTTCTTCGGCTGGAGCTGCGTCGGCAGCTGGGCCAGCAACAGCGACTGCAGCAGCAGCCGGCTCGATGCCGTATTCATCCTTAAGGATGGTCTTCAGTTCGTTTACTTCCAAAACAGTCAGTTTTGTAAGCTCTTCAGCAAGTTTTTTCAAATCAGCCATGTGATTCTCCTATATTAAATTAAGCAGTTGCCTTGTCGGCGATGCCGTCCAAAAGCGCGTGCAGGTTGCCCGACAGGGCGTTGGTAACGTCGTTGAGCGGCGAAAGCAGCATAGCCACAACTTCGCCAATGAGCTGGTCTTTGCCCGGAAGCGTAGCCAGCGCTTTAACTTCGTCAGCGCTCAGGAACTTGCCTTCTGCGCTAATAGCGCCAACAAATTCCAGCGTCGGGTTGGTTTTTGCAAAGTTTGCGATAACCTGAGCCGGTGCGACTTCGTCTTGGTCGTTGAACGCGTACAGCAGCATGCCTTCCAGCGCGCTCACATCCGCATCTTTCAACTTGTCGTTCTGCTGAACAGCCTTGATAACCAGGCGGTTCTTCACAACTTTGGCGACCGTGCCGTTGCCGCGAGCTTCACGTCGCAAGCCTTGCATTGCCTTAACGGTGGTACCTTCGTATTTGGTAACAACCGTCATTTTTGAGTTGCCGAGAAGTTCTGCAACCTCTGAAACAACGTCATTTTTTTGTGCTTTGGTTAAAGCCATATATTTTCTCCTCTTAGTTGGAGGTTTGCTCCGCGTTTCGACCTTTAATTACGCTTTGCTGATTTGCCAAACAAAAACGCCTTTGTTTCCAAAGACGTTAAACATTCAAAAAATTGAAGTTGTTTAACCTCGGCGACATTTTCAAAGCTTGCACTCGTCGCTGTCTTTGGCAATCCCTGTTATTGTACCAAAAACGAGGGTTCGCGTCAATGCTGTTCGTGCTAGAATACGCTGGTATGTCGAAACCACTGATTGCGATAAATTGTACCTACGAAGGCGAGCTTGGCGCTGTGATTCGGCGTGAGTCCACTATTTTGATGCCGTATGTTGAAGCGGTGTTGCAGGCTGGCGGCTTGCCGTTCCTGGTGCCTGCCGGTATTGCCGAAGGTGAAGTGCACGAGTACGCCGAACGTGCGGACGGATTTTTGTTTACGGGCGGCCACGATTACGATCCGGCTTTATATGGCCAAAACTCGGCCGGCATTGGCACACTGCAAACCAAAGAGCGAACAGAGACCGATGTTGCACTTATGAAACTGGCACTTGCCTCGACCAAGCCATTGCTGGGCATTTGTGCTGGCATGCAGCTGGCGAACATTGTGAGCGGTGGCGAGCTCATCCAGCATCTGGAAACGGCAAAAATGCACGAATCTATCGACCTAGAACATGACAGTACGCACTTGGTAACACTTCAAGATGGCGCACGATTGCGCGAGATTTTTGGCACGGAACTGCTGCGAGTAAACTCTGCCCACCACCAAGCGGTTGATCCGGATAACATCGGCGATGGCTTAAAAATCTCGGCCGTTGCAGAAGACGGCGTTATCGAAGGCTTGGAGCTAGCCGAGTCAAACGGCCGTTTTTTCGAACTCGTGCAATGGCACCCAGAGCGAATCGCGCACGAAGAGCATCAACGCAAGTTTTTCAGTGCCTTCATTGCAGCTTGTAGTAAGTAAGTGGTACGGTTGTAGACATGGAAATTCGTGGTAATACGTTTGGTACTGAGTTCGCGGTTACGCTGGACGAGCACGATCGTAGTGCTATCAAAAGAACCTTTATGTTGTATGCTCTGACGGGTATCGGGCAAGATAAATACCGAGATGAGTCGCGCTTTCGGCCTACATTGGCATCTGACATTGGGTCTAAGGTGGTGGCGCAGGCTGAGATTGTTTGGTGGCGGCGCGAGCTGGAAATTGTGCACGACACCTTGAACTTTGCACGCGAGGATACGTTTTACGGCGTTTACGGCGCAAGCCCGGAGGAGTTAAAGTCGTCTCAAGCAACAATTTCCAGCCAAATCCAGGCGGCGTTTGAAGAGTGGCCGTTGTTTGTGCCAAAGCCGCCGATAGAATAGATTTTGTCGGGGTTTACTCGGCGCTTTTTTCTTGGTCGAGTTGGTTGAGTTTGAACTGCGTGTAGCGCTCGGCGGCGAGGCGGGTGAGTTCGGCATCTTCGCCACGGTTTACGAACTTCATGGCTTCGGCAAGCAGCGGGTGCACTTCGGCAACTTTTTCGTGCATTTGCTGAACGAATTTGCGGTATGCCGGGTGGCCTTGCGGGCTGGTGCGAAGCTCGTGCAGATGGAAGGCTTCGCGGGCGTTGTAGGTGATTTTCCAGCGCATTTTGTGGCCTTGCAAGGTGGCGTATTGTGCCTCGAGCGGATAGCCGTTGGCTTGCAAATGGCTGTGGAGCTGCAGGCTGATGTCAAAGCACCGCTCGAACTGCTCGGTGAGGTCGGCATCTTCGATGAGTTGCGGCACGTCAAAGCCATAGCGCGGCGTAAACTGCTGCCACTCAATGTCGTCTACCATGCGGTGGCGCTGCAGGTCTTTGAAGACGGCCCACTCGCTCACCAAATCCCAGTTGTAGTGCGCCTTTTCGAGCGCACGACCGGGCTTGTGGCGGCGGTTGAGGCGCTCACCCATGTAGGCTTTGAGTACGTCAACTTTTTTGTCGTATGGCCAGCCGTTGACGATTTCTTGCATTTGCTTGAGCGGCAGGTCGCTGTGTTCGTACAGCATGTCGGCTACGAGGTTGAGCTCGTTCTTTGGCCAGTAATCAACCAAGGTGATTGGGTCGGTGTCGCCTGCGGCGTAGGTGCCTGCGAATTCTTTTTCGGCAATCTGCTGGACGGCATAGCGCGTGTTGGCACGGTAGGCGATTCCAGCGCCGCCGCGGCTCGGCTTGTCGGCGCGTTCTAGGAATGCCGGCATTACGTGGCGAGCTTGCTCTAGCATGGTTTGGCCGGTGTCACGGGCTTCGGGCAGCTCGTCACTTTGCAAATGCATGATGAGGCTTTCCAGCGCTTGCCCAGAGGCAAAGATGCCAACGGTTGCTTTGGTTGCAAGCGGCAGCACAGCGCGCACGGCGTCGCAAGCCTGCGCGCGCACGGCCGAGCGCCAGGCGCCATCGCGCTCGTCTTTCGGCGTTTTAGACGTGCTGGCGATGTACTCGGTAAGTTTGTGCACCATGCTGGAGTACAGATCGAAAATCTCATCCATGTTTTTGCAGTACTGTTTGCGAGTGTCGGCTGCCAAACTCTTTGGCACGAAGTAGCGGTATTGGCCGGCTGCATTTTTCTGATCGAAGTAGATGTAGCGCGTGGATTGCTCGAGATATGCGGCGAGTCTGCCCCACTCCAGTTTTTTGGTGAGAATCATAGAGGCATCCTCGACCACCAAGTGCAAGCCGGCGAGTTGCTGCACGGAATCGTCGCCGTATGCGGTGATGACGCGCTGCAATAGTTTGGCGTCTTTGCCAGCGGCTGCCGCGAATTCATCCAAAAGAATGGTGCGCATGTCGTCGCCGCGGCGGCTGAGGCG
>JAICLK010000025.1 GCA_025927415.1 Candidatus Saccharimonadota bacterium | reverse complement strand
TATTCAAGATGCAAAAGATCGCTGGACGATTCCGAAAGGCCACGTCGAGCCGGGCGAAGAGCATGGCGCTACGGCCGAGCGCGAAATTATGGAAGAAACGGGCCTCGCCGATATTGAGGCAATTAGCTGGCTTGGCAAGGTCAATTTCCGTTACCGGCGTGGCGACACGCTCGTACTCATGGCCATGCACATCTGGCTCAGCAAGGCGCTCGGCAACACCGACAAACTCAACCCAGAAGACTGGCTCAACGACATCAAGTGGTTCCCGGCTACCGAAGCGGTGGATAAGATTGCCTACGACGACATTGGCAAACTCATGCTTATTGGCATGAAAAAAATTCGCGAAAATAAACTCTAAAAATATAGATGGATTACGGCACATACCAACAATTTGCAAAAGAGACATTCGGGGGCGAGTTCGGTAATATCGAGCTGCTGGTCACGGCATTCACGCACCGCTCGTATGTAAACGAGCATAAAAAGACAGTCAAAGAACACAACGAGCGCTTGGAATTTTTAGGCGACGCCGTGCTGGAACTCGTCTCAACCGAATATCTTTACAATAATTTTCCCGATCCAGAAGGCATTTTAACCAACTGGCGCTCATCGCTGGTGCGCACTGAGAGCATTAGTGCTGCAGCAGCGCGATGCAATTTTGAGCCACTGCTGCGGTTGAGCCGCGGCGAGAAGCGAGGTACCGAACGGGCGCGCGAGCAGATCCTCGCCAACAGCTTTGAGGCGGTTATTGGTGCGCTATATCTCGACCAAGGTTACGATGCCGCTAGCAAATTCATCACCGACAATCTGCTGGTTACGTTCGACGAAATCCTCAAAACTGGCTCGTGGATGGATCCTAAATCGCACTTGCAGGAAGTGGTGCAGAGCAGCGAAGGCTTTACGCCCGTGTACAAAGTCCTTGCCGAAGAAGGCCCGGACCACGACAAAACGTTTACCGTTGGCGTGTTTGTGAATGACAAACTGAAGGGTCGCGGCAAAGGTCCCAGCAAGCAAGCTGGTCAACAGCAGGCGGCCGAAGCCGCCCTCAAAAAGTACAAGAGCTCGTGAACTGTTTGACATATCTGTTAAACTTCTGTAAAATACAGAAAAGTTTCAAGATAAATCTGGAGAAATCGCTTTAAATGTTAGCTATTCGTATGCAACGTACCGGCCGTAAAGGACATGCTATGTTCCGTGTGGTGGTGCAAGACAGTCGCTGGGCACCTACCAGTGGTAAATTTGTAGCCATGCTCGGCAGCTATGACCCGCATGCCAAAACCGTATCAATCAAGAAAGACCGTGCGCAATTTTATCTCGACCACGGCGCTCAGCCATCGGAACGAGTGGCAAGACTCTTCACTGCCGAAGGTGTTAAAATGCCTGATTGGGTGACCAAGGCTGTGCCAAAAGAGCGCACCATTCGCAATCCGGAAAAACTTCGCAAGAATCGTCCAGCCGAGGAAGCACCTGTAGAGGAAGCCGCGCCAGCAGAAGCACCGGCAGCCGAGGCAGAGACAGAAGCGCCAGCCGAAGAAGCTGCGCCTGCAGAGACAGAAGCGCCAAAGGAAGAGGCGTAACATTTAGCCAAAATGACAAGCGCCGGGTGACCCCGGCGTTTTTTATGTGGTATATTAGGTAAGTAACTGTAAGTGGAGGAGTCTGTTATGAATAGCAGTATTGACCAGCAATTCGTAGAGTTTGTAGTAAAGTCGCTTGTAAATAACCCTGACGCCGTGAAGGTTGATCGTCGTGTGGACGAAAAGGGTGTGTTACTCGAGCTTACCGTCGACCCGGAAGATCTTGGCCGAGTTATTGGTAAACGTGGCGCAACTGCGCAATCGCTTCGTACGTTGTTGCGTGCGCTTGGCACCAAGAACGACGCTCGCTACAACCTCAAGATTGTCGACAATGGTGAAGGCCCAGCGCCAAAAGCTTCGAGCGACAGCGATGCTGGCCAAGTAGATGATGTGGTTACCGATGAACCTGCTGCTGACGAACCAGCAGAAGAAGAGGCACCGGCAGAGGCTCAGCCAAGCGACCTTGCCAGCAAAACCCGAGAAGAACTCAAAGACCTCGACGATCTCGACGTCTAAGTCAGCAATTTGTCCACAGAAGCTTCCACAGCCAAACCACAGGCACCTTTTCGGCTTGCCAGCCGGCATGTTGATTGCTATAGTATAGCAACAGTCGAAGATTCGACCGCAATTTAAAATAAAAGTAGTTTAGGGAAAGCTCATTGCGAGCCATTTGTAGCAATACATCTGGGAGCTTTATATGTGACAAAAATAGCCTCTTAACGGGGCTATTTTTGTATATTGAAAGCAGTGACTACAAAAGTGCAGACAAACTTCCAGGAGTTGTCTGCACTCTCAAGTTCGAACCGAGATGCGCTTGAAGACCTAATATCTGGTATTCGCACAACAACAGCGCGACATCGTAAAGAAGTCAGGAGCGCAGCAGCATCTGTTTATAGGGGAGGAACTAATGCCTGATATAGAATGATGTGGAACCGGTTTTTACCAGTCTGGTTCCACCGAAAGGAAACTTCCAGGAGTTACTAATTGGCCCGTTTGTATATTGGAATCTAGCAGGCGAGAAATTTGGCAATGGAGACCCAAAAGCTTCTGCAACCGCTTCGCCACCTGGTTCAACGTTCCTGGAGTATTGTCTAGTAGAGGCTGTCCATCTTTGTGTAGAATCATTGACGGTCAACGTGTAGGTGTAACCCGATCGGGTAACGATGAACTGAAGCTTGTCGCCAGTTTTAATAGTCTTACCGAATCCGTGCCCCGGAGAAGGCCACATTTCATACCATGCATTCCAGGTAATTCGCGAGCCCGACTTATTGCCAGTAATACCGGTTTGTTGAATGCCGGGATTTCCTTGGCCAAACCCTACCCAGAAGGCAACTGCACCGTTAGTGCCGCTTAGTTGCGGTACGATAAAGTCGGCCGACACTCGGTTGCTGGCGCGCCATCCATAGCCCTCCCAGCCATACAGACCGCCTATGCTAGCCGATGCCGAGTGGGCATGAAAGCCGATAAACACCGATAGTCCGATCACGGCAACAGCGGTGAGGGGAGTTAATAATTTTGTGATGAATTTCTTGGTTGTTTTTTTACTCATTGCTTCAAGTTTATATTAAGCTTTAGCTAAAGCCAAATTTTTTGTAAAGCCAAAAAAGCTCAAAGCTTGGTATACTGTATTAACAGATGAAAATTCAAATTATAACGCTGTTTCCGGAGATGTTTGAAGGCGTGCTAGGCAACAGCATGCTGTGGAAGGCAAGCGACCGTGGCATTGCCGAGTATAGTTTTATAAACTTGCGTGATTTTGGACTGGGTCCGCGCAAGCAGGTTGATGATACACCGTACGGTGGCGGTGACGGCATGCTATTGAAGCCGGAACCGTTGGTCGCGGCTATCGAACTGGCTAAGCAAAACGATCCAACTGCCAGAGTGTATCTGCCTACGCCGCGCGGCAAAATGTATCAGCAATCCGACGCCAAGGAAATTGCGGCAGATGGCAATGGAATTATCGTTATTTGTCCACGCTACGAAGGTTACGACGAGCGAGTGGCAAAGTGGGTGGATGAGCAATTTTGCATCGGCAACTACGTCCTAACTGGTGGAGAGCTGCCAGCGATGATCCTCATCGACAGTGTGGTCCGTTTATTACCGGGCGTGCTTGGTGGCGAATCCTCTACCGAAATAGAATCCTTCCAAGAAGATGACCAAAACATCGAGTTCCCCCAATACACTCGTCCCGAAGAATTCCACGGAATGAAAGTTCCAGAAGTGCTCCTCAGCGGTCATCACGCTGAAATTGAAAAGTGGCGAAATATAAATAGCAAGAAAGCTAACTGAGCAGCTCGCGGAACTCGTCAAAACTATCGGCCACCAAATCTGGAGGAACTGCCAATGCAAGCAGATCTTCCTTAGTTAGTACCGTAGAAATAGCGCAGGTGAAGAGCCCGGCTGCCTTTGCCGACATAATGCCGCGCGGATTATCCTCAAAAGCAAGAACGCTAGGCCGTGCAGGTTCAGGCAAGCTCAGCGCGGCGAAGGCCTTATTGAACGCTTCAGGGTTTGGCTTGGCATGTGTCACATCTTCTTTTGCGATAATCCGTTTGGAGGAGAAATATCCGCCGAGTCTGGCAGTGTCTAAAAATATTTCTATATCACGCCGAATGGCAGTACTAGCAATTGCCAAATGATCTTGCAAACCATTCTCGGCAAGCCAAGCTACAAAACTGACCGCGCCTGGAAATGGCTTGCCATCGGCGCGTAATATGTCCTCAAAGAGCTCGTCTTTGCGGGCCACAATTTCACGTAACAACAGGTTGTCAGGCTCAATTTCTTCGGTTGCAACGATGCCTTTTGTGAACATAATGTGCCAAACGGCGGCTTCAAGCGAGTGAACTGGCTCATCCAGGAACCCACGTAAGTTGTCCTCGGCGCTTAACGTGATGAAATCCGGAATAGTGTGACGCTTGCCCACTTCCTGAAACGCCTGCAAACGGGCGCGTTCGTGCAGGGCATTGCTTGGATTGCCATAGCGGTTGCCTCCAGTGTCGAGTAATGTCTCGTCAATATCAAAAATAGCACCTCGTGCACTAGTGACAGAAAGCATATGTACGCATTGTAGCATGCGGTTAAGCGTTGTAAACTGGTGAGGTAAGCGGAGGTATTTTATGAAGTTGCCATTTATCAAACCAATCAAACCAGTTTTTGCGCACTGCGATTTGCCGTGTGGCGTGTACGACCCAGCGCAAGCGAAAGTCGAAGCGCAAAGCGTCAAAGCCATCATGGATAAGATGCAAAATTTCGAGGGCGACGACCGCACGCGCGCATTGTTTATTAAGGAAGAGCGTGCCGAGCTAGTGAAGCACCACCTGTGGGTGCTGTGGACGGACTACTTTAAGCCAGAGCATCTGGAAAAATATCCGGACTTGCACGACAAATTCTGGAAAGCCACCAAGCAAGCCGGCGAGTGCAAGCACCACAGCGAGCCAGAAGAAGGCCAAAAATTGCTGGATATGATTGATGAAATTGCCGACATCTTCTGGGCAACCAAGAAATAACGCATTATGAGGGCACGCTGCGGCGTTGGCGATTCCAATGCTCCTTCACCGTACTTGAAGTACGGCTCAGTCCGCGTTTCATCGCCGCCTTGCACCGCACTCCTCAGAATGCGTTTTTTTGGATATATATGAAACGAAGACGGCGATTCGGGCTAACGCTTCGGCGAGTGCAAGGTGACAGCATGAAGCCAGTGCTCAAATCTGGCCAAATTGTGCTGGCGTGTTATACACGACGGGTGCGGCCGGGGCACGTTGTCATCGTTGACCATCGGCAAATCCAAATTATCAAGCGTGTCGACAAAATGCGCGACCGTTCGCTATACTTGCTGGGCGACAATCCCGCACGAAGTACCGACAGCCGTAGCTTTGGCTGGGTTGCGCCTGAAACTGCTATGGCAAAAGTCATCTGGCCCCGAATTAAAAAGAAAGGAATAGCATGAACGACGAAGTAATGGTAGTGACGACGAACGAGTTACCTGGATACGAAGTGCAGGAGGTGTACGGCGAAGTGTTTGGGTTGATTGTGCGCTCTCGAAATGTCTTTAGTAACTTTGGCGCAAGTTTGCGCACCATTGTTGGGGGTGAAGTTGGCGGCTACACCAGACTACTAGCGGACAGCCGCGAACAAGCTTTGACGCGTCTGCGTGCCGCTGCAGCCGAAAAAGGTGGAAATGCCGTACTGATGATGCGTTTCGACAGCGGTGACATCGGCCAGGTCATGAACGAAGTTGCCGCCTATGGCACAGCTGTGAAAGTCGTCAAGAAAAAATCCTAAACTTCGATGTGACGGAAGCGGTACGAACCGAAGATCACGAGCGTTACTACAGTTACGCCTAGCACGATCAAATCTTTTGCCAGACCAAAATGCGTTTGGCCGATGAGCACATCCCGCATGGCATCGACTGCATAGCTCATAGGATTGCACTCGGCCACGATGCGCAGCCAATTTGGCACATGCTGCAGTGGATAAAGTGCCCCACTCAAAAAATAGAGCGGAAAAACAAGGAATTGGTTGATAGCCTGAAAGCCCTGCATGTCCTGCACGAACGAGCCAATGCCAGAACTAAAGCTGGCAATCGCCACAGCCAGTAAACCAAGGATGACAATCGCAACCGGCACGAGCGCCCAATGCTCCGGCCGAAAACCCAGACACAGAGAGATGACGAATACCAGCAAGCCTTGCAAGGTTGCCGTTGTTGCGCCGCCGACCGCACCTCCGAACATGATTTTGAAACGGCTGACGGGCGCAACGAGCGTCTCTTTCAAAAAGCCAAACTGCTTGTCGAACATAATCATGGCGCCGTAAAACATTGCACTAAATAGTACGGTTTGCGCCATAATGCCTGGTACCAAAAAGTCGAGGTAGCTGCCTTGGCCGGCTCTCGCGTATACGGAGCCGATGCCGTAACCCAGCGCCACCAAAAACAACAATGGCTGGCCAACGGCGCCAACTATGCGCGACTTTGCGCGGAAAAATCGTTTAACTTGGCGTAACCACAAGATGTATAAAATTCTCATCGCATCATCCTCGATCGATGGCGTGCCGCCCATGCTTCGTGTGGATCTGCTGCTTCGTCGCGTACCGTTTTGCCCGTAAGCTCGAGGTATGCTTGCTCCAGCGTTTTGGTGCCAGTCAGTTTGGTGAGTTCTTTGGAGGTGCCGAGCGCAATCAGTTTGCCGTGGTCGATAATGCCAATGCGGTCGGCTACCATTTCAGCCTCTTCAAGGTAGTGGGTGGTGAAGAAGACGGTCATGCCTTCTTCGCGGCTCATGTCACGGACGTACTGCCACAGCAAGTTACGTGTTTGCGTGTCGAGGCCGAGCGTCGGCTCGTCCAAGAACAGCACGTGCGGGTGGTGCAGCAAACCGCGGGCAATCTCTAGCCGTCGCTTCATGCCACCGGAATAGTTCTTAACTAGCGTGTCTCTGCGGTCCCACAGCTCAACCATTTCGAGCAACGTTCGGATGCGGTTCTTCGTTTCGTTGCCTTTTATGCTGTATAGCGCAGCGTGTAGCTCCATGTTTTCGTATGCGGTCATTTCGGTGTCAACACTTGGATCTTGGAAGACGATGCCGAAACTTTTGCGTGCTTTATCTTGAGCCTTCATAACATCGTGGCTGGCGAGAGTCAACTTGCCTTCGGTCGGTTTCAATAGCGTGGTGAGCATTTTGATAGTCGTGCTTTTGCCGGCGCCATTCGGGCCAAGCAGTGCAAATAGCTCGCCTTTTTCCACTTCGAACGACACGTCGTTTACGGCGGTTACTTTGCCGAAGCGTTTGGTGACGTGCTCGAGTTTAATGGTCGGTGAACTCATGCTGCTGCGGTTTGCTCCGGCTCAAACGACTCGCCCTCGGCAGTTTCTTTTGTTGAAGTTTTAAGCGGTGTTTCGCGCAAGAAGAACGAAACGATAAACGTTACGGCGGAAATAGGTAGAGCCCACAAGAAGACATCATGGAAGGCGTGCGCGAAGGAGTTGAGTATGGCGTGCTCGATGGTTGGCGGCAGTTTGTTCAAGCCAGCAGTACTTTGCTTTAGCCCTTGGGTGTTAATGCGAGTACCGGTGGCGGCAAACGGCGCCAGGAATATGCCGAGCCAATGTGTTAGCCGAGCGGTAAGAATTGCCCCAAAAATTGCGGTACCGAATGACGCGCCCATGCTGCGGAAGAATGTCACCACTGAGGTTGCGACGCCCATATCTTTGCGGTCGATGGAATTCTGTACGGCCAGCGTCATCACCTGCAGGTACAGGCCGATGCCAAAGCCAAGCGTCAGCATCCACAACGATAACGTAAGTTGCGTGGTGGCCAGACTAATGTTCGTGAACAGCCAAATGCCAATTGCCGTGATGGCTGTGCCGAAAATGGGGAACATTCGGTAGCGGCCAATCTTGGAAATGAGCCGGCCAGATGGAATCATGGCAATCATCATGCCGGCGATCATGGGCAGCATGAGCATGCCAGACTTCACGGCCGAGTAGCCGCGCACAATTTGCTGGTACTCGGGAATGAACGTCATCACGCCGAACATCGCCGCACCAGACAGTAAGCTCAAAACTGAAGACACATTAAAGATGTCGTTGCGGAACAGGCGGAGGGGAATGATCGGTTCGTCGGCGCGGCGTTCCTGCAGAAGGAACAGGATGGCGAGCACGACACCACTGGCGCCAAGCTCATAAATTGGTGCGCTATTCCATGGGTAGGTTGCACCGCCAAGCACGGTTACGAGCAGCAGACAGACGACGCTGCCGCCGAGCAGCACGGCACCTGGCACGTCGATGCGGTGCTCGATCTTTTTAGTGCGGAGGTGCAAGCGTGCGGCAATAATTGAAAGTGCAATGATGCCAATCGGTATGTTGATGTAGAAGATCCAGCGCCAGCTCAGGTTATCGGTAAACAAGCCGCCCAGCAGCGGGCCAATCACACTCGATAGCGCCCACACACCACCAAAGTAACCCTGGTAACGGCCACGTTCGCGTGGCGGAATAATGTCGCCAATGATAGCAAAAACAAGCGCCATCAAACCGCCAGCGCCGAGTCCTTGTATGGCGCGGAAGAAAATAAGCTGATCCATGTTTTGGCTGAGACCACAAAGTGCCGAGCCAAACAAAAAGATTACGATGGCCGTCTGGAAGATTTTCTTGCGGCCAAGCTGGTCGGAAATCTTGCCATACAGCGGCGTTACCACGGCGCTGGAAATCATGTATGCCGTAACCACCCACGACAATTTACTGAGGCCGTTGAGGTCGCTGGCGATGCGTGGCAGCGCGGTGCTGACAATGGTTTGATCGAGTGCGGCCAGGAACATGGCGAGCATGAGTGCCACGAGTACTTCCATGATTTCGGCGTGGCTGCGCTCGCCCTCGGCTGGCACCGATTCGCTCAGTGCCGCTGCTGGCTGCACGTCGCTTGCCACGGTTTTGCGGCGAATTTTGGTTTTAAATAGTTTGGTTAGCATTATTGTTCCTCTTTCTTTTTTAGGTTGTCACAGTTGGTGTTTTCGGCTTTGAAATATGCAAGCATCTTCCGTTGTCCCTTCAGGAAGATTTCGAGTTCGTCATCGCTGAGCGTGCTCATAGCTTCGGCAAAAATGTAGTCGCGTTTTTTTTGCAGGCCGAGCATTTTTTGCTTGCCGACGTCGCTGAGTGACAGATGTGTCACGCGGCGGTCGTGCTCGTCTTGCTCGCGGGTAATGAAGCCTGATTGCTCTAGCCCATCAACCAGTTGCGACACGGCGCCAGGGGTGAGGTGCAACTTGCTGGCCAAATCTTTCGTACTCACACGGCCACAGCGCATCATGGTCATAAGCAGATGCAGTGGCGCGGGCGACAAACCCGTGTCGGCAAAGGCGCGCTGAAAATGACTGAACATAGCATGCTTTGCTTCCAGCTGAACCGAGACAATTTCTTGCAATAACTCTTTACGTTTCATGAGGCCATTTTAGTTTAATAAGTAAACAGTATAGCTCCTAAACAATTATACTGTCAAGCATTTCTTCGCCAATTATTTTCGCCGCATTAACCTTGTGCTTTTTTGTAAATCGTACAATAATTATGTATTAACGGAACCAGTCGGTTCAGCTAGAAAAGCTAAAAAGGATCCCGAGGGCAAAATGGCAATAAGCAAAGACGAGGCACAGGAACTCATAAAGAGGGCCAAACAAGTGCTGGTGAGTAACGATATGGGCGGCTGGACACGGCCAGATCCTGGATTGTACGTGCACCAATGGCTGTGGGATAGCTTTTTTGCGGCTATCGGCCAGCGTCACTACAATGTGGAACGCGCCAAGGCTGAAGTCCGTTCACCGTTCCGGGCGCAGTGGAAAAACGGCATGCTGCCGCACATCATTTTTGGGAATGCCAAAGGTTATCACGCTGGCCCGGCGTTGTGGCATTGTGAGCGCAGCGATGACGCGCCAGACCACATCGAGACAAGCGGCGTTACGCAACCACCCGTGGCCGCCGAGGCTGTCGTGCGCGTCGGCGAAATGCTGAAATCGGATGAGCGCCGCGAGTGGTACCGCGAAATATATCCGCGCCTGCTTCGATACCATCAATGGTTTTACCGCGAGCGCAACCCGCGGGAAGACGGCTTGCCGATAATTGTCTTGTCCTGGGAAACGGGCATGGATAACACGCCGCCGTGGATGCACATCATGCACGAGTACGCGTTGTCGCTTCGCAGCCAGATTGCCGAGACGGCTAACCTCACGGCGCTCATGGAGCGTTTCCGCAGAGATACCGCCGTGGTTCCCGCGGATGAACGTATTTCCACCATCGACCTTTACGCCGTATATGATCTTATCAAAGCCCTGCGCCGGGCCGACTACGACAACGGCGTCATTATGCGCAAGCACAAATTACGTGTTGTAGACGTGACGTTCAGTTGTATCCTTATTCGTGCTAACCAACTGCTCGAGCAAATTGCTGACGAGATTGACGAAAAGCTGCCGCCGGAAATCCGGCATGCCATGAACGTGGCGCCACACGCGCTCGAAACCTTGTGGGATGACGAAACGAAGCACTACTACAAC
>JAICLK010000015.1 GCA_025927415.1 Candidatus Saccharimonadota bacterium | reverse complement strand
GGATGAGTACGGTGTTTGCGTCACGGCAACGCTCGCATTGTCCGGCTGCTGCAGGAAGTAAACCAAGCGCATGCAGTATTCGCGCAGCAAGATAGAGTCGGCGTCAAGGGTCAGGAGAAAATCACTATCTGGCACAACCAGATCCTGAGCACCAGAAACGGCAGATGGTACCAGAACAGCACCATCAGGCGTTTGCTGCGTTCGGTAGGTTCCGCCCAACAAGCCAATGTACGAGTTGAGGTTCATAGCCTTGTTGGCTTCGTGCGAAAGCGACACATATTTCTTGCGCTCGAATACACTAAGCTCCGCGTCGAAAATCCATGCCAACCGGCGGTACAGCTGGCGCGTGCGCTCCACCGGCAGCCCAACTCCTTCAAGGTTTGAAGCGTTGAGTGCTTTACTCGCCAACCACAAATCGCTGGCAAGCGCCCGCAGCACTTGGTCGTTAAAGAAAGTGTCTACGTGGTCTTCGTTCGGCTCGTTATCGGCCATTTGGTCCAGCCACGTAGCAGCCCAGGCATACTGGTCGGCCAGTGGCTTGATTTCACTTGAATGCACAAAGTTGGCGTACTGGTGCGTGCGCTCAAACTCTTGATATGCCGCACTGAATCGTTGGCGTGGAGCGGAAAGCAGTTTCATAATGTTCTCGCCGATCTGGCGCGTTTCGTCCAGCTTGGCCTTTGCGTCCGGGTTTGTCGGGTTAGGCTTGTCGTCAACCAGCAAAACCACGCGCTTGCCAGGATATTCTTGTAAAGCAGCCGACAAGAGCGTCTTGCGAATCACCGAAACTTCTTCAGCATACGATGGCACCAAAACCGTAATAGAGGGCTGATGCTCGGTAAAATAACGCTCTAACTTTGCTCGCGGCACTCGCGAATGCTTCGCAAAGCGCTCCAATGCGCCTTGACGCGCAACCAGATACATCAGTGCCGAGAACGTCAGGAAACTAACCACCACAAAGTAGCAAACGGCTTGCATGGTGAACGCGTACGTCTCGGGCCCTTCAAAAAATTGACGGATGATAGTAGAGATAAAGTAAGCCACCCATGCCAAGATGGTTGCGACGATAGCCAGGCGGCTCATGGCAACTTTGCGGGTAGACGGGCGCTCGTGAATCATCGCCAACGGTTTGATGCGCTTTTCGGCGCCCCATTGACGTTTTCTGCCGGACTGTTCGTACAATTTATTCTTTACCACTACATAAATAGGGTTCTTACCAAGAACCCCCTCCTTGTCACACTTACCGTATCTAGCCTGCTCAAACCACCACACGGCATGCTAATATTTAATATTAATTTAACATTTAAAACGCCAGAAGTCAAGATTGTTTTAATAATTACTCCTCTAGGTAGATTTGTTTGCGGCAATAGCGGACAAAATAAAAAGCCCACAGCCACCACTGTAGACTCAATAAAGCTTGGCAGGGGTAGTAGGAGTATTGCATATATCTCCCTCCAGTGCTCGAAGCAAGCTTCTGCGCGCTTCAGTCGGTATCGAACCTCGGCTTCGCCGCATAGGTTCGCCCCCAAAACTCTACGCCAACTAAAACACCCAGTCGAAACTGGGCGCTTTAGTTGGCAGGGGTAGTAGGAGTCGAACCTACCTCTAAGGTTTTGGAGACCTTTATACTAGCCGATGTACTATACCCCTTTGGTATGTAGTATAATAGCCGAACGACGACAAAAAGTCATCTATTTTATAAACATGGGTAAGGTGTTATACAATTAGAACTATGGCAGCAAAAATCGTCCCGAGCAAACCACTTCTTATTATGCTTTACGGTTTTCCGGGAGCAGGCAAAACGTACTTTGCACGCAACCTTACCGAACATTTGCAAGCGGCACATGTACACGGTGACCGCATTCGCGGCGAACTTTTCGACAACCCGCAATACGACAAAGAAGAGAATGGCGTCATCACACAGTTGATGGACTACATGACGCACGAGTTCTTGAATGCTGGTATCAGCGTGGTGTACGACGCTAATGCGATGCGCAATGCGCAGCGTCATGCCTTGCGAGAGATGGCGCGCAAAGCCAGCGCCACATCGCTTTTGGTTTGGCTGCAAGTTGATGCCGATGGCTCGTTTGCCCGCATTGGAACACGCGACCGCCGCCGTATGGACGACAAATATGCTGCATCGCTCGACCGAAATGCCTTCGATAACATCGCCACGCACATGCAAAATCCACAAAACGTCGAAGATTATGTGGTTATCAGCGGCAAGCACACGTTCAACACGCAGTTCAGCGCTATCGTAAAGCGTTTGCAACAACTTGGGCTTATCCGGGCTGAGGATACCGTAAACTCCAAACTTGCCAAGCCAGAGCTGGTGAACCTCGTACCAAACCCCATGGCGGGTCGCGTGGATATGAGTCGCCGCAACATTACTATCCGTTAACAGAGGCTGGTTTATGGCCATCAAAGTTGTAGATGTTCCCGAGATCGGGTCGGTGAAGTTGCAGAAGCGCAAAGGCGCACGCAGCATCCGACTAACAATTGCGCCAAACGGCGAAGTTCGGGTGAGCCTGCCGCATTGGCTACCGTACCAAGCGGGCGTGAAGTTTGCGCTCGCCAAAATTGATTGGATTCAAACCCAAAAGCAGTTGCGACCGGCCCGCAATTTATTACATGGCCAAGCTGTTGGCAAGTCACATCACCTCTATTTTGCAGCCGATCCGCACGCGGTTAAGGTGAGCACACGAGTGCGCAGTTCGGAAATTCGAATTACCCATCCCGCGCGTTTGCATGCGAGCGACGAATCGGTGCAGGCAGCCGCCGAGCGTGCTGCAGTCCGCGCCCTGCGCAGCCAAGCCGAGCAGCTTTTGCCGCAACGTTTGCGTTCGCTGGCAGCCGCGCACGATTTCTCCTTCAAGAGTGTCGGCGTCAAACGGCTCAGCGGCCGTTGGGGCAGCTGCGACAACGACCGCAACATTGTGCTCAATCTCTTCCTTATGCAACTGCCGTGGCACCTGATCGATTACGTTTTGCTGCACGAGCTCACCCACACCAAAGCCATGGATCATGGACCGAGCTTTTGGCATGAGTTTGAAAAACATCTACCAAGCGCCAAAAAACTACGGCGTGAAATCCGCACATTTCAACCGACTATCGACGGACAAAGCGCTTAAGTTATAATAAGGTGCATGCACGACAATGACGAGCATCCGCTTGCCGAATATGATGACCGGCTGACCAGCCTCATCAACAGTATGGCCGACGGCGTAATTGCGCTAGATAAAAGCCTGAAAATCACGCTCTATAATGGCGCGGCGCTCAACGCATTGGACGTGAACAATCTGATGGATCGCAAGCACATCGGCGACGTGCTGCAGCCCATCGACAAAAACAACCAGCCGGTCGACGTGGAGGCCCTGATTCGCAGCATCAAAATCCCCACCACGAACCGCGACCTGCGCTTGAAATATGCCGACGGCAGCGCTATCAACCTGTACCTCAACGTTACACCAGTGCACGAGACTTACAGCCGTGGGGGTGGCGTAAATGGTTACGTGCTGCAACTGCGCGACATCACACACGAAAAGTCGCTCGAAGAAGAGCGCGATGAGTTTATTAGCGTCGTGAGCCACGAACTACGCACGCCTATCGCCATCGCTGAGGGCAACGTCGGCAACGCACAGTACATTTTGGAAAAGACGGCCAATCTGGCGCAAGTCAAAAAGGCATTGGATGCTACGCACAAACAGATCTTGTTCCTCAGCGATATGATTAACGATCTTGCAACGCTTTCTCGCGCCGAGCGCGGCAAATTGCAGGTGGAAGTGGAACCGATCAACGTACACGATCTTTTAGTAGAACTCGCCAGCAACTACGTCGACCAGGCCAGGGCCAAGGGCTTGGAAATTAAAACCGACCTAGATCCACATTTGGAGTTATTGCAATCCAGCAAATTGTACGTCCGCGAAATTCTGCAAAACTTTATAACCAACTCCATTAAGTACACGCAATCCGGCAGCATCACCATTGGCGGGCAAGCGGCGCAAGGCGGCGTGCTTTTTAAGGTGAGCGACACCGGAATCGGCATCAGCAAAAGCGACCAGGAAAAAGTATTCGACAAATTTTTCCGCAGTGAAGATTTCCGGACGCGAGCCACAAATGGCACTGGCCTGGGCTTATACGTCACTATGAAGCTAGCTCGGCTGCTGCATGCCGAAATATCCCTAAATAGCGAGCTGAATAAAGGGACAACGTTTACTATCGCCATTCCAGATCTGGCCACCCAACCAAAACCTCAGCAACAACCTGGCGCGTAATGCAATTCCATGCTTAAATTAGCATGCTACTGAACTACTTCGTTCAGTTAAGCAACTCACATCAAGTCCGAAGGGAAGTGAAAAGCGTGGCGTACTCGCAGCATTTTTTGCCGCATATCGTCATGAGGTACCTGGAAGAATCGCTGGCGGGCGTGGACTATTCCAACAATCCACAATCTCCGGCGTTCTTGGTTACGGCAGTCTGCGGCTGCCTGAAGAGCCTGGCGCGCTACGGTAAGCTGAGCATGATCGTCGGCGTGGACGACCGATGGACGTTCCCCGCACACGACCACTTCAGCGAAGGTCGCGCATTCGTGTTCATGGCATCGGGCGAAAAGCCCTTGACCATCGGCGTGGGCGATCACTCATACCAGCTGCTCGGCATCGTGCTGACACAAGACTACGACCGCAAGCAAGCGATGGAGCTTACCCTGGCCTTCATGGCCAGCGACGACTCCAGTCTCTCGCTCCTGCGCATGCGGCCAGATGGTTGGCGTCTCGCCGAGCAGATCACATCCGGCCTGCCCATCTCCGTGGAGCAGGTGTTCAATGAGCTGGTTGCTCCCTGGGGTGAGGATATCCTCCACATGCACCTCACCTGGCGGGCCGACCCCGTGCTCGACACGCTCGTCACCAATACGGAGGTTCCTCCCGACTTGTGGGTAATGATCTGCGGTTACCTTCTCGGTGACGCCTCGGGCTAGCAGCCACCCCTCAACCGCCGCCACGAGTGGCATGATGTGAGCCGGCGCCGGTAATTTACTCCAAACAGGAGATTTACCGGCGCCACTCATCATTGTTATTCCTGATTTTTATGATAAAATATATGTCTTGCTGAACATCCAGTTTGGTAAAGAACCTCACATCATCGAGTAGAAAGGCATCCGTATGGCTGCCACGGCCATTCAGGACGACAGCGCCATCGCCAACAGGCTGGCACTCGGACTCCACGCCCGCATGTTCGACCCGACTACCGACAGGCACAACATCATCGGCTCGCATTACGCGGCGTTCGTTCGCACGACGGCCACTGGCTTGTACAACATCGCGTTCAGCCGCGGCGACGTGCGCCTCATCATCGACATCAACCCGGACCGCTGGCCGTTCCTGCGCAGGCAGAGCTACACCTCCGGCGTTGCGTACGTCTGGGACAACCGGAACAACACCTACGTCTCGGGTGGGCAAAACCTCGAGCACAGCAGGCTACTGGCCGCCAACGGTGCCTTCGGCCTGCAGGCCATCGTGCTGACGCACGCCGACACCGACCAACGCAACCCGGACGCCACGCGCAAGAGCGTGCAGCTCGCGCTGGTCTTCAGCATCAGCGACCAGCTGGACCTGCCCTACACCCATCTAGCCCCGAGCTTCGCCGTCCTGCGCATTTGCCTCGACGGCACCAACTCGGCGGATCTGTTCTTGTCGAGCGAAACCGACGAGCCCGACTATCTGACCCAGGTGCTTAGCACGTTCGACGCGCCCGAGTCACCCGACCAGCGCCAACCGCGCAAGTCGATCGACCAGGCAACAGGCCTTGTCGGCGCTTTCGGTGCACTCCTAGCCATCGACCCCGAGGTGACAATCCTCGAATACCTGCAAGCCGTCGCCAACGGGTTCAACCTTTCTCCCCGCCGGTCGCGCTCCTAGCGCACCATGATGTGAGCCGAGCTTCGGTACAACCTCTCCGCAAGGAGAAACCGTATCGAAGCTCACTCACCAAGTTATGAATTAAGCCTTTGGCAAGTGCGGATAGGTGCGCATCACCGGAATGCACACATTGCGGCCGCGCCACTCTACCTCTGAAAATTCGTATTTCCACATTGAGTAGTGCAGCATGGCTATGTCAACCGCTACGGCAAGTGGAAATACCCCGAGCGCGTACGCGCGACCACTGGTAAACGTAGCCAACGCCATGGCATGGTACGCCCCAGCCAACAAAACGCAAACCAACGCCAGGATAATCTCTGCCGGCCAGCCAAACATGCCCGTAAGGCCAACAAGTACCAGGATGAACGGCGCAAACAAAAGCACAAGCTCCACCAACGAAACCGCAAACACCAGCTCCGGCCGGCGGTGCAGGGCAGGATAGCGGGTGCGCTCGGCAGTACTGCGCTGCTCGTTCAAGGGTTTGACCGAGGTAATGCCAAGGTGCTCGCTGCTGCGCATAAAGCTGTAACCGTCGTGCTGAACCGCGTCCCGCGCAAAGTGCGCTTCGGGTGTGATGGAGTGACGCACCGCCTCAAAACCACCGGATTTTTTAAGTTGCTGCGTCGTTATCAGCCAGCATGAACTTAAAACGGGCGGCCGGTTAAACTGCCGCCGAGGCAATGCCAACTCCCAATAATATCGCATGCTTTGGACGAGCGACAAGCCCCGGCGAGCGCCAATCGGTAGCACGCTTAGCATAGTTTTATGCTTGCTTGTCAGCAACATGATGAGCTGGCGAATGCTGCCGGCTTCAAATCGCACGTCCACCCCACAAAACAAGATGATTTCGCCACTGGCAGCTTTGGCCAGCTGGTCGTATGCCTTGTTTTTGGCAAGCCAGCTACTATTTGGCTCCTTACCTTGTACAAACCGCACACCGTCGTGGGCAAAGCTGCGGATGACTTCGGCCGTTTTATCCATCGAACAGTCGTCGTACACCAGTACTTCGAGCTTTGGATAGTCGTTGGCGAGAATGGAGCGCAAGCAAGCTTCCAACTGCTCGTCTTCGTTACGGGCCGGGATGGCCACGGTAATGCTCGGCAAGTCACGGTCGGCGGCAGCTTTTGCCGGTGCAAGCGGCGCTGTCTTTCGCAAACTTCGCCGCGTTGAAATGGCAAGGATACTTGCCACCACCAGTTGCACACCCACCAACATCCAAAACCAAACACGATTGCCAATTGCAACCTGCCGATTTGCACTCCACGCAACACCAATCACCACCTGCCAGCCAATCAACCACAAACTCGTACGCCGCACCACCAGGCGCAAATACCGCTCGTCTATCCGCGCATCAATGATGCGCAGCATATTGAACACACGGTACGCACTCGTCAATAAAAGTAGCCCGCTCGCAACCGTCGGTCGCAGCACAAACAAGCCGCCACTAGCTGCCGGCAGGCCCGCAATAATAAATCCCACCAACACCTTGCGCACCCGCCAAAGCAATGGCAGCGCAACCGCCACCAATTCCAAAACCGTCACCCCTCCAAAGATCCCCAGCACAAGCGTCATTCCTCTACTATAACATTGCTTGACTTTCCCACCCATCCAGCGTATTCTTGACACATCGAGACCTAAGCTTTATGTTTAGGCTCTTTTAATTTGAGGAGAGACAGATGGCCGACGAGCCTAAAAAGTCAAAGCGTCGCTTGCGACCAGCCGCCAGCGAAACCGTTCGCCAGCGTACCGTGCGCGTACAAAACGACGCAGACAAGCCAAACCGCGCGCACAAAGCTCGCAATAAACTTGCCAAGCCAATGGGTCCACTCGCGAAGCCACTTCGCCCGGTCGGCAAGGCTGTCAAAAAAGCCAGCGGCACCAAGCCCGTGCGCATACTGAGCCTAGTCGTGTGGCCGCCATACTTACGAAACGCGTGGCACGAGCTGCTGCAGGTGAAGTGGCCCAACTTCAAGGAATCCGTTCGTCTCACTTCCGCCGTTCTCATTTTTGCCGTCATTTTCGGTCTGCTCATCGCAGTAACCGATTACGGCCTTGATAAAGTATTTAAGAAGGTAATATTAAAGCAATGAGCACAACCAAACGTTACGACGCCACCAAACAGTGGTACGCCATCCATACTTACAGCGGTTACGAAGAAAAAGTTGCCGAGAGCATTCGCCAACGCGCTGATTCTTTGGACATGAAAGACAAAATCTTCCAAGTTCTAGTACCGAAAGAAAAAATGATTGAGATCAAAAACGGCAAGCGCCGCGTGGTCGAAAAGCGCATCTTCCAAGGCTACGTCCTGGTGCAAATGAAAATGAGCGAAGACGCCTGGTACATCGTGCGCAACACGCCGAGCGTAACCGGCTTTGTGGGCAGCGGCACCGATCCAACCCCAGTTGGCCAAGACGAAATCGAAAAAATCCAAAAGCGCATGGGCCTTGAGCAGCCAAAGCACAAGATCGACTACACACTGGGCGAAGTAGTGAACATCATCGACGGCCCGTTCAAAGGCTTCGATGGTTCAATCAGCGAAATCGACGCCCAAAAGGGCAAGCTCAAAGTACTCGTCAACATGTTCGGCCGCGAAACCCCGGTAGAACTCGACGGCTTGCAAGTTAAGCGCGTTTAATACGCCAAGCAACCAGTGTCGTTTTTAAATGGTTATGCAGCAATCGGCTGAGACCGTACGTCTTCAGTTTGGGTAAATCGAAACCTTATGTAATCGTTGTGCACATCCCCGGAAGAAAATCCCGACTTTCGTAGTGTCCGTATAGAAGCCTCGTTATCCTTTCTCACTCGTGCCCCTATATTGTGGTGGCCCTGTTGAAGTAAAGAGGGAACTAGCGTTTGAACCGCAGACGCTGCAAAACCATAGCCACTATGTTCTTCGCCCACCCAATACCAAATCATCGCAACATCATTCAGAGCACCGTACCCTATGCAGCCAACTAGCTCATCTTTGGCCCAAACTCCTAGTTCAACTCGCTCCCAAGGCGTTGAATTGCCAGACTTTACTTCAGCCAACCAAGCCTTCACGGCTTCAGGGCTGGTACATACGCTCGGAATATCCTCACCTACACTCGTAAAATGCTCAGGATTGTGGTTCGCAAGTTCGTAAATTCGGGGAGCGTCCTGGTCTGTAAGTTCTTTAAGTACAACATCAAGACCAGCGTCTATCTCGGCACGCTGTTCCGCTATATCTGGGTATTGCTCGCTCATACTTTGATTTTTACTAGCCAAGATATGCTTCACGATAAAGCATAACTACAACAACTATAGCATACATATGTGGGGATGCTAGCTATGGCGCTTGTAAGTGCCCTCCTTGTTCGTACTGTAAAACAAGCCCCGCAATCCGGAGCTTGTTTTTTTGTGGTTATCAGCACTCAGGATAGGTGTAGTGCTAGGGTAAGCACACCCGCGCCAAACATCAGTACGCTGATGATGATCACTTCCGTACTGCTTGGTACGTAACCTTTTTCTTTCATAGCTATCTCCAGTTATATATTTGTTTAAGGTGAGCCAAAATTGTGACGAGAGTTAGCTCCATGGTGATGAAGCAGCCAGCAAACACCAGTTGGCCTACAAATGTTTGTGGTAAATGCCTGCGAAAGGCGCGTCTCATGACGTTTGACTCTTTTTTCCATTATCAGCCTGCGCGTTTACTTCGTAACTCGTGTTGGTAGCCTCAAAGAAGTTCACGAGCTCAAAAGTGTCATTGGCAGTCGCCATCCATTTTGCGGGGTTACTGGCGTTGTAATGCGGCTCAAACCCCAGCTCTTCCAAGCGTCGGTCAGCCAAGTACTTTACGTATTGGTTGATGTAGTCGGCGTTCAGGCCCAAAATGCCGTTTGGCAGCAAATCTTTGTTGTATGCCTCCTCCATTTCCACACCATCCAAAATCATTTGGCAGATTTCGTCGGCAAACTCTTTGGTTTGCAAGTCCTCATTTTCTTCCAGTGTGGTCAGGATGAGGTTTATACCAAACTTCAAATGCAAGCTTTCGTCGCGAACAACCCAACTAATGAGGCTAGCAAAGTTGCGTAGCAAGTTGCGCTGCCGAAAGCTCAAAGCCACCATAAACCCGCTATAGAACCAGATGCCTTCCAGAATGATGTTGTAGGCGATGAGATTGCGAATGAAATCCTTTTTGCCGTCAGTCGTGGTGATGTCGAGCGTGTCCTCGGTCATGCGCTTGATGAATTTTGTTTCAAACGCTTCTTTGCGCGCCATGCTGGGCGTTTCGACGTGGGCAGCGTAGGCGGACTTTCGGTCAATGGGGAAGGTTTCCAGCACGTACTCGAACGCCATGCAGTGGTTGGCCTCTTCCCACATCTGTTTTGCAAGGTACAGGTGACACTCGGCTGCATTCACATATGGATACACACCAAACGCCAGCGCCTTGTTAACCAGCAATTCATTCGGGTTGAAGTAGCTCATAAGAAACGTGAGCGCGTGCTTTTCTTCATCACTCATTTTGTCCCAGTCGCTCAGGTCTTGGGCCAGCTGAATTTCGTTAGGGAACCACGTGTTGGCAACCGCTTGATTGTACAAATCGTACGCCCATTCGTAATGCACCGGCTTCAGCAACAAACCGTCCTGAATGCCGGTTCCGAGCAGCCCCGCCATTACTGGCACCCCTCGCAGGCGAAGGCATCCGACGGGTCGACGAGCTTACTGTCGTCCCCGCCGACGCCGCGCACCATACCTTTTAGTTTGCCTTGTTCTTCAGCCACTTTCTGCGCGATGAGATTGAGCTTTACCTCCAAGCTATTATCGTTCGGGTCCATATTTTCTACCTCGTCCAGTAGTTTTTGCATGTTTGAGTTAGCGCTTTTGGTCATGTTTGTGTTCTCCTTATTTGGCTGCAGCGAAGCCAAAGCCCGCTTTGTTTGAGCCCAAGCTTGCCGCTTTATTAACTTTTATGGTGCTTTGTTCGGCAGTGTGGCGTGGCTTGACGTGCAGGTAATACGTCGTTTTCAGGCCTTTCTTCCAGGCCGTGCTGTAAATGCCGATGTAGTCTTTCGGGTCGCGCGTTTCCAGATACATGTTGCGGGAAATCGCCTGGTCAACCCACTTTTGTGCCCGCGCCGCCACTTCGATGAACGCATACGGGCTGAGCTGAAAGCTGGTTTTGTAAATATCTTTGAGCTTCTGCGGAATGGCCGGAATGTCGGTGAGGTCGCCTTGCAGGCGCAGCACATCTTCCTTCACGTCTTGCCACAAGCCGAGTTGTTTCAGGTCGTTCACCAAATTCACATTTACTTCTAAAAACTTGCCACTTAGCGTAGCCCGGCTAAATATTTGGCTAAACTGCGGGTCCAGACCAGGCGTCGTGCCGGCAATGTGCGCAATGTTCGCCGTTGGCGCAATGGCCATCAGCGTGGCGTTACGCATGCCGTGTTTTACTTTGGGCCGAAGTTCATCCCAGTTCAGCCGTGTTTTTCTGGCTACGTCAACTGCTACTCCACGGTTTTTGGCGAGTTCGTCCAGCGTGTCGATAGGCAACAGTCCCTTACTCCAACCGCTACCTTTGAACGCAGGATAGCTCCCCAGCTCTTTGGCAAGATCAGCACTGGCGTTGATGGCGTGGAACGACACAAACTCGGCCAGCTGGTCAATAAGGTCGTACGCCTCCTCGCTCTCGTAGCTGTAACCCAGCTTTTCCGTCACATCCGTAAAACCCATGATGCCCAGACCAAGCGCGCGGTTCTGCTTGTTGCTGTTCATAGCTTCTGGAATTGGCGCGAGGGTGATATCGCACAGGTTGTCGAGCTGGCGAATGGCACTTCGCGTCGCATCCGCCAAGCGCACCCAGTCCCACTTTTTATCCTCACCCAAAAACGCCGCCAGGTTAATACTGATGAGGTTGCAGACGGACGTGTTGTCCTTATCCTGGGGCAGCGTAATCTCCGTGCATAGATTGGAATGATGAATCGTTCCCGTATTGTTGTTAAGCGCCCGCACATTGATGGTGTCTTTCCAGGTTAGCCATGGGTGCGATGTTGCTTGTAGAATGGTCAAAATTTGCCGGTACTGTTCGCGGGCCGGAATTTTCGCGAAATCGCGCAGTTTGCCAGCTTCCGCCAAACTAATATATTCGCGGTAGCGTTTACTGAAATCCTTGCCATATAGCTCTGTAAGGTCGGGCGTTTCGGCGGGATCGAACATATACCAATCTTCATTGGTCTCGACTCGCTTCATGAACTCATCACTCAAATACACAGCCGTGTTGGCGATGCGAGTTCGCAAGTACGGATCGCCAGAATTTTGTTTGAGATCCAAAAACTGCGGAAAGTTCAGGTGCCAGTTTTCCATGTAAATTGCTGCCGCGCCAGCTTTCTTGCCTTTGCGGCTGACGGCGAACAGGGCAGTGTCCAGCATTTTGATGAAGGGAATTGGGCCGGTTGACTCGGTATTAGTCGTCTTTACCGGACTGCCAGCAGCTCGCAGTTTGGTCACGCCAATGCCAATACCACCGGTACCTTTGGCGATGAACATGGTATCGCGCACACCTTTGGCGATGGCTTCCATGTCGTCGTCAACATTGAAGAGGAAACAGTTCGACAGCTGCGGAAACGCACCGCCGGCATTGATGCGGGTGGAGCCGCCAGGCACGTATTCCAAACGGCTCATGTGCTCGTAGAAATCCAGCGCGCTGGCAGTTGGGTCTTTTTCGTTAAAACTCAACCCCATCGCAATGCGCATATGCGTGTACTGCGGTACTTCAAGCGGTTCACCGCTATTTTTGCGCAGCGCATAGCGGTTTTTGTTCGTCACCACGCCCAGATATTTGCTTAATGCATCGCGGCTTGGGTCGAGCGCCTTAGCAAGCCGTCGCAGGTCAAAAATCTCGTCGTTCATTCGCTTGTCGAGCAATCCATCGGTGACGGCTTGTTCAAGGTAATTCGCAAACTTGTCTTCATGCAGCTGCCTGAGCTGTTTTTGGGTCTCGTAGTCGCCCAGAATATCTTTGTACATATCCTTAAGCAATAGACGCGCGGCAATTGTATCAAAGTCTGGATCGTCTTTTACATTTTGCAATGCCGCCTGGATAACCGCTTCGTCCAGTTGCTCGGTAGTAATCCCATCGAACAGCGTTAGTTGCACTTCACTGGCAACTTGCACCACCTTGCTGATCTGGTCCGGCAGACCTTCACTTGCCGTAACCAAGGCCAGGTTAATTTTGTTCGCATCAAACAGCTCACGCGAGCCGTCGCGCTTAACAACATAGATGTCCTCCATGCATACCCTCCTTTTGTCCGTGCCTCACACGGATTTAGTTTGTTTTATTTTTGGTTTAAAAAACCGCCTCGAGGCGGATTAAGAGATTTTTGCCGGTGGTCGTACACCCAACTAGCGCCAATTCCTTGCTCGAGAACTGCAGGTAACAGGCAGTCCGACTTTAGCTTGCTCTTTTCCGAGTTACAAACTATCACGGTTGCGGCACAGTCGCGGAATTTCACCGCATTGCCCCTGTCCAAGCTGAGATCCGATCCTCAGTACCTTGTTGGCGTTAGCGTGGCTGCACCACATCTAGCGCTTACGTTTGAGTATACAACACCTCCCGCATATGCAGTCAATAACTAAAGCGTAATAAAATTAACTACAAATTTCCTTCGG
>JAICLK010000022.1 GCA_025927415.1 Candidatus Saccharimonadota bacterium | reverse complement strand
AGCGGCGGCATCGGTTTGGTGCCCCCGACGATCGCGAGTTTCCCATCCTTGTCCGTCACGATGCCGTCTTCGACCAACGACCACTTGGCGGTCGTCACGTCGATTAGGTCGGCATCGTGTACTCTTTTGACGGTATGGACGGCGTCCAGGGTGCGCGCTTTGCCGTCGTGCTGCTCAAGGTGATCGAGCAAGCCGGCGCGCAGCTCCTGTAGCTTGCGTGCTTCCATGTTCCTTGCCCCTTTCAGGCGATGGTGAGGTCGTGGTCGTGCTCTTCCGATTCCCTGGCCGTGCGGTCGTGGTGTGCGTCACTCATGGCAACGGACTTGGTGCCAGGTCGAACTCGGGAAGGTTTTCGATGAACCACCAGAAGTTGTCTTCTGTATGCCCGTCGAACAGTTCTATCCACAGCTGGAGGTCTGGCGTGGTTGGCATGTTGTGCCGCTTGCCATCTTGCAACCAGGTGATGAACCTATAGTCGACGTGCGGGTCCGACCTGGGCAGGATTCGCCCGATAGCACGTGCCACTGGGCAGCCACACCTGACACCCCGGCGACCGTACTGCACATCTTGCTCGATAAGGGCGATGTGCGTCATCGTGTTTCCTTTCGTTCCGTCGCCACGTTTGGCTGCCGGGTCATGGAATAGTCGCCGTTGCTGGCAACGTCAGCTACTCGTTTTCTTCTGCTCGATGATGTTGAAGCAGTTGGCGATCGCCTCCTTGCGAGTGCGGCCATAGCCGGCACGGTATGCGCCGTTGGTCCACAGGCTTGCACGGTAAACGCCTCGATGCCGAGCCACGTAGAAGTTGTCACTGAAGCACTCGACGGTGCTTTCCGTGAACTCGAGGCGCAGCAGCTTGCGGATGCGGTAGAAGAGCGTTGTGAACATGGTTTTCCTTCCGTTACTCCGTGAGTGCTTCAACATGGCTTTCCATGCGCTTTTGCGCATAGTCAGAGCCAGTGGCGACGAAGGCTTCTAGCCAGTCTTCGTAGCTGTCGGCAAACAGATTGTAGCTGTGTTCCTCTGCCCACTGCTTATCCGTTTCGGTGAGTGGTTTTGGAGCGCACTCAGTGCCGCTGCAGCAAACCCAGTCCGTTACGAAGCGAACTCGCCACAGGCTGAAGCTGTCGTCACATAGTTCCTGGTGAGCGTGCGTGTTATCGCACTGCTCGTTGTAACTGAATGGCACATCGCCGCGGCTTGCGTACTTCTTGTGTGTGTGCGGACCAATGGGCTTGCCGGGTCTCGGGCTCACGCCTCCTCCATTCCTGGTTAGGTGTGGATGTGGACTTCCGATTCTGCCGTGACACACAAGAGCATTTGCTCCTTGGCTGCGTCCGAACCGGTGATGGCAAACTCCTCATACCACGCTGCCCAACTTGCTGCAGGTTGTGGCCTGTCATAGTCGGCGGCGTGTTGCTTGTACGCGCAAGGTTCGGGGCAATCGATGATTTCTCCCGACTCGACCAAAACGTGGCCATGGCCGTTGTACAGCTCCACGCGTTTGCCGAGGAGGTCCTGCATGTACCCTAGGCGATCCATTTTGGTATTTCCTTTCTCCTAGATTGTAAAGGTGCATTAAGGATTTTCTGTGGCGGCGAACTGAGTCTCAGGCGGCAGCGGTAGCTAGCGCCGAAACATTCGCCGGGAGTCGGGTTCTTCCGCATCCATACCACAGAAAATCTTGCCGCTAATTATACAACCTACCGGTGTTTTTTACAAAAATGTTACCGTGTGTTTTGCCGAGTTACGAAAAGCAATGAAGTAATCGCTAAAATGTCGTAATTGGTGGGCTTGCACGAGCAAGTAAGTTCGGTACAATAAAAAGCAGATGCAGTTTGTAGGAAGCGTTTAAGTGAATTGGCCCGCAGAGCTTTTGGTGTTTATTGAAGTTGTGGCGCTGGTGGGATTTTCGGCCCTGTGTTCGGGGCTGAATATTGGCATTGTGTCGCTGCAAGCTGCGGAGTTGCAGCGCAAAGCGGCGTTGGGAAACATTGCGGCTCGACGTGTTTTGCCGTACCGCAAAAATCTGCACCTCACGCTTGCTGCCATTTTGCTGAGCAACGTGGCTGCGATTTCCGGCACGTCGCTGGTGCTCAACAACCGCTATAACGGTTTGGTGGCAGAAATAGGCGCAACGCTGTTGATCGTCATTTTTGGCGAAGTTATACCGCAGGCGTTTTTTGCGCATCACGCGCTGACTTTTCTGTCGCGACTCACCTGGTTGTTGCGGCTGATGGTTGTTGTCACCTACCCTGTTTCGAGGCCATTGCAGCTGCTGCTGGACCGCCTGTTTGGCGATGAGTTGCCGAACTTGCAAACGCGGCGCGAACTCGGGCTGGTAATTGCCGAGCATGCCCGTTCAGACGATAGCGAGCTGGACGACGACGAGCTGGAAATTATGCGCGGCGCCCTGCAGCTCAGCGAAAAGCGTGTGCGTGACATCATGACACCTATCGAAAAGGTATATTGGCTGACGCCCGACACCAAAATTGGCGCCGACAAAATTGACGAAATCAAGGAGCGCGGCTGGAGCCGCATCCCCGTGTTTAATAGCCGGCTCACGACGTGCTTCGGTGTAGTGCTCATGAAAGATTTGGTAGACGTCGACTTCGACGACCATCCGCAGCACGTGTACGACCTGTCGCTGTATCCCTCGCAAATTGTCGGCAGCATGACGGCGCTGGACACCATGTTTCGTAAGTTCATCAACGGTGGCACACACTTGTTACCGGTGGAGCGCGACGACGAAATCGTTGGCATCGTCACCATCGAAGATCTGCTGGAAGAAATCGTCGGCCACGAGATTGAAGACGAAACCGACCGCGCCCGCGCCAAAGCCCGCGCCGCCGCCCGTTCCAGCCGCAAATAGTTGCGTTTACTTTGCATAAGCGCCGGCTTATACTCAAATGAGCACATCATGAGCGAAGTTTTTTACGAAGCTGCGGAATATGGCGACGGCAACGACCAAGCCGTTGCCTTGGTTGCTGGCTTCGATGGCGGAATCGACCAGCTAGATCAAGCTGCCAGAGATTTGGCGAGCAACGGGCACGATGCGGTTGTGTATGCATACGACAAAGAGATTCTGCTCAAAGGTGATGGCAGGTTGCTGCTTGATTCTGCCACGGCGTTGAGCAATGATTTTGTGCGTCGCACGTCCGACCATGCAAGTCGCCGCTTTGCTGGAGTAAGCCTGGGTGCAGCCATTGCCGCCGGCATGCAAAAAGCGGAATCAACACCTGCACCTGGTTTGTACGCGGCGTCTGGCATCGACGCCGCTAAGCTGGTGATGAGAAACCCGATGTTCCGTGCGATGGTGCGAGCGGTGCACGGTGTGGACATCCGCCGAGCGTACGAACGTCACGGCTACACGTTGGCAGATTTGCAGGAAGAGTGGCAGGAGTTGCAAGCTCCACCCATTACGCCGTTTGCCGTAGTGCTCGGCGGCCTGGATTATATTGTGCGTAACCGCGAAATTCTCCCAAAAATAAAAGCCTGGCAAGCCGAGAACAACATTCGTGTCTTGCACAAGCCATGGCTTGGCCACAACGGCACCATCAGATGGTTTGGTGCCAATATTCTCTCTGTTTTAAACCCGGAACCTCCGGCCGAAGCGGCCATAACCGTTGCACACCTGCCTCTCGCCCTACCTATCCAAAAACTTCAAACAGATCTACCCGGACTATAAGCTACGCGGCTTGTTTGCCTGCGCGCATGGCTTCTGCTGCCGCGCGATATTTTTCGAAATGCAGGCCGATCTGCGACCACATAAAATCTTCCACGCGCATGCCCTTACCAGTTATGGGCGAATAATATTCCATAGATTTTGGATTGATTGCCAGCATCTCAACTGTTTTATCGGCAATATGGCCGCCAATCTTCATGACACGCTCTGCTTGCTGACGCTCACCGCGCGCCAGCAATGCCACTGCTCTGCGCACCAGTCCTTCCTCGGTGAGTATCTCGTTAGGGCTTAGCCAGACCGATCCGCTCCACCATGGTGTAAATTTTCGGTTAAACCATGCTGGTTCGGGATCATAAAATCTACTGCGGACTGCATGTGATGGAATAGGATATGGCGTGCCAAACCACCCGCCATCTTCTAACTTATTAAAGAGCGAAGTTGCTTGTTTATCACGAATATTGTCGAGCATTAGCGCGAATAGTCCGGTGACTGATTCGACTGGAATTTGCTCGCCATGTTCATCCAAATTATAGAAAAAGCCGTCCGAACTGTTCCACATTCGGTCCAGAATTTCCTTTTCGACGTTATTGGCGATGGTTCTGTATTTTAGTATCTCTTGCCCGTATTGCTCTTTCTGTTGTTGGCTGTCTGTGGTGTCGGAGAGTATGCCTGCTATGTCTGCAAGGTGTCGCAAGTTTTTGGCATGCATGGCGTTGAACATGACGTCGTTGACCCAGTATTTTTGGCGGGTTTGTTCGGGGATCCAGTCGATGCGTTTGCCTTCGGGATCGCGGCCAAGCCGGCCGAGGTCGTAGCCGAGCTTTTGCATGTGCAACCATTCACGCTTCGCGTTTGGCAAACCTTTAGCGAACGCCTCCCATGGTTTATTGGCTTGGTCGCTGTCGCGGCCGGTTTCGTTGGGGTGTACAACGCCGATGAGTGGGTCGTCGGGTGAGTTTTGCCGATGGTTGATAAAATACGCATGCTCGCCTTGCAGACCAGTATAGTTGCCTGGCTCGGCCATGCCGTAGGCGCTTGCCAAAAATGCCAAACCTTCGTCTTCGCGACCTTGCGCGCTAAAGCTTTCGTATGTTTCCATGGCGGCCCAAGCATTGATGGGCGGTTGTGAGTAGCTGGTGCCAACACGGTTGTTGTTGAAGTTCCACGCTTCGGGATAGTCGCGCCACGTTTTGTGGCTTGCAGTAGCAAATATTTTATTAGGCATGAAGCCTGTCTGCGGATCGCGATATTGTTCAAGCGTAGCGAACTCGAGTGCTGCCCGGTCTGGATCACCACGGCGAGCGTTGATGGCTACGGCTTTGAGCGAGTCCCACTTCCACATATAGCGGTAATGGTTTCCAGCCGAAGGGATAGAATGATCCTCGCGCCAGTTCCCTTCTTCCATCATCCACGTTTCGCGGGCAAGCAGTTGCTCATCGCTCAGTGGAAGATCTTCGATGTCAAACCATGGCCTGGAAAGTGTTTCGGCGGACATGTACTTAATCGGCCTGCGGCTCGACTTCCATTGGTGGCAGCTCGAGGGTTTCTACGGATGGTTCGGGCGGGTTGTTGACGCCATCGGCGAATAGGACTAACTCGCCGATGCTATCAATCCCTGGATGTTCCTTGAAAAATTCTGCAAGCTTTGATGGATTGAGTGCGTTTGCGTCCGCGGAAGTGTCTGGTTGTGTGGCAAAGCCATGTGCTTCCAAATTGCGGCACAGCGCTTCAAACAGCAGCCGGCCCTCAATAATCGATCGAATTTCTTTTTGGCGGGCGGGTTCCCACTTCGGAGCTGATTGTAGTTTCAGCTCTATTCTGCTTGTCGGCCAAGCTTTTTCGTCGACAACGTTATGCGTGTCTTCGAAGGGATCGAACAGTCCAGTTTCCATGAGTTGTCCTCTGCTAGTGCTTATATCATACGCCACTATCGTTATAAACAACAACTAGACTTTAGTGCTGACGAGGAGCTTAACGGCGATGAGCAGCAAAAATATCGCGAAGATGCGTGTGGCGGTAGCATTCGACAAGTGTGTGCCGTAACGCGCGCCCAACCAACTGCCGCCCACAAAACCAACGGCGATAAGTGCGGCCACGGGTATATTCACCAGCCCCTGCCGCCAATATGTCGCGGCTGCCAAAAGGCCGATTGGCGGCACCAGCAGCGCCAGTGTGGTGCCCTGCGCCATCTTTTGGGTAAAGCCAAACAGCAGGACTAGCGCTGGTACCATAATTACGCCGCCGCCGACGCCAATCAGCCCGCTTACCAAGCCCACAATCGAACCAAGCACAATAAAAAGAAGCCAATCCATAAGCACAATCATACCAGGTCGTGCACCATGTCGCATAGATTGGTATGATAGAGCGATGACTACGCAAGAATTACCTGCCGTCCTAACCGCTGTCGCGCCCATTATTAACCATTACGGCTATTGGGCAGTTGGCGGGTTGATTACGTTAGAAGATTTCGGCGTGCCCGTTCCGGGTGAAACGACGCTGATTGCCGCGGCGTTTTTTGCCGGTGCCGAAGGTCGGCTGAATATTTTTCTCGTCGTACTTATTGCGTTTATTGCTGCGGTGATCGGTGATAACATCGGCTTTGCCATTGGCGAGTACGGCGGCCATCCGCTTGTTGAAAAATTTGGCCGTTATATTTTTCTCACGCCGGCGCGTATCAACAGAGCTACCGATTTTTTCAATAAACATGGCGGCAAAGTGGTTGCAGCAGCGCGCTTTATTGAAGGTTTGCGTCAAGCCAATGGGCTGATTGCCGGCATCAGCGACATGCGCTGGCCAAAGTTCATCACCTTCAACGCCATTGGTGCCGCCCTGTGGGTTGGTGTGTGGTCCAGTGTTGGCTACTTCGGCGGCAGCCACATCAACACCTTTCTGCGTTACCAACTGTATGTCACCATTGTGGCCGTTGTCGCAGTCGTCGCTTTTATTGCTTACAAAATTTTCGAGAAAAAGAAGAAAAAATCTACCAGTCGGGGCTGAGCATGTGTTCGGTGTCGAGTCGGACTTTTTTGAGGAACTTGTGCGGTAGCAAGCGTAAGAAGCAAACGGCCATATAGCCGATGGCGAAGCCGCCAAACACGTCGCCTGGCGTGTGCACGCCGAGATACAGGCGCGAAAATGCTACCGTCAAGCACCACACGGCGCAAATCCAGCGCCACCTGCTTGGCAAAATTATCCACAGAGTGAGGGCTAGCGCAGTTGCGGCTGTCTCGTGGCCGGACGGAAAACCCGGACCAGTTTCTACAACTCGTTGATGTAAGTTGCCGTGCAGCATGGCAATCGGCCGAGGTTCATTCACCATCTTTTTAATGACATAAAACACTGCGGTGGTGCCGCCAGCGATGACGAAAAATCGCCAAGCCAGCTTGAAGCGTTTAAAGAAAAGCGGAATCAATACACAGGCCGCAATGGCATACCCGGCGCCCAAACCTTCGCTGACCCACTTGGCAATGGTTGTTCCGGTGCTGCCAAAATTGAGGTTATTGATTTCGCGAAATACAGATAACTGCCAGCCGTCCAATTTGTGCGGCCAAGCCATCAGGGTAGTGGCGATGAATATCACCAGTGCAATGACGAACATAATAAGGTATGTTCTTTGGCTGTAACCGTCTCTGTCCTCTGCTTTTTCTTTTGAGTCTCGATTTGTGTACATGGTTCTACATTACCAGTTAGACAAACGTCCGGCAATGTTGATAGCATTAAGGCTGTGTGTTCTTTGGGGTGTGATTCTCGGATAAAAACGTCCGCGCTATGCTATGAAAAGAGAGTGCGCTAGGGGGCACTCTCTTTTGCGAACGGGCAATATCGCTTAGCTGACGGCTTCGATGATTGCTGCGTTGAAGACTTCCAGGTCTTCTGGGCTACGGCTGCTCATGAGGTTGCCGTCTTTTACTAGGGCTTCGTCTACCCACTCGGCACCCGCGTTGCGGATGTCGTCTTGAATGGTGAAGTAGCTAGTAAGCTTGCGGCCCTGCAAAACGTCTGCACTAACTAGCAGTGATGGTGCGTGGCAGATCGATGCGGTTGGCTTGTTGTCCTTCATAAACTTGCGGACAAAGTCGCGAGCCTTCGCTTCGGTACGGATAAAGTCGGCGTTGATCGGACCGCCAGGCAATACGAGCAGGTCGTAATCGTCTGGGTTGGCTTCGCCAAGCATAGCGTCAACTTTAACTTTGATGGTTGGCGTAATGAAGTTCAGGGCCTGAATTTCACCATCGTGCGGTGCAATAACGTGCACGGTTGCACCAGCATCTTTCAAAGCCTTAACCGGGCTAGTCAGCTCTTCTTCCTGAAAATTGTCGCCCACTACTACTGCTACTTTTTTGCCTGATAAATCTGCCATAGGTATTCCTCCTGTTAATTTAAATATGCCACAATTACTACGTTCTAAAAATCTGCAACCTCAGAATCCGGTTCGGTACACCTTTATTTTTGTGTACTCTGTGTGGCGTCCGTCTCTTTCATGCATGTCATCAAAGTGCGTAATGTGTGAACACGATAAATAGTGTATGACACATCACGTCACTATACAAGGTAAAGTAAGAAATATTTAAGAAGATTTTAATTGTAATTTTTTCTACGCCACTGCTGAAGCGCGGATAATCAGCCGATTGTTCACTGCTCTTGCATCCGCCAGAACCTCGGCAGAAAACAGCAAGTTGCTAGCAGTATTCGTCAATGAAGTGCTAGCGGTTACCTGCCTCCTGCAATTTCCAGCTTATCGATTTAGCCTGTAGGCTACGACAAAAATCGTCAACATGGCCACACCGACACTCGCCCACAGAAACGGCGAATAGGCCTGAGTATTTTGCGCGCTGTTTGCTATAGGCACTTTATAGGTAAGCCTAAATGGTTGGAACGCGTTTGCAATTTTTGGCGTGCCTTGGAATGTCATGGTGTAACTGTCCGGCCGTGGAAAGGTAAAGGTGTTTTCGCTGATGCCGCTTGCCTGGATAGCCAGTGGAGCAACATTCAGAATTTTATTGTTTTCGCTGATTGTGACCGTGCAGTTGCAGTTGGGCAGGCTGAACTTGCCGGAGTCGTCGTCAAAGAAGAGTACGTAGTGGGTCGGTGTGCCGGATATGGGGCTGTCGTCTGGGTCGGTGTGCAGCTCGGCACTGATGTGGCCATCAACCTTCAGCACGTGCGCGCTGGCTACGGCCGGCATGGCTAGCACAGCCAGCATGCTGAAAATTCCGGCAAGCCACAAGCGTCTCATGTATTTAATAATACCAAAAGAAAGAGGACTCTGATCACACGGGACACGTAAAGTGTTGCGCTAATGCGCGGCGTGTAATATAGAGTCCTACTTTCCAAAGGGGATGAGCCGAAGCTCGCTTGCGGGTTTAGCGGTGGCTGGCCCGCAGTTCGTTGATGACCAGCCCGCGCTCGAACGGCCCGAGGCTGATGAGCACGATGCCCGGCTTGAGCTGCTCCGCATCGGTGAGCTCCTGGCCGCGCGTCGGCATGATAGCCGGAGGGCCGAACGCCAGCGGAATAATGCCACCCGTTCCGGGGTTGGCGAAGAGGGCCATGTTGGCGGCCCGCAGCACGAACTGTCCGTCGCCGTAGATGTTGACCTGCTCGATCAGGTAGGTCACCATCGCTGAGCGACTGCTGTACCAATCGTACTCGAGCGGGCTGAGGTCGAGGTCTGGCGTGTCGCTGGCGAATGCCGCAGCCACTAGTTGCCAGACATGCGCCGCGCCGAATGTCCTGATGCACAGGGCGCACTTGTCGAGCAAGTCTAGCTGGCTGAAGTTGAGGTCGTGCACTACTACTCCCGAAAGGTTCGCTGGACTGCTGCCCAGTAATCAATCCACCTTGGAAAGATTGTAATATTATATCAGAATATAGCGATAACGTCTAGGCTGCGGTTCTGCAGTAATGAGATTGCATGTGGCGGTGCTGGCTTGCGTCGAGCTCGTCGGGTTGACCAGGTGTCCTACTCGTATAATTACAGATACGCAAACGCCACCTTCGCGTGTGGCGAAGATGGCGTTTGGTCGGTTTGCCAATTTTCGCGGATTTGTTGCCGGCCTAGTTGGGCACCCGCTAGCTTGTCCTATTGGCCGCCCTTTTGAACGTAGCTTTTCACAAATTCTTCGGCGTTCGGCTCGAGTACTGCGTCGATTTCGTCGAGGATTGCATCCACGTCATCGCTCAGACTTTCGCGCTGCTCCTCACCTTCAACGGCTTTTCTGCCAAGATCTTCAGCAACTTCTTCCTTGTTGCGTCGCTCGTTGCGATGAACTTGTTCCCCCATAGAACCCTCCTTATTAGTGGTACTTTAACTATAGCACTTTGTGTCAAGTGTGTTGTGAATTTCGCTAACATTAGAGGATTTTCTATAGCCCTTGGCGGTCGTACTGCAATTGCTTGGCTTTTTGAGCGGCGATTTTTTGGACAATGGCGAGGGCTTGTTGCAGGCGCTTGGTCGGATTGTTGGAGTTGAGCACGATGTGGGGCAAGTTGTTTGTCTCGCACACATTAACCCAATATTCGTCGCTGCCTTCGCGTCTGTCGCCGCCATAGCGCAGCGGGTCTTGCTCGAACGGAATATTACTGCGAGTAATGATGTATATATCGGATTTGAGCGCGTGAGCATCCGCGATGAGCCCTGGCGGGCAATCGCCGATAGCCGCGTGCCAGTGCGGAAATTGCCAGTAGCCGACGGTGGAAAACAGGTCGGTGTCTTGCACGATGAATGGCTTGTCGGTAAAGTTCTGCCGCGCTTGCTTTTGCAGCGCTGCTTGCCCTTTCCAAATGGCTGTCATACTACGAACGGTGATTTCGTTGACCGTATTTTCCAGATATGGCCGAGCGTACTCGAACAGCCAGTGGCCGTTCAGCTCTTTGGCAAGCTGGCGCGACAGCGTGGTTTTGCCGGTAGACTCTGCGCCAAAAATGGTGACCGTCGTTCGCAAATATGGCTGGAACTCTGGGATGATTTCTGCAAAGTGCTGAAATGGCTTGTCGCGAATTGACGTAGCCTTTGCCGGATTGAGTTCGCGCCCAATGTCATACGGAAAGAATTCCGTCTTGCAAATTTCTGCTAGCTTTTTGCCGTAGGCTTCGCTGGCGACGATGATGTCGCCCGGTCGCGCGCCAAACTCAAACATCAGCTTGCGCCACATCTCCCAAAAGCCTGGCGCTGCCGGGTTTTGTTCGATAGTTTTGGTGTAGTGGATGAGCTTGACGTTGGTGAGTCGGCGATTTTTTATCGCACTTCTCAGAGCTTTTGCTCGTTCGTGTGGGAATGGTTCATGTGGTT
>JAICLK010000031.1 GCA_025927415.1 Candidatus Saccharimonadota bacterium | reverse complement strand
TCGTCACACTCGAAGCACTCTACCGCGCCAGCACCATCAACACCGGCCACCCATATCACCGCGGATAGACGCAGCTATATCAAGCAGAACCTAAGCTAGCCCTTGTAATCATAAAATCTTCGTAGTGTCAGTGGAATGTCAGGCTTGAAATATTGGCCACTATAAATATTAAGTAAAATTTGTTTTGGCGTTAGCCAGGTGGCAACCTCAAAATCATCCTTGTTAAACGCAGGGTCTACATCTGCTTTTATTTCATATAACTTTAGAAAACATGCAACGCCATCGTGATGCGGAGTAAGCTTGGCAACCTCTCGCCATTTATATTGGTCTACATCAAATTTTAACTCCTCCAACGTTTCTCGTCGGAGCGCAGCTTCGTAGCTTTCGCCAACCGCCACCTGGCCACTCACACTAAAATCGTACCCGCCAGGATAAAGCTTCTTCCACTTACCGCGAGTCGGGACAAATAATTCACCGTTGGAATTTACGAGCCACGCATAGATTGCTCTAAAATTAAGCAGATTCTTTGCGTTCGCCTGGGACCGCATAATAGTGTCGATGACGTGGTCGTTATCATCGACTATCTCAATAAGTTCATCTGCCATTAGCTCATCATACACCAGTAGCGTTGCACCCATAAACCGGGCACGGTAGAAACGGCCCGAAGCGCTGTATCGCGCCAGCACTATCAACGCCGGCCACCCGTATCACCGAAATTGAATTATACTAATATATATGGTAAAATATCGCCATCATTCTCCTTCTGAGGATTGAGTGAAGAACTCGCCAAACGCGAGTTAACAACGTGGATATTGTGTTACCAAAAGCAATGCAGTTATTGTCACGCCAAGCATCACCCACGAAGGGAACATCATGCCAGAGAACCAGCCTTCGATTCCGTCCGCCACCCGTTTCGTGCCCAACTTCGAGCGGCCCATCGACCCGAACACCGGAACGCGCAAGCTCGGGCGGCCGGACTACGACGAAGCCGTCGAGCGCGGTTTGACCATCTTCTTGCAAGCGTGGCTCCAGGTGCTGCTGGACGAGCTTCGCACGTCGCGTTGGCTCATTCCCGCTCTTCGGTACAACCGGTGCTTGCTCAAAGAGCTACTGCGTCAGCGGGAAGAACGGATCAGCCAGCTCGAGCAGGACAACGTGGCGTGGCGCAAGGCCTTCCACAGTGTTTATGCTGAGTTGGAGCGAATTCGCCAGGCCAACATCGCGCTCTACCATGGCGCCATCTACGGAGAGAACGCCGAACAGGCCGACGAGCTTGGCACGCTCCGGCGCCGCAACCGCGAGCTCGAGCAGGAATTGCGCCGCCTCCGCGCCGAGCACGACCAAGCAGGCATGCTCGCCAACGCCGCGCTCCAGCGCACCACGTCGGCGCCCGACACGTAGTTCAGCGTAGGAATCTTATGCTTTACAAACCAAGCTCGGCAAACGCGAAAAAGCGGCGCAGGCGCTAGCGAGAACCAATATCCACATCCACTGCGGAGGGAGTTGTTCGTGTTTCTGGGGCCGCATTCAGCGACCAACAAAACCAGAAACCAACAACTCACCTCCGCCTTACCAAGTTATATAAAGATGACGGCCAGCGAGCCGTTTTTTGTTTGCTTGTTTTAGGGATTTCTACATTTCAGCAATCGAAGCTGAAAATCGCTTGTCATAAAAAATGCGGAGGGTGGATTGCTGGTGTTTGTTGGGTAAATCATCGCCGGAGCGACACAAACACGACAGCAATCCACGTCTCCGCGGGTTCGAGTGGGGTTTAGGCGCCGACGGCGACCGCGCTTGTCTCGTGAACGCCTAGATGGCGACTACGAGGCGACGGTGCCGTGCCAGAAGGCGCTCTCCACGGTGGGGTTCTTGACCTCCTCGAGGAAGCCGCGCACCCGCCGAACCGCGTACCGGTCGAGCTTGCCATCGCTGGCGAACCTGACGACCTCGTGCATGACGCCCGGGCGATCCGTCGCGGCGAACACCACGGTCGCGTTGAACGGGTCGATGCTGATGGTGACGCTGCCGAGGTCCAGGACCTTGATCTTGCCGCTGATCTGGCTGGACTCGATCTCGGCGCCGACCAGGTCGACCAGGGCCGCGGGCAGGTACTCGGAGAGCATGAGGGCCGTGGCCTGCTGCTCCATGAGCTGCCGAACCTGCGACTCGAGGCTCTCGATGCGATCCTGAAGGACGGGGTCCACCTTCTTGCCAAGGGTGATGCTGCGCATGGAATCTCCATTGGTCGAAACTACACAGCTCCTGGTTGGAACTGCACCTCGGGTTTCCGTTCCGTGGAAACACAACACTCGAACGTAAAGTCCGCGCGTGTTCTCTGTGGTAGAGACGAGGTATCGACTGTCTTGATAAAACTTCCGATAGCTCGCCTGCACCTTGCAGGAACAACACACAAGACACCTCGACAACAAAAAGTCGTCATCGAATGCACATATTTTATCCTAAAAGCGCTCAAAAAGCAACACCTCCTTATCTGCATCCGCTTCACCGCCCCCACTTCGTAGATTCAACTCTCTGCGAGAGCAAACCAAGTAAAAAGCCACCAAACGGTGAGTTTTTACTTGGTGACCCCTGCGGGATAGCGGCCTTTAGCCTTCGCCACTCAGCCATGCTCGAAGCAAGCTTCTGCGCGTGGTTTCGTTCTGCCGCACCCGCTTCGCGGGTTCGGTTCTCAAAGAGAACCACCAAGAAAAACAGCCCACCAAAGTGAGCTGCTTTTCTTGGTGACCCCTGCGGGATTCGAACCCGCGATCTTTTGGATGAGAACCAAATATCCTGGACCACTAGACGAAGGGGCCGCGTCGATGAGACAAACCTACGGTTTTTCTCATCGCGCCGGGCTTTGGCAAAGCCAAAGTCTCGGGCTGCTCTTTTCCCTGAAAGGCAAATTAAGCTGCGGATAGTTTACCACATCTGTTAATTTTCGTCCAGCAAGCCTATGGTTGCATATTGGCATAAAAAAATTCATAATCTAAGCATAACTATTGGATGGGCATATTGTTAAGTAATCTCTGGAATGCAATCTTGGAAAATGACTGGTCGGGCGTTGCCCTTATAGTCATCTTGGTTGGCGCCGCCATATGGCTTTTTATATGGCGCGTTCGCTCATCCAAAAAGTGGCAACGTAGCTCCGGCGCCACCAGCACGGCGCTGCGCGATGAGAAGCAGAAATCCAACATCATTTTGGAAGCTATCGAAGACGGCGTGTTGCTCGTCGACGCACAAAAGACGATTCAGCTATTCAATCGCGGCGCCAGCGACCTGACTGGCTGGCCGGCACAGGAAGCGCTGAACATCAGCTGCCATTCGGTTATCAAACTCATCAACGACAAAAACGAGCCATACTCAGATGCGCAAAATCCGTTCAATCGTATTTTTAAAGAGGGAAAAACCATTCGCGACAACAGCGCTGTTTTGGTAACACGCTCTAACAAGCAGTTGCCAATTACGCTGAGCGTCTCGCCACTCATGGACGAAAACAAAAATGTTACGGCAGCGGTGGCGATTTTTCGCGACGTTAGTGAAGAGCGAGCCGAAGAGCAACAGCGAGCAGAATTCATCAGCACGGCGAGCCACGAAATGCGCACACCGGTGGCTGCAATTGAAGGCTATCTGAGCCTGGCGCTCAACGACAAAGTGGCTACTATAGATAGCCGCGCGCGCAGCTATCTGGAAAAAGCGCACAGTTCTACGCAGCACCTCGGGCAGTTGTTTCAGGACTTGCTCACCAGCGCCAAGGCCGAAGATGGGCGACTCAGCAATCACCCAGACATCATTGAGTTCGGCGCTTTCCTGCAGCAGCTCAGCGAAGACCTCAAGTTTGGCGCAGAAAAGAAAGGCCTGTTTACCGAGTTCACTATTGGCAGCATCGACAACGTTATTGATGCCACCGCCGACAGCCCCGAACAAAAAGTCATCAAGCCGCTGTATTACACCCGGGCCGACCCCGACCGCATGCGCGAGGTCATCACCAACTTGTTCGACAACGCCGTCAAGTACACCGAGCAGGGCAAGATTTCACTCGGCCTCACGGGTGACGATCAAATCATCCAAGTGTATGTCCGCGACACTGGTCCCGGCATTCCACACGAAGATGTCTCGCATCTTTTCCAGAAGTTTTACCGCGTCGACAGTAGCGCCACTCGCACCATCGGCGGCACCGGTTTAGGTCTGTTCATCTGCCGAAAAATTGTAGAGCTGTACAATGGTCGTATATGGGTAGAGAGTGAGCCGGGGAAGGGCAGCACATTTTACATTAATCTGCCACGCATCAGCACCGCTCGGGCCGAACAGATGAAAGCCGAAACTAGCACCCAAAACAATCAGCCCGCACCAGTGGCACAAGCGACACCGACAAGTCCGGCAAGTGTTTCAACAACTGCAGCGTAACATGATACAATTTTAGAAAGCATAAGTATTTCAAACAACAGGGGCAAGATCCGATGGCAAAAATAATGTTGGTCGAAGACGACACCAACCTCAGTGAAATCTACCAGGCGCGCATGGCCGCCGAAGGATATGAGATTGTCACCGCCCACGACGGCGAGGAAGCGCTGGCCACAGCTGCCAAGGAAAAGCCTGACCTTATCATTTCCGACGTCATGATGCCAAAGATCAGCGGTTTCGAAATGCTTGATATTCTGCGCAATACCGAGGGGCTGAAAACCACCAAGGTCATCATGCTCACTGCATTGGGCCAGGCCGACGACAAAAAACGCGCCGAGGGCCTGGGCGCCGACCGCTATTTAGTGAAGTCGCAAGTAACGTTGGAAGACATTGTAAAAGCAGCGCATGAGCTGCTGAACGATGATGCTTCGGCAACGACGGCAGCACCAGCCGCGGCTCCAGCCACACCAGCTCCTGCGGCCGCACCCGTAGCACCGCCACCAGCACCAGCAGTACAACCAGCGCCGGCGCCAGCCGCGCTAGCGCCAGCTCCCCCAATGCCGCAACCCGTTCCTAGGCCGGCACCAACTACTCCAGCCATTTCGACCCCAGTCGTTCCTGCGCCGGCGCCAGCTGGATCGCCGTCAGTCCAACCTTTGCCGGTTACACCAGCTCCACAGCCAGTTGTCGCGCCAACGACTTCCGCACCTGCGGCAGCACCAATCAACAGCGCCACTGCCGCAGATGATCAGCTTATGAACAATGCCGTTGCTAGCCTTAAAGCTGCTGCGCCAAATGCTAGCAAGCCCATGGCTCCAGCACCAGCAGTACAACCAGCACCGGCGCCAGTCACGCTTGCGCCAGCTCCCCCAATGCCGCAACCAGTTTCGACTCCGGCTGCTCCAGTAACGCAAGCACCCACTGCACCTGAACCCGAAGAGGAAGCTGACACCGCCAACGGCACCATCACACATAAAAAAGTTATCAAGCCGCTCGACCCTGGTGAAGAGGGCAGCAAGCCGACTCTGCAAGATCTGCTTGCTGCCGAAGAGCAAAAGAGCCCAGCGGCACTCAATCAGCCACCTGCAGCCAATGGCCTGCCGCACCAGCCCGGCAACGTCGTTGTGCCCACCGCAGCGCCCGAACAGACTGGCCCACTAGACCCCAACAACGTTGCACTGTAAACTAAGCTCATGCGAATTAACCGTTTTGTGGCGCTTGCAACTGGCATGAGCCGCCGTGCCGCGGACAAAGCCATCGAGGCAGGGCAGGTGAACGTCAATGGTCTGCCGGCCGAAACTGGCACGCAAGTTACCGAAACAGACGCTGTGGCGCTCAACGGCAAGCTGCTCGCTGCGCCCACCGAAACGCAAACTATTTTGCTTAATAAACCCATCGGCTACGTTTGCAGCCGCAACGGGCAGGGCAGCAAAACCATTCATGACTTACTGCCGCCAGAGCTACACGTACTTAAGCCCGTCGGTCGGCTCGATAAAGACTCCTCAGGCCTATTGTTACTCACGAGCGACGGCGTGCTTGCCAACGAACTCACCCACCCCAGCCGTCAAAAACTAAAAGCATACGAGGTGTCGCTCGACAAACCGCTCCAGCCATTGCATCGGCAGATGATAAGTGAGCACGGTTTACAGTTGGAAGATGGCCCGAGCAAACTCCAACTGGAACGCCAAAAAGAGGGCGACGACCGCGCGTGGATTGTGCACATGCGCGAAGGCCGCAACCGGCAAATCCGCCGCACGTTCGCCGCGCTCGGCTACCGCACGGTCATGCTCCACCGCACGCATTTTGGCCCCTATAAACTTGGCGACTTACGGCTGGGCGAGTTCAAAGAAATTGCATAAAAAGTAGAGCTGGGGCGGGGTGTAGTTCGTGGACGCGCGAGGAAAACCTCGAACATACAACAATCGAACTACAGAGCCCGCCCCGTTACCTGAGTCTCTCAGGATTTTGTGCGTCCGGATCGCCACCCGGCTACATGACGGAAAGCTTGTTCTTGCGTTCCCACCAGTCGCGAATGACTCGCATCCGACGCGAACGCCAGAGCTTTTGCAATCGCTTGCAGCGCCTTATGGGCCCGGTGATGAGATCCCACAGAACCACAACTACCAGCATATTTCACCTCCTCTCAGAGATGGATGGTTGTTCGTGCCGACTGCAGCTAGTCCGTTTGCGGCGGCTTGTGCTTGTCCTCGTCGGCGTCCGGGTCGCCGGCGACGACCGGGAACTGCGGGCCGTACTGCTCGACGAAGCCCGGATTCATCTCCGGAATCGTCGCCATTGGGTTACCGTGCCCATCGAGTGGCGGCCACTGGTCGGGCGTGGGCGGCTTGACACCGTAGCCGGGGAAGGTGGGGCCGTCGTCCGGCATGGGGTCCGGGCGGGGCGGCGTGTTGACGAGGGGCGACGACTGGTTGTCGTTGTTGCTCCCGTCGGCCGTGGCCAGCGAGTAGTTCCAGTACTTGCGGAACCCCACCTGAGCCACGACGCCGATCGCGAACGCGATCCAGCCGAGCCAGCCGAGCTGGATGCCACTGGCAAGCAGCATGATCGCGAAGCCGCCGAGGCCGGGCGTCCACGCCAGCCAGCGCTTGATGCCGCCGGTGAACACGGAGATGCCGCCGACCACGGTCGCGCTGAGCGCGAACAGGAAGCCAATGAATAGCTCCATGGTGGGACTGGTAAGCGGACCGCTGAGATAGCCCTGCAGCGCGAGAATGATGAGCGCCGCGACGCTGAGCACCCCTGGCACCCCGCCAAGCACGACGTACAAGTCGCGCTTCGGAACTCTCCGCTCTCTAATGCGGATGGATCCGGACATGAGCGATTCCTCCTTCAAGGAATCACGCAGCTTGTTAAGCTACTTCCAGGTGAACGCCTGGCGCGTGTACTATTGCCCTCATGGTTGAGAACTGAGGGAAATAGTATCATCAAAAATTGCTATTGTCAACGAGCCGCACCTCTGTTATACTTACGGTTAATGAGTAAACGTTTACCGATTATCGCCATCGTTGGTCGAGCCAACGTTGGTAAGTCCAGCCTGTTCAACGCCATCCTGGAACGGCGCGAGGCGATTGTCGCGCGCGAAGCTGGCACCACGCGCGACTCCATAATGGCCAAAGCTTCGGTGTGGACGTCCGTTCCTGCGCAGCTGAGTGCATCGCAAGGCGCCGATGAAGCGCGCAGGGAGCCGTACATTCCGTACGGCGAGCGAGCACTGGAATCGGCAACGCCGCGAGGTGCCAGAAGCGACGACAGGGTTACGAGCTCTGCTCGTAAGCAGGGCGGCGCGGCGCGTCAGGAACGGCAAGATTTTTGGCTGGTCGACACGGCCGGCATGAAAGACGCCGAAGACGACTTTGAGTTCACCATTCAGGAACAAATCCTCCAGGCTGCTGACAGCGCCGACGTCATTTGGGTCGTCGTCGAAGCCAACACTATGGTTACCGAAGAAGATCGCCGCGTGGCCAAGCTGGCGCTGAAAAGCCGCAAGCCGGTATTCCTCGTCATCAACAAAGTTGATCAAGCGCGTGGTGCCGACCTCAGTGGGTTCGACCGCCTCGGCATCAAGCCCATTATCCAAACATCCACCACGCAGCATCGCGGCATCGACGACCTGCTGGAAAAACTCGTCGAAATTATTCCAAAAGTCACCCAAGCTGAAGCCGACGACCGTCTGCGTATCGCACTACTCGGCCGGCCAAACGTCGGCAAATCGTATCTGTTCAACACGCTCGCCAAAAAGCAGCAGGCCATTGTGGCCGACCGCGCTGGCACCACGCGCGACATCAACCGTGCGGTGGTGAAGTACGAAGGCCGCGAAATTGAGCTGATGGACACGGCCGGCATCCGCCGTGCTGGCAAAATTGGCGTGGGCATAGAGCACTTTAGTATGCTGCGCAGCCTCGCCGCCATCGAGCAAGCCGACATTTGCTTCCTCCTCATGGACGTCCACGAGTTGAACGTCGGCCTGGACCAAAAAATCGCCGGCATGATAAAAGAGGCCGGCAAGGGTTTGGTGCTGGTCGTCAGCAAATGGGACGACGGAGCAGTGCAGGCTGTCGAAGCTCGTAACGCGAAAATCGAAGCTAAGATTAGCGCCAAGGTTGAGCAAATCAACGCCGAAAAGAAACTCAGCAAGTCTGAAAAGATTCGCCGCAGCCGAGCCATAAACTACACCGAAGGTGGCGATTTACAGCGCACTGCGTTTACCCGCGACGCGCTGGCGCCGCAAATTGCCGCAAATTACAACTT
>JAICLK010000029.1 GCA_025927415.1 Candidatus Saccharimonadota bacterium | reverse complement strand
CTTTGCCGAATCTATGGGCGGCGGGGCCGTGGATGCCTATACCATCCGCAAGATATTACCGCGAGTCCTGATAACCGCTATCCTCATCAACTTGTCGGTGTATATCGTGGGGTTGCTGGTGGATATTACGAATATTGTGGGCAGAGGATTGAGTGATATCGTCACGTCACCGCTCAAAGCGGCGGAACGTTCGGCGTACAACAGTGGCGGTAGTGGGTCGGGAGCGGCCGTCGCGGGTGTATTTGCCATAGGTTTGCTCGGTTTGTTTTTGGCGAAAGACAAGCTTGCTGGCTTGCTGGGGTCACTTTCCGGTAGAACTGGTGGTAAGTTTGGCTCGGCCGCGCTGGAACTACTCGTGTTCATAGTGATTCCTGTTGCGTTGGCTTGTTTGGCCATCTTTATCACGCTTATCATCCGAAAGGGACTCATTTTATTCCTGCTGCTTATTAGCCCCATAGCATTTGCCCTATACGTTTTGCCAAACACCGAAAAATACTTCCGCAAATGGTGGGATTTGCTGCTCGAGGCGCTGTTGATTTATCCAATCATTGTGGCAATTTTTGCTGTCGCCGACTTTATGAGTATTACTGTGTTGGGTGCCGCCGGCGTAACTTCCGCCGATTTTACGGATAGTAGCCTCAACAACGCATCCGGTGGGCCGATTGCTAACCACTTTTTTGCCATTATCATTGCACTTTTCCTGCAATTTATTCCGCTGCTGGCCATTCCATTCGCGTTCCGCCTGGCCGGTGGTACGCTCAGCAAAGCGCATGATGCTATGCACGGTATAGGTAGTAGGGCAAAGGAGTCTGGTTGGTACACGCGTGGCCGCGGACGGGCGAATACCAAGTTCCAGAATGCCAATATGGAGGGTCAGCGGCAGTATTATGCCAATAAGCTCGCCAGGCTGGGTGATGCGGGTACTAAGGATGGGGGAGGGCCGGCAAACTGGGCAGCTCACCGGTATCGCCGGCGCGTTATGACGCAACTCAATAAGGCTGGCGGCGGTCAGGCGCAGATGGAGCGGGACATGATGAAGGCCATCCAGGCGCGCGGCATGGCAAACCACCCGCTTGCGCTCAAGGCTGGCCTTTACGGTTCCGAAGGAGAAGCACTACGCAAATTGCAGCAGGATACAGCGAGCGGTGGCTGGGGCATGAGCCAAAACGAAGCAGAGCAAGCTGTGGCGGCATGGAATTCTGTCGGCATCGGTTATGGTGGTGCAGCCAGCTCGGCAGCCCTCATGTCTGCAGCGTATGACGGTACTGTGTTTGATGGTAGCAGTGGCATGCTTGGCATGCAGGAACAATCGCGTGCCATTGCGGCGGTTTCTGGTAAGGATCGGGAAACGCTCAACCGGCTTTCTCACAGCGTATATGAGGCCAACGAGCAGGGCGGCAGGAACGATTTGGCACCAGATGCTCATACGGTTGAGGCGTTAGCCGCAGCCGAGCAGAACGGCGGCGTACTGCAGACGCACGACGAAAATGGCGCCGCGGTTGCACGCCAAGTTACCCAGGAAGACTACGCCGATGCAACGTACGAGGGCTGGCGTGCAATCAGCTCCTCCAAGATTGGCTACCAAAACGCTAAAGGTGTGTACAATGCCAGCAACGCCATGGCCGTACTTGCACAAGGTCAGTCGCAAGCTCTGCGCCAAGCTACGACACAACTCTCCAGGTCTGATTTGTCGGCATCAGACAGGGCGAAGTTTGAGAAGCAGGCGAATAGCGCTCAGGTAAAATTGTCCAACCTCAAGTCAACCTATGATGGCGTAAAGAACTCAATGTATGTCCCCGATTCATATCGCCAGCAAATCGAAGGAGTTACGGGCAGTCTTCCGGCAACTGTAAAGGGTGCACTCCGGTCGTACGACAGTCGTTCGGAGCCGTCGGTTATGCATATCGACCACTCAACCTCGCCGAAACCCCAGGAGGGTACAGTGCTACGGCCTGGCGAGCATCTCGCGCCTGGGCAAGTTGCGGTGCAGACTAGCGATGGTCTCGGTGGCACACAGACGCGAGTGCTTGATAGGAGCACACTCGAGAACATGGGCGAGCCTCAATTCGCCACAGGCCGTGACGCGGTGAAGCCAAACATCAAGCCAAATATGTCCGGTGGTCGCCCGTCTTCAACGGGGAAGGATGCGCAGAGTAAGCGGGAGTTCTAGCCGCACGATAGAAGGAGCCGCCTAGGTTGGTGGTGACTAAGCAAGCAGCAGCAACGTGCTACTTATAGTGCGTGGGCGAAACGCCAGCTAAAGCCAGGAGTCACGACACCCTTTGCGGTAACGATAGGTACAGGCTTGGTGTTGTTGCCGAAATCTATCTCACCAACCTCGGTATTTTTTGGCAGCGGCGCTTTGAACGACAGCAACGTGAGTTTTGGCACAGAGTTTTGCCCCATCCAGATAACATGACTGAACGACTGCGCAGCAACGGCGTTAACTGTACCACCCCAAGGCACTCGATAGGTACCAATCACTTGACCTTTGTGAACGGGGGTAACAAGCTTGAAACCAGATTCGACCGTTTGCAGCAACGGCTGGGACTCACCCATAGCTTGGCTGAGGGTCAGCGATGTGTCCATCACGGCGCCGATAAGAGTAACCGACTGGCCATTGGCGAACGTTTGCTTGGCAGAGAAAAGATACACACCGCCGGCTTGGTTGCTGTTGCCGGTTTTAATACCGTTAATGCCGTTTGTGCCCAGTAGTGAATTGACGTTGCGAATAGTGCCTGCAACCGGAATAGTAGCCTTCGTCTGCGCAACAATCTGCGCGATGACCGGATTTTGCAGTGCCACCTGGCCAAGCAAAACCAAATCGTGCGCCGTGCTGATGGTGTCGGGCGCGAGTCCGCTGGTATCTTCGGTACTGAACTCAGTATTGTTCATGCCGAGCGTCTGCGCCTCGCCGTTCGCCGTCTGTGCGTAGTCGGTAATAGAGCCGTATGCCCAATTCGCCAGTGTGTCAGCCATGTTGTCAGACGATGGCAGCAAGAGTGCCTGCAATGCTTGATATTCGGTGATCTTTTCGCCGACAGCCACTCGCGTTACCGATCCATCCTTCGCAACGTACGAATTGTACAGCGCAACATCGGCTCGCGTTATGGTGAGCGTCGGGCCTTGCTCGCCAACCTTCAGGGGATATTTTTTAAGTATGAGGAGCGCGTTCATAATCTTGGCTACGCTGGCGGTTGGCTGCGGAGTTTGGTCGCCGCTGGCCGCAAGCACGCCGTAGCCCTCCGCGCCAATAGCTGCTTCGCCAGTGTGGGGCCACAGAAAACCCGGTGCGCTCGTGCCAGGAATGCTGAAGTTCGAGGTGGCGGCAACCACCGGCGCTGGCTTGATGAATGTTAGTAGCAGGTAGCCAACAATCAGCACCAGCACTACGCCAATAGGGATCAAGAAATATAGGTTATGCTTTTCTTCCATGATTACTATAATACAACAGCTTGCTGCCATAACTTTAGAAAACCGTAAGAATTTGTCGAAAAGCCTGCAGGGTGCTGTATACTTATATGTGGAATATAAGGAGTTCATATGACCGTATTGATTATCGTTATTGTTGTTATTGTTCTGCTCGGCCTCATTGTAGCTGCGCTCTATAATGGGCTTGTTCGCCTTAACCAGCAAGCGGACGAGGCCTGGAGCGACATTACGGTGCAGCTAAAACGCCGATATGATCTTGTCCCAAACCTCGTTAACACCGTAAAAGGCTATGCCAAACACGAAAAGAGCGTGTTCGAGGATGTTGCTAACGCGCGCAGCCAAGCTATGCAAGCGCAAGGTCCAGCCGAGACGGGCAAGGCCGAAAACCAGTTCACCCAAACACTGAAGAGCTTGTTCGCAGTGGCGGAAAATTATCCGCAGCTGAAAGCCAGCGACAACTTCCGCGATTTGCAAGATCAGCTGACCGATACCGAAGATAAAATCATGGCATCGCGCCGTTTTTACAACGGTGTAGTGCGCGACTTCAACACCAAACGTAAAGTATTTCCGACCAACATTTTTGCCAACATGCTCGGTTTCAAAACCGACAAAGAGTTCTTTGAACTAGACGAAGCCGAACAAGCTGCGGCCGAAAAGCCTGTTGACGTTAAATTCTAGTCTCACGCCCGGAGGCCTTCATACATGTATAGCGAAATTGCCGCCAACAAGCGCCGAACAGTGTATATCATGTTCATTTTCATGGTGTTTGTTGGTGGACTTGCGTGGTTGCTCGGCCAGTCACAGGGCAACGGCGTGATGTACGGAGTGCTGGCAGGTGGCGTTATTTACGCAATCATTATGTATTATTCTGGCAGCCGGTTAGCCCTTGCGGTAAACGGCGCGCAGGAAATTCAGAAGAAGGATAATCCTCGCTTGTGGCGCATCGTCGAAAATTTGTCTATCACCGATGGCTTGCCCATGCCGCGCGTGTTTATTGTGGACGATCCAGCGCCCAATGCCTTTGCTACGGGGCGGAATCCGAAGAAAGCGGCCGTTTGTGCTACCTCTGGACTCCTGCAAATTATGGACGATAATGAGCTGCGAGGAGTGTTTGCGCACGAACTAGGGCACGTTAAAAATTACGACATGCGGGTGAATATGGTGGCGTTTGCGCTGGGCGCAGTGGTGTCGATTATTGCTGATTTTATTCTTCGCCTGACGTGGTTTCGGGGTGAGGATCGCGACAACAATCAGATCGTTTTGGTGCTGGCAATTGTCGCAGCCGTTATGGCGCCGATTGTTGCGACGCTTATTCAGCTCGCGGTGAGTCGCAAACGTGAATATCTGGCAGACGCTACTGGTGCACTAACGACCCGCTATCCGGACGAGCTCATCAGCGCGCTGGAAAAGATTAAACAATACGGCAAACCGCTGCGTGTGCAAAACACAGCCACGGCGCACTTTTTCTTTGCCAACCCACTGCGCGGTCACAACATTACCAACTTATTTAGTACGCACCCGCCGATTGACGAGCGCATCAAGCGGCTTCGCGAAATGGGAACTCACGCGTAAAATAAAGCCATGCCAAAAGCCAAAGCAAAATCGCACAAAAAACAAGCGCACGCTAAGCCTAAACGTGCCGTGCAGCAGCAAGCTGTCAAAATAGCTGAACCGAAGCAAACCGAACAGGCGACACCAAAACGTAAACGGCTAGCGCTTTTTGGGAGTCGCGAAAAAGTTTCTGCTGAGGAAAAGGCGGCGATTGTCGCCGCTCGCAAGCCGCTGACGCCGGCTCCCCAATTGTTCTTGGCGTCATGCAGGCTGCTTTGGCAAAACCGAAAGTTATTGGGCGGTATCTTGATTGTGTACGCAATTATCGATCTTATATTGATCGGTGGTGCTGACGCCGGCAGCTTGCAGTCGGTCAAATCTTCGGCCACACAGGGTGGTACAAGCCACTTTTCGACAGGCCTCACCTTATTTGCCTTCCTCATTAACTCGAACACTGGACCGTCAGATGCTGCGGCTGGCGCATTCCAATCTGTCTTTTTGTTAATCCTGAGTGTAGTTTTTATCTGGGCATTGCGCCAAGTGTACGTCGGTCACAAAACAAGTGTTCGAGAGGCGTTTTATACCGGCACATACCCAATCATTCCATTCATTTTGGTGTTGATGTTTTTGGGCGTTCAATTGCTGCCAGTGGCGGGTGGCGGATTTGTGTACAACCTGTTGGTTGGTGGCAAAATTTTGATAGGTTTCTTTGAGCAAACCATGGCAGTCGCCGTGTTCTTGGTGCTAGCCTTCTGGAGCCTTTACATGATAACTGCGACACTGATTGCGCTGTATGTGGTAACACTGCCAAACGTTTCGCCAGTGGAGGCAATTACCTCAGCACGCCAGCTGGTGCGCTTCCGGCGTTTGCTGATTTTGCGTAAAATGCTGTTCTTGGTTGCCGTGCTGGCGGCAGTCGGTACGCTCGTTATTATTCCGACCGCGCTCTTTCTTACGCCTATCGCCAGTTGGCTATTCTTCTTGCTATCCGTGACCGCTATCGGTGTTGTCCATACATATTTTTACACTCTTTACCGCGAGTTGCTATGAAGAATATAACGGAGGAACAAGCCGCGGAGCGGGCTCAAAAACTTCGGCGGCTCATTAACGATTATCGTTATCATTACCATGTGCTCGACGAATCGACTATGAGTGAAGCTGCGGCCGATTCACTCAAGCACGAGCTGGCTCAGCTAGAGGAGCAATTTCCGGAACTCGTTACACCCGACAGCCCGACGCAGCGGGTTGCTGGCCAGCCGTTGCCCGGCTTTACGCAAGTGCGCCATCGCACGCGTATGATTAGCCTCAACGATGTATTCGGCCGTGACGAAGTTGTAGCCTGGATCGAGCGGACCGATAAGCTGGCGCCAGGCCGTACGCACGAATTTTTCTGTGATATCAAAATGGATGGTTTTGCCTGCTCGCTGATGTACGAGGATGGCGAATTCAAGCAAGCGGTGACACGTGGTGACGGCTTGGTTGGTGAGGATGTGACGGCCAACGTTTCGACCATTGAAAGTGTGCCGTTCCATTTGCGCGCCGATAAAAAGTTTGAGCAGTTTTTGCATGGCCGCACTGAAATTCGTGGCGAAATCATCATGTACAAGAAAGATTTTGAAGCGCTCAACAAACAGCGCGAAGCTGCGGGCGAGCCGGTGTTTGCCAACCCACGAAATTTGGCAGCGGGCAGCATTCGCCAGCTCAATCCAAAGTTAGCAGCTGCGCGGCCATTACGGTTCCGTGCATACGATTTGCTGCGCGACGATGCAGTCGAGGTCCCCACCAATTCGTTTGCGTATGAGGCGCTGCGTGCGCTTGGCTTCGCTGCCAATCTGCAAGCAACTGTCTTCAAAACGGTAGACGAAATCATGCACTTTGCCGACGACTGGGAAGAAAAGCGGCATCAGTTGCCGTTCAATACTGATGGCTTAGTAATAAAACTCAACGATCGCAAATTGTTTGAGAGCTTAGGCATTGTCGGCAAAGCGCCGCGTGGCGCCGTGGCATACAAATATGCAGCTGAGGAAGCGACAACCGTTGTTCGCGATATTGTGATCAGCATTGGCCGGACCGGCGCAGCCACGCCGGTTGCCGTGTTCGAGCCGGTCGTAGTTGCTGGTACCACCGTGCAGCACGCCAGCTTGCACAACGCCGATGAAATTGCGCGCAAAGATATCCGCGTGGGCGACACGGTTGTCATTTTCAAAGCTGGCGATATCATCCCGCAGGTTAAAAACGTACTTTTTGAACTCCGGCCAGTTATTCCTGCCGATGGTCAATTTCATAGTGTTACGTATCCGAAGCATCGAGCGAAAGACCTTAAGCCCGGGCAGTTGGGAAGTCCAACTAGTAAACCGTTTAATATGGAAGAAACGCTGGCGCGCCAATATCCCGAGCTTGAGTTTGTGCGGCCAGAGGGTGAGGCCGTATACCGCGTCAAAGGCGCAACTGCCAAGGTGCTGCTCAAACAGGCGTTAGAGCATTTTGCCTCCAAAGCGGCGCTCGACATCGACACGCTGGGCGAGAAAAATGTCGAGGCACTGGTGGATGCACGACTAGTGCACGACCTGGCCGATATTTATACACTTACCAAAGAGCAGGTGATTGCGCTCGATCGCTTCGCCGATATATCTGCCCAAAAACTAGTTGATGCCATTGCGGATAAAAAGGCGCCAGAGCTGCCGCGCTTTATCTTTGGTTTGGGCATTCGCCATGTCGGCGCACAAACGGCTATCGATCTCGCCGAGCACTTCGGCTCGCTCCAAAAACTCAGCAAAGCAACGTTGGATGAATTGTTGCAGGTTGAGGGCATTGGCGAAGTGGTGGCAGAGTCAATGTTGGGCTGGTTTGCCGACCCGAACAACGAAAAGTTACTGCAAAAATTTGAAGCGTTTGGCGTGCGGCCGCACTACGAAAGCAAAGCTCGCGGCCCATTGCACGGCAAAAGTTTTGTGATAACCGGCGGCCTGGAGCACGGCACGCGCGACGAATTCGCCGACAAAATTCGCGCACTCGGCGGCACCTTCCAAAGCAGCGTGGGCAAAGACACCAGCTATTTGGTGGTTGGCAAAAACGTCGGCGCATCCAAACTCACCAAAGCCGAAAAGCTCGGCACTACGCAAATTACCGAACAAGCACTCCTAAAACTATTAAAAGGAAAGTAATGGACGACCTAGTTTTTATCACTGGCAATCAATACAAAGCGGATTTTTTGGCAAAAAATCTCGGTATATCTGTGGCGCATCAAAAGCTAGATCTCGACGAACTGCAGTCGCTAGATCTCGACGAAGTAGTACAGCACAAAGTTCGCCAGGCGTACGACATCGTTAAAAAGCCAGTGCTGGTTGACGACGTATCGCTAACATTCACGGCCATGGGCCGCTTGCCCGGTACGCTCATTAAATGGTTTTTGGAAGAGCTTGGCAAAGAAGGCTTGTGCGATTTAGCCATGCGTTTGCCACACCAAAAGGCAGTGGCTGAAATGTTGTATGCGCTTTACGATGGTGAAAAAGTAGCGGTATTTAGTGGCAAAACTCATGGAAAAATTGCACCAAGTCCGCGCGGCGAAAGCCATGGCTGGAATGCAATTTTTATTCCAGACGGTTACGGCCAGACCTTTGCCGAACTCAGCGACGAACAATTCAACACCATCAGCCACCGGGGTCAGGCCATCAAAAAACTCCGAGAGTTCTTGACTAAGCAGCAAAAAAGCTTATAGTTATATGTAGTTCGTGCGCTCACGGCGCGAGAAACAAAAATCCAAAACAAACGTGACCCGCGCCAGGGTGGGCGCGCACGAAAAAAGGTCGGGCAATGCGCTCGACCTTTGAAATAGTGTACAATTTGATCAGAGGACGTTTATGATTAAGTACTATTACCGCAGCTTGAGGACCGATGGCACACAAGAAATTGATGCGCCGAAGCGTGGTACGTGGGCATATGTTGAGGCTCCAAGTGAAAAGGAGCTGAAGGCTTTGGCGGAAAAGTACGAGCTGGAACTCGACCTACTGCAAGACGCCTTGGACGAAAACGAGGTGCCACGTCTCGAAAAAGAAGATGGCCACACATACATCTTTGTGCGTTTTGCATTTGCCACGCGTGATGGTGAGATTGACACGGCCCCACTGCTGTTTGTGCTGGCAAAAGATACGGTTATTACTATTTCGCCGCGCCGACTGTCGGTGCTCGATCGTTTTCTGACGGGCAAAGTGCCGTTTGCTACTACACAGCGCACCAAGCTCGTACTCCAAATTTTGCAAGAAATTGTCAACCAGTACGACACGCATATCGTTGCCGCCAGCAAGAAAATTAAACTTATTCGCTCGCGGCTGCGCGGCCACGAAGTCACCAACCAAGACTTCATCGACTTTGTGCTCATCGAAGACGAACTCAACGAATTCCTTGGCGCGCTTTTGCCGCTCAACGTCGCACTCACCAAGCTGTTGCGTGGCGGCTATATTCAGCTTTTCGAGGAAGACCAAGATTTGGTGCAAGACTTGGTGCTGGATAACGAGCAGTCTATCGATTCGGCAACGAGCAACATCAAGTCGATTGTGGGCATTCGTGATGCGCACTCATCCATTAGCGCCAACAGCTTGAACCGCACTATGAAGATTCTGGCGCTGGCTACCATCGGTATTACTATTCCAAACGTTTTTTTCGGCTTATACAGCATGAACGTGGCCATTCCGTTGCAGCACTGGTCATGGATTTTTTGGGTCGTG
>JAICLK010000045.1 GCA_025927415.1 Candidatus Saccharimonadota bacterium | reverse complement strand
TTGATGGCATCTTGTCCGTGCTGCTTATCAAGCGTGCCAGCGTACCGTTTAAGGGCAAGTGGGCGCTGCCTGGCGGTTACAATGCCACTGGCGAAACCACCCAAGATGCTATGAATCGTGTACTGAAAACCAAAGCTGGCATCGAAGCAGGAAGCCTAAAACTAGTCGAGCAGCTCTACACATTCGACACTGTCGCACGCGACCCGCGCGGCCACGCCGTCAGTGTTACATACATGGGGCTGGGCAAAGACCTCGAGCCGCAGCTCAGCGCCACCACGCAAACGCCGCAGTTCTTCCCAGTGGACGATTTGCCGGAACTTGCCTACGACCACGCCGACATCATCAAGTACGCACGCAATCGCTTGCGCAGCAAGGTGATGTACACCAACGCTATTTTTGCGATCCTCGACCCTCTGTTCACGCTTACGCAATTGCAAGTCGCGTACGAAGCCGTCCTTGGCCGCAAACTAGACAAGCGCAACTTTCGCAAAAAATTCCTATCGCTCGACCTCATTGTCGAAACCGACCAGCAACACCGCGAAGGCGCCCACCGCCCGGCACGTCTATACAAGTTCCGGAAAAACACGCTGCAAACGCTCGAACGCAGTTTTGATTAAAGCAAGTTCGGATATTGCTCAACCATTTCGAGTAACTGCGCATCATCGTACGTTTGGCGCGGAATGTGCACCCACTCGCCAGCTTGCCACGATTTCGACTCGTCCCAGGCGCAGATTGCACGCCGCCACTCCAAGTGGTTGGACTGTTCGCCCGTCTCTGGGTTGAGGCGTGAGTAGTCCAGCGCCATGCAGTTCGCCAGCTTGTAGTTCTCGTCGCGTTCTTGCACTTCCCATTCTTCTGGCAAGAGCCGTTCCAAAACTACGCGACCGACTTCCATAGTCTCACCGTGGGTTACTGCTATCACATTTTTCCCATCCATTTCGCGATGTAATGTGCCGAGAATATCTTTAAATCGTGACTGCACACCACCCGCCAGAGCCTCACCGCCCGGCGGACACCAGTACCACATGCTTTGGCCCTTCAGTTTGGTGGAGTGGACATATTGTTCTACCTGCTGCGCGTGGTTGAGCGTGCCAAACTCACCCCAGTCGCGTTCGCGCCAGCGGTCATCGATATACCATCGACCACCAAGTGCCAACCGGCCAGCCGTTTCGCGGGTGCGCATGAGCGACGAAACATAGTAACGGTCGAATCCATTTGGGAATTCGCTTCGCAGCCACTCGCCTGTTTTTGCCGCCTGTTCGCGGCCGAGCGGAGAGAGCCGCACGCGGCTATCATGCCGGTCGAAGAAACCTGCCGGTGCATCATAATTTGGGTCAGCCTTTCGCAGTTTTTGAATAATGTTGGCTTCGGACTGTCCGTGCCGAACAAGTACGAGATGGTTTGGCATTCCCATAGTTGTAGCTCCCGTTTATCTATTCCCAGCATAACATACGATAATTAGTGTTGACAAGACACTTTCTATAGAGTACTGTGTAGATAACTACTTCGTGTAGTTTATACAATTACTTATAGGAAGGCAGGGCAGCCATGGAAAAATCAGCACTTATCATCGTCGATGCACAGCGTGGCTTTATGCCGCTAGAAGAAGGCAGACGAGTATGGCCAAACCTTTCTGACGATGAGCGACAAAAACCTAATTATGGCTGGGGTGAACTGCCCGTCCCCGATGGTGGCGAAATTATAAACCCCGTAAACCGACTCGTTGCTGCCAGCATACAATTCGGCCACCTTATCGCAACTACACAAGACTGGCATCCGTCCAATACGGCACACTTTTCTGATAAGCCAGATTATCAAACGACGTGGCCACGGCATTGTGTCGCTGGCTGGTCGGGTGCCGAACTTCACCCTAACCTCGCCCTACCCGCTTCATCCGAACGGTTTGTAAAAGGCACAGAGGAACTAAAACCCGGCCAGGAAGATACCAGTTATAGCGGCTACAACGCATTCGCTCCCAACATCGTAATTGGTTTCGGAAACAAACGCCTCACACTGCCCTATTTTCTGGAACAAAGAGACGTACGCAAAGTAATAATTGGCGGATTGGCACTGGACTACTGTGTGGGCCAGACGGCGCTCGACTTCCGCCAAAAAGCAGATATGGACGTAACGGTTATCAGCGACGCCACCCGACCGGTCGCATCAGAAACGGGCGAAGCGATGCTAGAACAATTTCGTGAAGCAGGTATTAGCTACACCGATAGCGAAACCTGGATACGCGAACAATCAAAACTCGACATACAGCAACAAAATTCCGATAACGCTCGGTACGAAATCACCGACATTCTCTCAGACTCCCTCACACCTCGAGGCATCGGCCAGTGGCTGCAAGCACACAATCGACTGCTCGGCCAAACACCGGCGGAAGCACTGGCGGACGGCCGCGACGAAGAGGTTCAGGCAGCGGCACAAGCATTTGTTGATGGGAGCTACATCTAATGAACGTTGAACAAGGACCGTTGCTTGAAGCGGGCGATTTGAGTGCGGGACTGGATTATTACAAGCCGACTATGAGTCAGCTGGCGTTCGAGCAAGAGCCGGACGCCGAGGTAACCTTCACCTTCAAAAATCGCGGCGAACAGCGGCTGGCGGACTACTTGGATGTCGAAAATTTGCAACAACGTTTCGATGACATCCGCCGTGCGGGCTGGAAGGAGCACGAGCTAGGCTACCTGGCCGGCATCCATAATAGCGCCGGCGAACGTGTTTTTACCGACAACTACCTGGACTTTTTGCGCACGCATGAGCTGCCGGAAGTTGACGTAAAACTCGACGAAGACACCGACGACATCGCCATAGAAACCACCGGCCCGTGGGCGCTCAGTAGCTTTTGGGAAACAATTGTGATGAGCGAACTCAACGAAGCATATTTCGAAAACTACGTTACCGCGCAAGGCTTAGATCTCGAAAAAGTGTATGAGGAAGGTCAGCGCCGGCTCGACGAGAAAATAGCAATCCTCAATGCCAATCCAGACATCAAGCTGGCCGACTTTGGCACCCGCCGCCACTTTAGTTTGCGCTGGCAAAAGCACGTCGTGGAAGAGCTGGCGACACGCACCAACAACTTGGTTGGCACCAGCAATGTGGCACTCGCAAGAACGCTGGGGCTCAAACCAATCGGCACCTTCGCACACGAAATGCCCATGGTCTATGCCGCACTGGCCGATGCCCGCGGCGAAGATATACGTGCCAGCCACCAACATTTTTTGCACGACTGGGAGGAACGCTACGGCGAAGATCTTTCTACCATTCTGCCTGACACGTTTGGCACAAAGTTCTTTTTTGCCGACTTTACCAAGGAGCAAGCCGAAAAATCACGCGGCTTGCGGCACGACTCAGGCGATCCATTTGAATTCGGCAAAAATGCCATCGACATGTACAAAAACTTTGCCATTGACCCCCACACAAAAACCCTTGTCTTTAGCAACGGTCTAGACATGCCTCAAACAGTAGCCATACAAAAAGAGTTTCGCAGCCGCGTTGGCACCCTTTACGGCATAGGCACTTCATCGACGTGCGATTTTGGAATTGTTGTGCGGCCACTCAATGTAGTCATGAAAGCTACGCGCGTTCGCATTGACGGCAAAGAAGCTGAAACGGTAAAAATTAGTGATGATGAAGGCAAACACACTGGCAGCCCTGAAAAACTTGCCGAATATGAGATTGCGTTTGGCGCTAGGCCTGCGGGGCGACTGGCTTTGGCTCGTGCTTTGGAAACAAAGTTGTTTTAGTAGGGTGAATGACGCCGCTCTCGAAAATATGCTTAATTTTCTCGGCAGTTTCCGGCAAAAATGGTTCCAGCAAACCGGCAATTTGCAGCAGGTCACTCGCCTGCTGCGCCAGCACTTCGCGCAGATGCGCTTCGTCTTTGGTTTTGGCAATTTCCCACGGCTTGGCCTCGTCGATGTATTGGTTCAGGCCGCGAACTTGCGCCCAAATTTCGTCTAGCGCGCGGTCAAACTTGCAGACAGCGACAGCTTCGCGAATTGGAGCGTCATCGTGTCCGGCCGGCGGGATATCGCCGATCAACCCATTTTGGTATTTCATGATCATCGCGGCAGTGCGTTGCACGGCGTTGCCTAACTCGTTTGCTAGCTCGTTGTTGTAGGCTGCTTCCATTTTTTCCCAGCTGAAGTCACCGTCTTCATAACTCGGAATGTGTCGCAAAAAGTAGTAGCGGAACGCGTCGGCACCGTACTTTTCGATGACTTCGTTGGGCGCCACCACGTTGCCAATGCTCTTGCTCATCTTCTCGCCGTTCATGGTAACGTGCCCATGCACATACAACTGCTTGGGCAGCGGAATACCCAAACTCATAAGCATGCCCGGCCAAATGGCGGCGTGGAATCGCAAGATGTCTTTGCCAATAACTTGCACGTTGGCCGGCCAGAATTGCTTGAAGTCTTCGTGCTCTGGATAACCCAGCACGGTGAGGTAGTTCATAAGCGCTTCGAACCAGACGTACATAACTTGGTGCGCGTCGCCCGGCACTGGCACGCCCCAATCCAGCTTTTCTTTCGGGCGCGAAATGCTGATGTCTTCCAGACCTTCTTGGAGCACCGACAAAATTTCGTGCTTACGTGTTTTGGGGATGATGTGCAGCTGGTCGGACTCAACGGCTTTGCGAATCGGCCCGGTATATTTGCTGAGCTTGAAGAAATAATTTTCTTCCTCGAGTTTTTGGTAGGCCTGGCTGTGGTCGGGTTTCATGCGTGCCGGATCGGCTTTGCTT
>JAICLK010000024.1 GCA_025927415.1 Candidatus Saccharimonadota bacterium | reverse complement strand
GAGCTAGAGCCGATGCGGCAAAGGCATTTTGGGCAGGGTCGGATAACTTATATTGCTGAGCCTCAGCAAACTTCGTTTCCGAATTACCCTTAGTGCAGAGCAGCTTGTCACGAATTGAGCTTTTCTGCCTGCGCTTCCGCGCGGATGAGCTGCACTTGCAGTTCATAGCTGAGCTTTGCGAAGTTATCCGCAAGGGCGTCAGATCCGATCATGAACTCTTCTGCTAGCTCTGCGGCCGAATTCCAGCGCTCAGCCTTTGCAAAAACCAACATGATATCGGCTATGCCAAGCAGCCGAATTGCAGCTATTTCAACGGTTTCCACGTTAATGTGCCTCCTCTCAAGGTGGCTCGCCACAAGTCCTGCGGAATTTCCGCAGAACGGATCGAGTTGGCTCGATACCTCTGTAACCAAAAAGTACAATTACCTCGACACGATGTGTCATATACATTATATAATATTATAAATATTATTGCAAGCAAATCTTGCCCTCGCTTTCGTGCTTGTGGTTTAATAAAACAAAAAGAAGGGTGGTTTCATGTTTACCAAAAAGACAGTCCGAGATATTGATGTTCGCGGTAAGCGTGTGCTGCTGCGCGCCGACTACAACGTGTCTATGGACGAGCGCGGCAATATCACCGATGATTACCGCATACAGCAATCTTTGCCGACGGTTAAATATTTGCTAGAGCAAGATGCCCGGCTGATTATTTGTTCGCATCTGGGCCGACCGAAGGGCAAGGTGGTGCCGTCACTCAGCTTGGCACCCGTTGCTAAGCGTTTGCAGGAATTGCTGGGAAAGCACGTCGAGTTTGTGCCGGACTGCGTGGGCGAACAGGTAACCAAGGCAGCAAATACTTTGCAGCCAGGCCATGTGCTGTTGCTGGAAAATGTGCGCTTCTATCCAGAAGAAGAGGCGAATGATGAAGCCTTTGCCAAACAGCTCGCCAGCCTGGCTGATGTGTTTGTGCAGGATGCATTTGGCGTAGTGCATCACGGCGCCGTATCTGTTTCGGAGTTGCCAAAGTATATGCCAGCCGTTGCTGGACCATTGCTGGAAAAAGAAGTCGATACCATCACCTCTGCCATGGAAAATCCCACCCGTCCCTTGATGGCTGTGGTGGGTGGCGCCAAGATTGCCGATAAGCTTGATGTGCTGCACCGCTTTATCGAAATTGCCGACTTTATAGCAATTGGTGGCGGCATGGCCAACACGTTTTTGCTGGCCGAGGGCATGCACATTGGCGCCAGCTTGGCAGACAAAGATGATCTGCCAGTGGCCAAAGAAATCCTCGCCAAAGCCCGCGAGAAAGCTAAGGACGGCAAGTTTGTTTTTTACCTGCCGCAAGATGGCGTGGTGGCCAGCAAGATTGATAAAGCTGCGCCGACACGCATTGCCGACTGGAGTGCGCACGTCATTGCCGACATCGAAAATTACCCCAAGCGCCCGCCACACGAGGCGAGTTATATTCGCGAACACGAAATGATTTTGGACATCGGTCCGTTTTCTGCCGCATTCATCGCTGGTGCCATGCAATTTGCTGGCACTGTGGTGTGGAATGGCACCATGGGCATTACCGAAAAAGCTGGGTTGCAAGGACCAGTCGGTCCTTACGCACATGGCACAGATCTGTTGATGGAGGCTATGACTGGTAAGTTTGGCCATCGTCCGTTTAGCCTCGTTGGTGGTGGCGATACCGTAACCTATATCGAGGAGCGAGGCCTGGCTGACGCTTTCAATCATGTTTCCACCGGTGGCGGCGCGTCACTCGAACTAATGGCCGGTCACAAACTGCCAGGCGTGGAAGCGCTCCAGAATAAATAAGTGCTACAATAAGCGTAAGAATTATGCGAAGAATACTGATTGCCGGCAACTGGAAAATGCACCTTAATGTGCAGCAGTCTAGTTTGCTGGTGCACCGGCTGAGTGAGCGTATCAAGACGCACAACGATATCGAGGTAGTTTTGTCGCCAAGTCTGGTGAGCTTGCAGCCAATGTCGCTGGAAATCGACCGGCGCAAATTCCGCCTGGCTGCGCAAAATGCCTACCTGAAAGACGAAGGTGCATACACTGGCGAAGTGTCGTTCACGATGTTGAAAGAGCTGGTGCATTACGTCATCATTGGTCACTCCGAGCGACGTATTTACTTTTGCGAGTCGCTGGAAACCGTGCGCGACAAAGTGGCCGCGGCATTCCGCAATGGCCTTACGCCAATTCTCTGCATTGGCGAAAACAAAGAAGAGCGCGAAGATGGCATGACCAAGCAAGTACTGCACGACCAAATTGTCACGGCGCTGTATAATCTCACGGCCGAAGAAGTGGCGAAGGTCGTTATCGCCTACGAGCCGGTGTGGGCTATCAGCACTTTTGGTGGGGAGCTGGCAAAGCCGGCACAAATTGAAACGGCTATCAAATTTATTCGCCACCAGATTGCTCAGCTATACGGCCAACGCGTGGCCGACGAAGTGCGTGTACTATACGGCGGCAGCGTGGACGACCAAACCGCGCGTGGCTATCTGGAAATTCCCGGCTGCGACGGTGCGCTGATTGGCGGTGCCAGCATCAACTACATGAAGTTTAGCGGCATTGTAGACGCCGCGTATCGGATGTTGCGCGAGGGTACCAAAGAATGAAAGAAGAGCACGAGCATAAGCAGAAACATCACGGACACCATGGCGGCAAGGTGATGGATGTCACGCGGCCGGGCAAAGCTCAGCCGTCTGCCTCGTCGCGTCCGCTGATTATGAACAACAAGCCCACCGTGCAGGACGACACGCTGACGACCAGCCCCGGTACCATCGATGTGCAAAAAGAAGTAGACCAACTCGCCGAACCCGCAGCAGAAGAAATGAATGAAGTGACTGAGGAGATGAACCAGGTTGCCGATTCGCCGGCATCGCCAGATGTTCAGCCGCCACCAGCAGATTCGCCCGATCCAACGTTGCCTGCTCCAGAAGAAGAGCCCACGCCGCCTGAAGCTGCGCAAACACCTCCATCGGTCGAAGAAACGTTGGTTGCCGACCCGTCGCCAGAACCTGTTGAGCCAAGCGAAGCTCACCTTCCCACACAGCAGCAAGACGTTGCCGGCGAACCGACGCCCGAAATCGAAAACGAACTCATGCCACAAACGGTCGACACGACGCAAATGGTTGTCTCAATGCATCGTCCTGGCCGCAGCCTCGTGCGCGTCGTCGTCTTTATACTCGTGCTGTTGATCGTTCTCGCGGTCGGCTTTGATCTGTTGCTCGACTTTGGCAACTCAACCTCCAGCATTCCGCATACCCATCTTTTCGGCCAGTAGTATTTCGAGCTCCAATTTTCGTCAAGCGCTACTGCTATGGCCGGAGGGCTATTTGACGAACGTTGCCTTTACGCGCCTAGAGAGCAACAGATAGAAAAATCCAAACACATTTGGCAGCGTGTCTACAACGGTGCCAAAGTGCGATTTTTCGCCGGCCAGGTGCCAGATAAGCAAACACAGCGGCCACAGAATACTTAGTATGATGCCGTTGATGATCGCCGCTTTCTTTCTCTTGAACATTAAAACAAGAACCAGTACTCCATCGGCAGCCAGAATCAAGTTCGTTATGTCGTAGACCAACAAACCGCTTAAGGGCAGGGAAAAACCTTGCGTCGCCGCAAGCGATGGATTGTTGTACAGAACAATGGATCCACCGGTTAGCACCAGGCCGTGAACAAGCTGGTATGCCAACAAAAAGATATAGAACAGCAGGAAGCCCCGAATGCCTGCTAGTCGCTGGGGGCTGTTTGTTTTGGAGGTTTCTGTTTTTTGTGTAGTGGTTTGTGGTGTTTTCATAGAGTTCCTATTCTTCATTTTATGCTTAGTGACTCGCAGTCTTTATTCGAACAAAACGGATATATTCTAGCTATTGGCTGGCGGAAGGTTTCGGTAGTTAGCCTGCAGTTGTTCTGTCGTTTGCCCGTAATAAGGAGCCAAGCATTAGTTTACACGTAAAAGCTACCCATTAAAAATTACACCAGTGCGCCGAACTCGCTTCTGGTAAAATAGCGAGGTGTTAGAGGATTTATTAGTAGGTTTGAACCCGGAGCAAGCTCGAGCGGTCCAGACGACCGACGGGCCGTTGCTTATTCAGGCCGGCGCGGGTTCTGGCAAGACGAAGACGCTGACGCATCGCATCGCGTACCTTATTGCCTCGCACCGGGCGACGCCGTTTAACATTTTGGCCGTAACCTTCACCAACAAAGCGGCAAAGGAAATGCGCGAACGAGTTTGGAAGTTGATGAATTCCGTGACTGTTCCTCGGGGCATCCACGCGAACGAAGTGCAAGGAAAAGGCGAGAATCGGACTGAGTCGTACCAAAAGTACGGCGAAGGAGAATCGGAGCATTTGACGCCGCAATTTGCCGCGAGCGGTGCTGGCGTGGCTGGCTTTGCCAGTCATGAAAGCGCCGTGGTGGATGTGCCGAGGAGTTTTATGCCATACATGGGCACGTTTCACTCCATTTGCGTGCGGCTGCTGCGCCAAGATGGCGAACACGTTGGCATTCCGCGTACCTTTGTTATTTTTGATGAAAGCGACCGCCAAGCCGCTATTAAACAAGCTAGCAAGCAGCTGATGCTGGACGAAAAAGCTTTTCCGGCGCGCGTACTAGCGGGGCTCATCAGCAGTGCCAAAAACGAAATGATTGGCCCAGAAGAGTATGCGGCCGGTGCGCGCAGTCCGGCACAAGAAGCCGCCGCAAAAGTGTATCCGCTGTACGAACGGGTTTTGAAAGATGCAGGCGGTCTGGACTTCGATGACCTCATCAGCCGCACCGCCGGCATGTTGCAAAGCAACAAAGAACTGCGCGAAAAATGGCAGACGCAGTTCAAATACGTGATGATCGACGAATACCAGGACACCAACGCCGCGCAGTATAAGTTAGTAAAACTGCTCACGAACAAAGATAAAAACATCGCCGTAGTGGGCGACGACTGGCAGAGCATTTACAGCTGGCGCGGTGCGGATTATCGCAATATTCTCAACTTTGAAAAAGATTATCCGGGTTGCACCATCATCAAGCTGGAGCAAAATTACCGAAGTACCAAGCACATTTTGGATGCGGCGCACAAAATTATCACCAAAAACCAGCAGCGCAGTGACAAGAAGTTGTGGACGGCTGCCGGCGATGGTTTGCCGGTGCAGATGGTACAAGTTGGCAACGAGCGTGCTGAGGGCGAAGCGATCATCCGCCGCGTTCGCAATGGCGTGGACGCTGGCCTTCGAAAGTATGGCGATTATGCCGTGCTGTACCGCACCAACGCGCAAAGTCGCTCGGTGGAAGAAGCGTTTGTGCGCTACGGCATTCCGTACCGCGTGGTCGGTGGCGTGCGGTTTTACGACCGCAAGGAAATCAAGGATATCATCGCCTACTTGCGTCTTATTTTCCAGCCTGAAGATCGCGTCAGTTTTGAGCGCATTGTGAACGTGCCAGCGCGCGGCGTGGGTGCCAAAAGTTTACAGAACTTTTTCGAATGGCAAGTGACAAATCGGCTGCTTCTTTCGGAAGCCTTGCTCAAAGCAGCCGAATGCACGGACATCACGCCAAAAGCACGCAAAGCTTTGAGCGAGCTTGGGGATATTTTTGCAAGCTTGCGCGAAGTTATGGAAAATACGCCGCCGGCAGGGCTTATAGATTCGCTCATCCGCCGTATTGACTATTTGCACGCGCTGGACGATGGCACACTGCAAGGTGAGTCCCGCCAGGAAAACGTGAAGGAGCTGTTGAGTGTGGCACAAGAATATCAGGACGTTGGGCTTGCTGGATTTTTGGAGGAAGTTGCTTTGGTGAGTGACCTAGACAGCGCCGATTTTGCCAACGACGCCGTGACACTGATGACGTTGCACGCTGCGAAAGGTTTGGAATTTCCAGCCGTCTTTATGACCGGCATGGAAGAAACCATTTTTCCGCACAGCAGGGCGCTGTACGACGCCAGCGAAATGGAAGAGGAGCGCCGGCTGTGCTACGTGGGCATGACGCGCGCCCGCGAGGAACTGTACATGATGTACGCAACCTCGCGCATGTTGTACGGCGGCGTGCAGCACAATCCGCCCAGCCGGTTTTTGAGTGAAATCGACACCGAATTTCAGCCGGACAGTGGCTTTGGTTTCTCTGGCTTTTTTGGCGGCAAATCTAAGCCCGAATATGAAGAGCCGAAACCGCTCGGCGCTCCTCAGCCGGTAATCTCGGACGAGCCGCACTATGTGCCAGACCTCGACGTTGGCGATGGCGTCAAGCACTCACTCTTCGGCAGCGGCACCATTGTAGAACTAGACGGCGACATGGCCACCATCTATTTCCAAGGCAAAGGCACCAAAAAACTAAATGTGGCATTCGCTCCTCTAGAGAAACTCTGATTTGATACAATACATACAGCTTCGCCAGAGTAAAATTCTTTGGCAAAGCCTCTGAACTATGAGAAAGAAATTTTCGGCTCGTCCGAAGGAACGCAAGCAACGTTTGAGCCTGCCTTCGGTGACGTTTAAACCGCGTCACCACATACGACGGCTCAAGCTCTTGGCCAAGCATCCCGTTATGGTGCCGGTGGCGGTTTTCGTGGTGCTTGGCGTAGTAACGTTTGGCGGCATTCAGCTGCTTGGTGGCACGAAAAAGGTAACCGAAACGCACTCGCTAGTGGCAATTGTTTCGCACGATCATGTGCGGCAAGTGGTGCCAACCGACGAGCCGACGGTCGGTGCGTTGCTCCAGAAGCTTCATATTAAGGTCGACCAAGGTGACGTCGTGGAACCAAGTTTGGACACGGCCATCAACCAGGATGAATTTCGTATCAATGTGTACCGCTCGGTACCAGTGGAGGTTGTTGATGGCACCAACAAGATTTATGGGTTTAGCGCCGCCACCACGCCGCGCAGTATCGCCGCCCAAGCCGGTATGACCGTATATCCGGAAGATGACCTACAAACCGTTCCCACCGCAAATTTCTTGCAGGAGGATGCTATTGGCGAGCGCGTGGTTATCAATCGCGCGACGCCGGTTAACTTTAATCTATACGGCACACAGGTTGTTATGCGTACGCATGCCAAGACTGTGGGTGATTTACTGAAACAGCAGGGTGTCGTGTTGGGCAAAGGTGACAGCGTGCAGCCTGCGGCTAATACACCCATCATTGCTAACCAGCAGATTTTTGTGTTGCGTAAAGGGGTGAAGATCGTGACTGTCACTGAAGCTATTCCAACGCCTACTAAAATTGTCAGCGATGCGAGCTTGAGCATTGGCACCAGCGCTATTCGCCAGGCTGGCAGTCCGGGCAAGCAGCTGGTCACCTATCAAATTCAGTTAGTGAACGGCAAGGAGGCGAAGCGAATTGCAATCCAGCGCGTGGTTGTTGTGCCGCCGGTTGAAGAAATTCGGGTACAGGGTACGGCGCCGCTGAGCACCAGTTTATCCGAGTGGTTATACAAACTGCGTAAATGTGAGTCTGGCGGTAACTACCAAGACAACACCGGCAACGGCTATTACGGCGCGTACCAGTTTAGTCTTGGCACCTGGCAGTCGCTTGGCTACAGCGGCTTGCCATCGAATGCGGCACCAGGCACTCAAGATCAAGCAATTATTCGTAACACATTGCGAAGCGGCGGTGGTTTGGCCTCGCAAAATCCAGGCTGTTATTACAGCACAGGAATAAGTGCCTTCCCGCCACAATAACGACGCGTGTACTTGGCACATTTTGTCCGAACTGTTGTGCTCCGCACTCACCGCACCCAAAAGTGCGGCTCGCTTACGGTGCTCGCATCTCAAACAAACTGCACTCAAGTACACGCGTCTGCTAAAATTATGTTCAGATGGACCAACCACGAACCAAAAAATCGCTGGGGCAGCATTGGCTGCACGACGAAGCTAGCTTGCAGGCGATAGTTGACGCGGTTGATGTTTGCAGTGAAGACATAGTGTTGGAAATTGGTTCTGGTCCCGGTACGCTCACCAAATTTTTGGTGGAGCGCGCGCAGAAAGTCGTGGCGGTGGAGTTTGACGAACAACTCGCCCGTGACTTGCCGGCACGTGTGCCGGCCGAGAATCTGGAAGTCGTGCACCAAGACATTCTGCAGTTCGACTTTCGCGCACTGCCAGTTGGCTACAAGGTGGTGGCCAACATTCCGTACTATCTCACCAGCAACCTTATTCGAGTTTTGAGCGAGTCGGCAAATCCGCCGAGCCACGTGGCACTGCTCATTCAAAAAGAAGTTGCTGAGCGCGCGGCTGCCGGCCCGGGCGCCATGTCGCTACTGAGTGTCAGCGCGCAATTTTATTGGGAAGTTACCCTTGGCCGCAAAGTGCTGGCGGAGTTGTTTACGCCGCCGCCAAAGGTCGATTCGCAAATTCTCATCTTGAAACGCCGCGCCGAACCGTTGTTTGCGGACGTAGAACCAAAGCAATTTTTCCGCCTGGTGAAAGCCGGTTTTTCCGGCAAGCGCAAAACGCTGCTCAACTCGCTGAGTGCTGGTTTGCAGCTTGGCAAGCCAGAAGTAAACGAGCTGCTGGGCCAAGCAAACGTGACGTCAGGCCTGCGCGCGCAAGCATTGTCGCTGGATGACTGGCATCGCCTCTACCAGGTGATGATAAAATAAGATCATGAACACGGAGCGTCCGCAAAACAACCTCGGATATTTGCTTCATCATATGTCATCGATGCTGGCCAAGCAGTCCGACCAAGTGCTGCAAGAACGGCTCGGCGTCGGCATGTCGCAGTTTAGGATTTTGCGTGTGCTGCAGGCAAAGCCGCACATCAAGCAGCGGCAAATTGCCGACCATCTGGGCCAAACCGAAGCGAGCATCAGCCGCCAGGTAAAATTGATGGTCGATGAAGGCTTACTGCGCGTGACCATCAGCCCGAAAAGCCGGCGTGAACACGTGACACTGCTCACGGCCAAAGGCGAGCGACTTACCGAAGCCGCGCTTGACGCGCTGGCGAAGTATCACGAACCCACATACCATGCACTCAGCGAAAAGCAGCGCGAGGCACTTTTCAGCGGTCTCGAAACCATTCACGCCGTCGTTTGCCCGGGCCACGAAACAGCCAAAAACGCCTAACTACTGGTACGAAACGTACCATGGCTGTGGATGCAAAGCCATGGTTTGCGCTGGCGTCAGCAGGGTGGTGTCTTTCTGGTAAAAATTCTTCCAGCCATAGTAGGTGTTTTTCGGTGGCGTTTGCAAAATGGCCTGCCACGTGCCGAGCTTATTTGCTTGCGTGCCTTGGCCGTCCATCTGGATGCCGTATGCCAGTTGCGGATACACTACGTTCAGCCGATCGCGACCCGGCAGCATGTCCAAACGGAATTGCTGCAACAGGAACAGCTTTTGTGGCAAATCGTCTTGTCTCACGAGAGCGGCCAGCCACGTGGCGGTGGCGTTGATGTCGTGAATATCTGCCGAGCCGATTTGCTCCAGTGGTACCTCGGTGGCGGTGAGTTTCCACTCTGGATCGAGTGCCAGACCAACATTCGGCTGTGCCAGTAAGTTCTTGTACTCTTTAGCTTGCGACAAAAAGGTAGAGCGGCCGGGCTGGAGGTCAAGCACTACATACTCGCCATTTTTGCGAGCAGCGTTGATGTACGGCTGGATAACCGACGGGTTGATCTCGTTCGAGTAATCGTTGTTGTCGGTGGCGGTAGCCGAAGCCACGGTGGTGATAATCTCCAATGTTGGCAAAATGGGTTGCTTGGAGTATGGCTGATACTGCTTTGCAAGCTGCTTTGCGCGCGTGATAGTCTGCGGCAACGACTGCTCGCCCAGCGCACCCAATACCGGCGCACCCGGTGTGCCATACAGCGCCACCAAACGATAGTTCGGGAACAGCGTGCGCCCGCCATCTGGAAATGTGTAGGGCGGTGGCGGCGTGGGTTTGGCCGGGACAGGTGCAGCCTTTTTGCCCAGGCTGAGTATTTTTGGTGCGTGCTCACTCGTGTTATTAACTGTTTGCGGCGCAATCATTGTCGCACCCAAAACCAACAAAAGTGTCGCCGCAGTGAGAATGAGTAACTTTGGGTAGTGGTGGCGCATGTCCCTCCATTTTACCCCAACCTACAGCTAATATTTAATTTCTGAAAACAATTATGGTATAATAATCCTCACGCAAGTCGACAGATTTGCCACAATTTTGCAAACCAACGCAGTGTTTGCAAAATTGAGAGGAAGGCCATAGCCGCAAGCCGAAGCTTTTGCCGTTCAGGCAAAACGAGGCAGAGGCGTAGGGCCTGACGAGGGGCTGAATTTTAAGCTCGACGTTGGACTTTATCGGTTAGATCCGCAGGTCGCTTGCCAGCGTTATAGGCAATATACTTTAACTGCAAACGTTAAAGATCAGCTGCTTGCACGCTTTGGCAACTTTAAGATGCCTCAGCTCGCAGTAGCGCCAGCTGTAGCCTAATATCTACAGCAACACCCTTGGCGACATCAGATAGCTGAGTTCGGTGTTTCATATCATCTGGTTGCTCGCGCTTCGCTGTTCACGAATCGCGCTAAGACCAAGAACTTTGAGACCATGCCTTTTGTTTGTTTCTACGCACGGGCTCGAGATCTGGAAACAAACTATGCCTGTAGAAGACTAGCCAGATAAACTGACGGACGCGGGGGCAGTACCCGCCAGCTCCACCAAATATACGCGGAATGACCTCT
>JAICLK010000046.1 GCA_025927415.1 Candidatus Saccharimonadota bacterium | reverse complement strand
TTTACAGCCGGTGGAACTGAGGCAAACAACCTCGCCATCAGCGGGGTGATGCAAAACTTTCCGGAAGCGAACGTGGTGGTGAGTGCTGTAGAGCACGAGTCCGTGCTGGCGCCGGCGCATGTATATGATTGCCGCGAAGCGAGTGTGGACGAAAAAGGCTCGGTGAAGCTTGAAGCTTTGCGTGCGAATATCGACGACAAAACCGTGCTCGTGAGCGTGATGTATGCCAACAACGAAGTCGGCACTATCCAGCCAATTCGCGAAGTTGCGGCCATCATCAAAGAGGTTCGCGATGCGCGTCGCAAAAGCGGCAACAAGCTGCCCCTGTACTTTCATACCGATGCCGCGCAAGCAGCAAATTATCTGGATCTTCAGGCGGCTCGTCTGGGCGTCGACCTTATGACATTGAATGGCGGTAAAATCTACGGGCCAAAGCAGAGCGGGGTGCTGTTTGTCCACGCAAACGTTCAGCTTCGGCCAATCATTTTGGGTGGTGGCCAGGAACGTGGCCTTCGCAGTGGCACCGAAAACATTGGAGCCAGTATTGGCTTTGCGAGAGCCCTGGAAATTGCCCAAACCATGCGCGAGGAAGAGGCGAAGCGGCTGATTGCGCTGCGGCACTATTTCTTTGGTCACATTAAAGCAACATTGCCGCAGGCGGTTATCAATGGCTCGCAGCGCCGCCGGTTGCCCAACAATGTGCACCTTACCATTCCCGGCGTCGACAACGAGCGTTTGCTGATTCAGCTGGACGAAGCTGGCGTTCTGGCGGCCGCCGGCTCGGCATGCTCTGCTAGCGATGAAGAACCGTCGCACGTGTTGCGCGCTATGGGAATCGGCGATGAAGCTGCGCAAAGCTCGCTTCGCTTTAGTATGGGCCGCGCCACAACGCAGGCAGACATCGACCGCATTATTGCATTGCTGGCATCGCTTGTTTGAAGCTTATTCCGCCATGACACAGCGCAGCTTTTAGTTTATACTTGTGGGTAATCATGAGCTTCATGGAGCTTGCATAGCTATGAAATTTCGCCGCGCTGCCCTACTCGTTCTGAGTGGTCTTGTGTTTTTGGCTGGATTTGGCCAAGTTGCAGCGGCCGCAAGCAGCAAAAGTAACAATGCGTCGAGTTCTTCTAGTTCGAACTCGTCATCTTCTGGCCAAGGTAGCGTGCAGGGCTATGCGGCGGCGAGCGTGCTGCAAATCGGCACAGTGGTGCAGCTTGCGCCTGGTGCCAGCGACAAAGTGGCGGCCGCAACCAAAAAAAGCGTCCAGCAAATGTATGGCGTGGTGGTTGATCCGCACCAGCTGACCGTGACCATAAGCAGCTCGGGCGTGGCAAACGAAACCTACGTCGCTACCTCTGGTACATTTCCGGTTTTGGTGAGTAACGAAGCTGGCGCTATCCAGGCCGGCGATTTTGTCACCGCGTCTTCGGTAGATGGCATCGCTATGGATGCCGGCACTGATGGCACAACCGTACTTGGTCGCGTCGTGGCTGGATTCGATGGCAAAACCAACGCCATCGGTTCTACGCAGCTGAAAGATTCGTCCGGCCGCGCCATCAAAACCGTTTCGTTCGGCATTATTCCTGTCTCTATCAGTATTGAGCGCAATCCGGACATAAAGAGTACCAAAGTAAACCTGCCGCCAGTTTTGCAGCGCATCGGCCTGGCCGTAGCCGAAAAGCCAATCAGCCCTGTGCGCCTGTACCTCAGCATCGCCATTACGGTGGCCAGCATTATTATCGCCATTGTTATTTTGCAAGCTGGCGTGCGTAACGCCGTCATTTCTATGGGCCGCAACCCGCTGGGCAAGAAAACCATTTTCCATGGTCTGTTGGAAATTATTTTAACAGCTATTTTGGTTGTGATTGTCGGCTTGTTTGCAGTATACTTATTGCTAAAGCTTTAAGTCCTAACACTATGGAACAAAAGGTGGGGAAATAAACACGATGACAATCTGGTGGCTCATCTTTACCGTTGCAAGTCTGGCGGCTTGTTTTGTGGGCTTTGTGTGGATGGCTGTGTCGCTGCACAAACTGCATGGCGGCTCGGCCGTGCCCGAGCACACCAAAAACTACAATGAACTGGCCGAAGAAGAGATGGGGCATCTGTTCAACAAGGCATTCCGCGAGGAGTTACGCAACCACGGCCGGCTGAAGTTCGAAAAAATCATCGAAGATAACGCTATGTTTTTGCAGCAAGACTTGCGTCTAACCACCGCGCAACTGAACGACTACATGAAAAAGCAGGTTGTCACCAAGCTGGATGGCGAATTTACGGCGTACACCCGGGCAATTCACGACATCCAAGAGCTGGCCAAACAATCGCTCCAACAAGTGGTTGGCGATGTACAACAGCAGCGTGCCGCGTTTGCCAAGGTGATGGAAGACGACGTGGCCAAGCGCAAGGCTGCCATGTTGCAGGAGTTCGAGGCGCACATGGGCGAGATTGTGGAGCACTACCTGATGCAATCGCTAGGCGAGCAGTTCGATTTGAAGGCGCAATTGCCGGGCATCATGAAGCGCCTAGAGGCGAGTAAAGCGGACATGAAAAAGGACATGGAGTTATAGGGCTTTTGTACATGGCACATTTTGCTCCAAAATCTGCGCTCCGAAATCGTAGCCCTTTTGCCGGTCAGCGGGCTGAGCCCGTTGGCCAGCAAAAGGGAGACTATGTCACTCACCGTACCATACAGTACGGCTCGCTTACGGTGCTCAATTTTGAACCAAACTGCACACATGTACGAAAGCCCCTGCGAGGTTTGGTATGACCGAAGCAAAGAAATCCGTTGCAGAAGAGTTTACGTTGCCGTCGAGTGTGGTTGGGCAGGCGGATTTGTCGCGGTTGATTCGAGAGGCTGAAAATCTCGAAGGCGAGCTAGAGGCGCAGCGCGTGCGCGGTCAGGCGGTGCAGCCGAAACTCAGCCAGGTTATGACCGATCTTTTGGAAGTAAACAATATCACAGAAATTGAGGGCAAGACGCTGACTACTGTTCGCGACCACTTACGCCAACTCAAAGAGCATCTGCCGGTCGTTCACTTTACCTTCGCCGCCGAAGTTGAGCCGGAAGAGCTGCAAAAATTGGTTGCTTGGTTGCGCAAAGAGGTGCATCCGTTCGCACTCGTCAGTGTTGGCGTGCAACCCGCGCTGATCGGCGGTGTGTATATGCGTACGCCAAACCACGTGTACGACTTTAGCTTGCGTGCCCTGCTGGATGGCAAGCGCGACATCATTTCCAAAGACCTAGAGAAACTTGGAGTGGCACCATGAGCGCGCACGACAAACTGTTTGAGGAGTTGGTTGCCAAGGGCAACCCGGTCGGCGAAATCATTGGCATCGACAGCTTCATGGTGAAGATCCGCGGCCTGCAACCGACCAACGTGCATGCACTGCTCAGATTTGAAGATGGCAGCCGTGCTTACGTGCATCATGTGTACGAAGATTACGTGTTGGCTATGAACCTCAGCGTTACCCAGCTGCACATAGGCATGGTGGTGGTGATCCAGCACGATCAGCTACTTACCAAAGTTGGCCAGCAGTTTATCGGCCGCGTGGTTAACGCGTTTGGCGAGCCGCTTGACGACAAAGGCCCAATCCAGCCCGACAGTACCTGGGAAGTGTTCCATAACGCGCCCATGCTGTACGAGCGCCAGCTGATTGATACGCCGCTAGAGACTGGCATCACCGTGCTGGACATCAACTTCTCGCTGGTCCGCGGTCAGCGTATGGCGCTCTTGGGCGATAGCAAGGTGGGCAAAACGGCGCTCACTACGCAGATCGCCATCAACCAAAAGAACACCGACATCACCGTTATTTATGTGCTGATTGCCAAGCGTCAGCGTGATGTGGCTCAGTTGGTCGACCGGCTGAAGAAAAATGACGCGCTTAGCAAAGCAATTGTGATTGTTAGCAATATGTTCGAGTCGCTGGTGACGACGTATCTTGTGCCATACATTGGTGCGGCGCACGGCGAGTATCTGTGGCAGCAACTCGCCAAAGATACGCTGGTAGTGTACGACGACCTTACATCCCACGCCCAGGCCTACCGCGAAATTTCGCTTATCGCCGGCGTGAGCCCTGGTCGTGACAGCTACCCTGGCGACATGTTTTATACGCACTCCAGTTTGGTGGAGCGAGCCGGCCGCATTGAAAAGAATCACGCGTCGCAAACCATTCTGCCTATTGTGTATGCGCCGGCGGGCGACATCACTGCTTACCTACCAACCAACGTTATGTCCATGACAGACGGCCAATGGGTTCTGGATATGAAAGTCTTCAAGGACACCATGCGTCCGGCCGTTAACACCGGTCTGAGCGTGTCGCGTGTCGGCGGCACTGGCCAGAACAAGCGCCAGAAAGGGTTGGCTGCCGCGCACAACAAGACTCTGGCCGGCTATCGCCAAGCCGAAGAATACGCTCACTTTGGTACCGAACTCAGTCCTGACGCACAAAATGATTACGACAAAGGTAAGGCGCT
>JAICLK010000035.1 GCA_025927415.1 Candidatus Saccharimonadota bacterium | reverse complement strand
TGGTCGGAAGCAGTGCTCATAGCGCAGGTGACGGCGAAATCCAGTGTCGACTCTTGCTGGACGGCTTGTTGCTGTCCCTGCACCGGAATGTTGGCCACACGGGCTACCTCGGCTTGATCTTGGGCAACAATGGTAAGGTTTGGCACATTACTGCCACCGGCTAGAAACGATTTCGCTGCAATACCTATGGCAATAAGCAATACGAACAGTCCGCCAACTACAGCAATACGCATGCCCATCGAGCCCCCACCACCCAAAACTGGTGCCTTCGGTTTGGTGGGGTTGTTGATAAAGTCGTACGGGTTTTGGTACGGTTGTTGCGGTTGCATAAGCTTTATTTAACCACATTGCGGCCCTGACGCGAAGTGGCCGACTTCTTACTTTCAGGGGCAAGTAGCGTACAATAAAATTATGGATGCCGTTGAAGAGGTGAAGAGCCGGCTGGCAATCGAGGATGTGGTTGGCGAGTATGTGCAGCTGAAGCGTGCTGGCCGCAACTGGAAAGGCTTGAGCCCGTTCACGAGCGAGCGTACACCCAGCTTTATAGTGAGCCCGGAAAAGGGTATTTGGCACGATTTCTCCAGCAGCAAAGGCGGCGACATGTTCAGCTTTGTGATGGAGATGGAAGGGCTGGACTTTCGCCAGACGTTAGAGCTGCTGGCTCGTAAAGCTGGTGTTGACCTAGAGCAATTTCGCGGCGCACGCGGCGGCAGCAACGCCAAACTGAAAGAGCGTTTGTTCGAAGCGCTGGAGCTGGCTGCCAAGTTTTACCAGGTGCAGTTCAGCCGCAACCAAGTCGCCTTGGAATATGTGTTCAACAAGCGCCGTTTCACCAAGGACACGGCGCTGGTGTGGCAACTTGGTTACTCACCAAACAACGGCACGGCGCTGACGGATTTTTTGAAGAGTAAAAAATTTACCGATGACGAGATAAAAGCAGCGGGTCTGAGCTCGCGCGGCTATCGCGGTTCGCAAGACATGTTCCGCGGTCGGTTGATGATTCCGCTGGCAGACGGGCAGGGCCGGGTGATCGGCTTTACAGCGCGCCAGTTGGACGAGGACAAAAATGCCCCGAAATATATCAATACGTCGCAAACGCTGTTGTATGACAAGTCACGGCACGTGTTCGGCTTGCATTTGGCCAAAGAAACTATCCGGAAAGAAAAATACGCGGTGATTGCCGAAGGCCAGCTCGACGTTATAATGAGCCATCAAGCCAGCGTGCGCCAGGTGGTGGCAACGGCTGGCACGGCACTGACCGAGCAACAACTTAAAAGTCTCGGCCGCTTTACACCTGACATTCGCCTGAGTTTCGATGCCGATCGCGCTGGTGTAGCCGCCACCGAGCGCGCCATTCCCATCGCCAGTAAAGTTGGCGTCTCGCTTGGCATCATCACCATCCCCAGCGGCAAGGACCCGGACGAACTCATCAAACAAGATGCGGCCAAGTGGCAACAGATTATCCAGAAGCCAATGTACGCACTCGACTGGCTGATTGAACGCTACAAATCCGAGCTAGACCTCGGCAGTGCACAAGGTAAGCGCCAATTCAGCGACGTGTTGTTGCCAATTGTGCGCACGCTTGCCGACAGCGTTGAGCAAGATCACTATCTGAACAAAATCAGTGAGCTGGCAGGTGTGAGCAAAGAGGCACTCACCGACAAAATGAACCAAAAATCTGGCGTTGCTCCGCGCAAGCTTAAGGCTCGTAAGGCCGAAACTGCCACGTCCGACCAAGTCACCATCGAAAATGCAAAAGCTCAAGACCATCTGTTATCACTCGTACTTATGCGCCCAACACTGCGCAATTACCTCAAAAATTTGCACGCCAATATGTTTGCCGGCGGGCCAGCGCGCGAGCTGTATACATTTTTAGAAACACACGCCGACTTTTCGGCCAAACCGGAAGAGTTGAAAGACATAGTGCAAAGTTTGCAAAATTATGTTAAGATTTTAGGATTACAATATGAGGAACTCTATCGCGGCGTGGAGCTAGCCGAACTCAAATTTGAGGCAGCACGACTGAAGAGCCGATTGGTAGAAGGATTTGTCAAAACGCAAAAGGCAGCACTAATATCAAGCTTGGAAGGCGCTGACGAAGCGGCCACGCAAAGTTTGCTAGAACGTGCCAAAAAACTCGACGAATTATTAAAGCAAACCAAAGGAGGTGGTCATGGTGAGTAGAAGGAAAAAGGCAAATACCGAAGTGGATTTTGAACAGGCAAAACAAGATCTTTTAGCAAAAGCAAAAAAAGATGGGCAAATTGATCAGCGTGATATTTTTGCAGCCATCGCCGACACGCCGCAAAACACCGAAGTGCTTGACCAGCTGTACACCGACTTGGCCGAAGCTGGCATTGACGTAACGACAACCGAGGTTGAAGAGCCGGCGCCAGTGGAATTGAGTGATGAGTGGGCCGAAGACATCGACGCCGAAGCTGAAAGCGCTGCAACGCAAGGCCCCGTGTACCTCGACGACGACGTGGCCGACGACTCAGTGCGCTTATACTTGCGCGAAATCGGTAAGATTCCGCTGCTTTCTGCCCAGGAAGAACTGGAGCTTGCGCACCGCGTGGTTGCCGGCGAAAAGCTCGCCAAGGACAAAATGGCCGAAGCTAACATGCGCCTGGTTGTCTCTATCGCTAAGCGCTACGTCGGCCGTGGTCTGGACTTGCTCGACCTTATTCAGGAAGGTAACACCGGCCTGTTGCGCGCCGTCGAAAAATTCGACCCAGACAAAGGCTTCAAATTTAGCACCTACGCAACTTGGTGGATTCGCCAAGCCATCACCCGTGCCATCGCCGACCAGGCGCGCACCATTCGTATTCCGGTGCACATGGTCGAGACCATCAACAAGTTGCTGCGCACCCAGCGCCGATTGACACAAGAGCTCAACCGCGAGCCAACCAACGAAGAAATTTCCGAAGCCATGGAAATCGACGTGGACAAGGTCGAGCACATTATGAAGATTAAGCAGGATATTAGCTCACTTGATGCGTCGATTCGCGACGACGAAGACGATTCAGTTCTAGCCGATTTTATCGAAGATGAAGACACCATCACGCCCGAAGAAAGCGCCACCAACCAGCTGCTTAAAGAACAGGTGAAGAACGTGCTCAGTGCGCTGAGCGAGCGTGAGCAAAAAATCATCAAGCTGCGTTTTGGTTTAGAAGATGGCAAGCAGCACACGCTCGAAGAAGTGGGCCAAGAGTTCAGCGTCACCCGCGAGCGCATTCGCCAAATCGAAGCTAAAGCCCTAGCAAAACTGCGCAAGCACAAAGACGCCAAAAAACTCCACGACTACATCAAATAGTTTTCCATATACTGGCCGTATTCGCACAAGTATGCTAAAGTAGCTGCATCATGAGTGAATATTTTGATGGCGAACCGTACGAGAGCCCTTTTGCGCCTCTACTGCCAGAAATATATAAAGTGCCAGCGCGCACCATTGAAAGTTTGCTACCGGACGAAATAATCTATGTGGATCATTCGTACATCGTAGTGGATACGCAGGATCAAGTTTTTATCAAACCTCATCAGGAGTACGATCCTGTAGAGTCCGAAGCTGCTGATTTCGCCGACGAAGACTACGTGGGAATAATGCGATTCTTCCAAGAAGTAGAAGAAGGTCGTCGTATCGACGGTTACATCATCGACCTACGTGGTGTGTCGCCTGGTGTTATCAAAACGATGGAAGTGAGCGATGAAGTCAAAGCAAGCGGAACAGTTATCCCCGTGCTTGGTATCGTGGGCATCGATGTGAACCACAGGGTACAGTATAGTAGCTTGTTGCGTGAAGAGACTATCGATGCGGCGCAATACTTGGCAATGGCAGTGGACGAAAGACTCGATGAAATGCATGCAGCGCGTGCAGCCGAAAACGACGATGCCGAAGAAGAGCCGGAAGATGAAGAGCCTGAAGTGGTCGACGAGACCCAGCCGGTTGGCGAAGAAAGTTAGACTGCACAGTAGTCGTTATCCATTATCCACCGGAAGACTGATACAATAGACGAGTGAAAATTATTGGGACATCGGGCACGAATGGTAGCGGTAAAGATACCGTTGGTAAAATGCTCGCCGAAAAATATAATCTGTTGTTTGTGTCGGTTTCGGATTTGTTGCGTGAAGAGCTGCGCCGGCGCGGGCTGGAGGTGACTCGCGAAAACTTGCGCGACCTCAGCGCCGAATGGCGCCGCGAGTTCGGGCTCGGCGTATTGGTAGACAAAGCGCTGGAAGCTGCCCAGAACGCCGACCACCCATACGATGGCGTAGTGGCGTCGCCCATGCGTAATGTCGCCGAGGCACAACACCTGAAAGATATCGGCGGTACACTTGTATGGGCAGATGCCGAACCGAACGTTCGTTATGAGCGTATCCGGGCGGCTAATCGCGGCCGTGCTGGCGAAGACGACAAGACGTTTGAACAGTTCTGCGCCGAAGAGGCAGCCGAAATGCATCCCAGCAACCCGAACGATCCCGCGGTACTCAATATGGCAGGCGTCAAAGCGCTGGCCGACATACGCCTTGTGAACGAAGGCAGCCTGGCCAATCTCGAAAAACTGGTCAATGCCGCTTTTCCTGCGTAAGGGCTCGCATCACCTATTTTTCTAAGAGCTTCGGTTTGAACTGAACCACTTATTCACGTTTGGGTTGGTTATGATTGCATAACTTCTGCGTGTATCGCATGCAATTTCAACACGGCTTTGCGTGAATGCTGTCCGGTGTAGCGTTGCCACTCGCGCAAAAGTATGAAGAGCGCGGCGGCCAAGATGGCGAACAACCAGTCGCTCAGGCCCAGTGAGCCGGCTTGGAAATATGGTGCAATCCACGGGTTATAAATAATATTCACGACGCAGAAGAGCGACAGCGCCATGGCGAGCCACAGCTGCTTGTTATGAAATTGATAGCGAGTAAACAGGCCGGCCGAGCTGCGGCGCTGCAAAATATTGCCAAGCTGGCAGAGCACAATGGTGAGGTAGGTGAGCGCGGTTGCTTGGTAGTGCAGCAAATTGCTGGCCGGGAAACTCTGCGGGTTGGCGCTATGGCGGACATAAAACCAAATGTAATTAAGGAAGGCGAAGCCACCGATCAGAACGCCACACCACAAAAGGTCGAAAATGGATTCTGGATTGAGAATGTGGTGGCGTGGGTTGCGCGGTTGCTCGGCCATCAATCTACCGTCGGCCCGGTCCCAGCCGAGCGCTGCAATAGGGAAGAGTTCGGCCACCAGGTCTATAGCCAGAATTTCCATTACCGACATTGCCAGCGGCACGTGGAAGAGGGTGGCGGCGGCAAGGCTCACGAGGTTGACCACCAGTTCGGCAGCGTTAGATGTAAAGCAGCTGAGCGTGCCTTTTTTGATGTTCTGGAAGATGATACGGCCTTGCTCGATAGCGCCAACCAGCGTGTTGAAGCTGTCGTCCAGCAGGACTATTTCGGCTGATTGTTTGGCAACGTCTGTGCCGGTCAGACCCATTGCCACGCCAATGTCTGCCCGCTTCAGCGCTGGTGCATCGTTGATGCCATCGCCAGTCACGGCAACCACGCGGCCACTGGATTTTACGAGTGAGACAATGCGCAGCTTGTCCTCTGGCGCCACCCGGCTAAAAATAACGCCGCCGCGCCGGGCAAGGTTTAGTACTTGCGTGTCGCTCAAACCCTGTAACTCGTCACCAGAAACTACGAGAATGTCTTCGGGCTTTTCGGCCAAGTGCGCTTTTACGGCAACGGCAGTAGCGGTGAGTGCATAGTCACCAGTGACGATGGACACACGAATGTTTGCCCGCCGCGCCGCTTCCATGGCGGCCGGCACTTCGTCGCGCAACGGGTCGAGCATGCTCACCATGCCCAGGAAAGTCAGGTCGTGTTCCACATCTTCCAGCTTCATGCCTGGTTTGTAGCCGTGCGGCAGTTCGGCGTAAGCCAGGCCGAGGTTGCGCATGGCCTCGCGGGCGTTCGTCTCGTTGCATTTGTTGAAGAAGGTACGATCAGCGCGCTGCAATGGTCGCACGTGGCCGTGGTCCCACATTTCGGTGCTGCATGCCAGTACACTTTCGGGTGCGCCTTTGACAAACACGAAGGTCTTGCCGCCGTACTCGCGCACACTGCTCATTCGCTTGCGGGCAGAGTCGAATTGGAATTCCTTGAGTTCGGTATGTTGCTCATCGAGTTTTTCTGGCTCCACGCCAGCTTTGCGGGCGAGCGCGACCAGCGCGCCTTCCGTCGGGTCGCCCAGACAGTACCACGTAGCGTGCTGATCATCTGGTGGGTTCACTCTGGCATTGCTGGCCATGGCAGCGGTGGCGAAGAAAATGCCCAGTTCTTTCAGTGTGTTTTTGTCGAGTGACATGCCGTTTTTGTCCAAAATTTTGCCGTTTGCCTCGTAGCCGGTGCCGCTCACGCCGTACTCAGTTTTGCCAACCAGCACGCGCTGTACCGTCATCTGATTTTTAGTCAGCGTGCCAGTTTTGTCGGTACAAATGACGGCGCAGGCACCGAGCGTTTCCACGGCGGACAGCTTCTTCACTAGCGCTCGGGCACGAGCCAATTTGCCAGCGGCTTGCGCAAGCGCGGTGTTAATTTCGGCCGGCAAGCCTTGCGGAATGATAGAACTAGCAATGCCGATGGCAAACAGAAACGCCGCCTTTGTGTCCAAGCCACCGCGAATGGCTATGGGCAATAAAATCGCGCACAGCGCCACCGTTCCTTGTGTTACAAATGTGGCGATGTGGTTCATCTCCTTTTGAAGCGGGCTGGCGCTGGTGTCGATGTCTTGACTCAAAGATGCAATACGGCCTAGCTCGGTATGCATACCGGTTGCCACCACAACGCCGTGGCCATGACCAATTGCCACCGTCGTCCCCATAAATACCAGGTTTTGCCGCTGGGCAATACCTACGTTGGCGGTGATAGGGTGGACGAATTTGCGCGTCGGGTTGCTCTCGCCGGTGAGGGCAAAGTCGTTGGTGGCCAGCTCTTCTTCGTCTAGCACACGCAGGTCGGCTGGTACGGAATCGCCCTCTTCGACATACACAATATCGCCCAAAACAAGTTCGGCAGAGGGCACTTCGACCAGCTCGCCACCACGCAGTATGCGTGCCTTTGCGACCACGAGCTTTTCCAGCGACTCCATCAACTTTTCGGC
>JAICLK010000040.1 GCA_025927415.1 Candidatus Saccharimonadota bacterium | reverse complement strand
TACCACTTCGTGTGGGACGATTTTGCCGACTGGTACATCGAAGCCAGCAAAGCAGCGCAAAACGAAGCTGTACTGGCGTCCTGCCTCGAGACAATCCTCAAACTCGCCCATCCGTTTGCGCCGTTTGTCACCGAAACTATCTGGCAAACGCTCAACTGGGAAACTGGCACCCTACTGGCGGCCAGCCGCTGGCCGGAAATTCCGGGTGCTGACAAAAAGCTGGCGACGCAATTTGAAGATATTAAAACTATAGTGACCGAAGTAAGGTTCATCGTAAAAGCACTGCAGGTCCGCGACGTTCGCTTGTGCTACGACAACGAGCCGCTGCTCGCAACAAATGCCGAACTCATCAAACGCTTGAGCCGTATTTCGGAAGTTGCAGAGGGTACAGAGCAGGGTGGTGTAAAACTTACACAAACAAGCTACAACGCCTGGCTCGACATTGACGAAAAAACCGCGCAAAAATACCTCGATGAGTTGGCAGGGAAGCGCGACGCAACGGAGGCCAGCATCGGCCAGCTAAAAGCACGCCTCGATAACAAATCGTACGTCGACAACGCACCTGCACACATCGTCCAGCAAACTCGCCAGCAACTGGCCGACACGGAAGTGCTCCTCGCCAACCTCGAGCAAGAACAAACGCGCTTCACATCCTCAAAATAGTAGTCGTTTTACTTGGCGAGTTCGAGGGTTTGGCGGATGCGATCCACTGATTCTTGTGGTCGGTAGTCGTCGAACCACAGGACGTGCCAGCCCATGCGCTCAGCGGCCATGAGGTTCGTGCGGCTATCGTCGACCAGCAGGATTTCTTCTGGCTTCACCCCAGCGAGCTCAGTGGCAACTTCATAAATTTTCTTTTCGGGTTTGATGGCACCTGCCACCGATGAATCAACTATGGCGTCGTACTGCACCTTTGGTAACAAATTTTTGGTACGCATGGCATCCAGAAAACCAGGCATGATGTTTGTGAGCAAACCGGCCTGATAGTGCTCGCTCACCCACTGCACTAGCTCGTGCGTTGCTGCAATTGGCTCCACGGCCTCAAGATAATATTTTTGCCAGTCAATCGAAGCCAGGCCAAGTCGTTTGGCAAACGCCACGTTAAACTCGTGCATGGTCATGCGGCCACTACAAACTTGGTCGTTGTAGTGCCAGTAGGCGCTCTCCACAGCATCTGGCGGTTCGCCCGTTTCGTGCGCCAGCTGCGTGAAGGCCCGGTGAAAAAAGCGCACCAGACAGCCATTGACGTCGAAGTACACAAAGCGAATGCCGCTTTTGCTCACCGCCTTTTGCTTGACCGGTGGTCCACTGGTAATACCAAGCAGTGAATCGAGCGATACGCCCAGCGCCGATGCGATCACCTGTACGGTAAAAATCGAGGGCGATTTGATGGCTCCGCGCTCAATCTTGGCCAGCGTTGAGTAACTCAAGTTTGCGCGCTGACATAACGCTTGCTGCGTCAGACCCGCAGCTTGGCGCGCCACTTGCAGGCGCTTGCCCAATCCCACTTCATCCATAGCCATATAATACTAATTTGCACGAAAAAAAGAAAGGATAATTAGTATGAAACGGCTACTATTTAGAAGCCCAGCATCTTTGCGAGACTAAAAATGATAATAAAACCAACGACACTAGACACCGCTGCCAAACCTAGGCTCGCGTCTTGCCGCATGGTCATTTTCATCATGCGCGAATATACGAAGCCGCCTAGACCAACGGCGAAAATTAGTGATAAAAACCAGTCACTCATATGCTTTATTGTACCTAAATCGCAAGCCTTTTGGCAATTTTAGCTAACGCTTCGTGGTCCGGTTCGACCGTCATGTCTGGTTTCTGGCGAAACTCATCACCGGTATCGACAGGGAAAAGCTTGACATGAACGTGGGGAACATCGAGTCCCTCCACCTGAATGCCGATGCGCTTTTTTTCCGGAAATACGTCGTGCAAGCGTGCGGCAATCTTGCGAACCGTCGCCCAAAGCGCCTGATAATCTTCGTCCGATAAATCGAGAATGGTTGGGGCCTGCGTCTTGGTGACAACCAGCACCATGCCCGGTTGTACCGGATAAATATCCAGAAAGGCGAAGGTCTTGTCATCTTCGTAAATTTTGTGGCAAGGGATTTCGCCCTTGATAATCTTCGTAAAAATACTGTCTTGCATACTTTCAGTTTAGCACTTGGCGGAGGAGGCGAGATTCGAACTCGCGATAGAGTTGCCCCTATACTGCTTTTCGAGAGCAGCGCCTTCAACCACTCGGCCACTCCTCCATCCATATCTGCAAAAGATTATACCAGGAGGGATATCGCCCGGCTATCGCCGCGCTCCTTCCTGTGGTACTCGACAAAAACAAGCTAGCTTATTTTTGTCTCCGTTCCTCGTCCACCGAACCCTCGGTACGGTTGCCCGCACACTTGTTTTCGAGACAAGCCAATTCAACCACTCTTGCACCTCTCCAAGTGAAAATATTGTAGCGCGTTCTCTGTTATTTTACTAATTCAGAAAAGCTTGACATAGTATACAGCATGTAGTATACTGCCTGTGCACTAGTAAAGGAAACTATGCCACAGCTGACAGATTTCGAGGGTACGTTACTAGAAGGGTGGGAATCCGTCTATAAGATGGGGCAGTTGAGTTTGTGGCTTATGTTGGCGCTCAAAGATGGGGCAAAGCACATGGCGCAAATCAAGCAGTTCATTCATACGCATGCCGGTGCTTTAACGGCAGACGATAAGAGTGTTTACCGCGCGCTCCGACGCTATCATGCAGCTGGGCTCGTGAACTTTGAAACAGTGCCGAACGCAAGTGGTCCAGACCGAAAGTTTTACGCTCTGAGCGATGTCGGACAGCATGTGCTTGAGCAGTTCCTCGTCCGAAATATACACGTTTTCTACGACCCAACTGTCCGTAAATTAATCGAGAAAGGATAATTATGAACCTAACACCCACAACTCCGAAAATTGGCCGATTTCGCCGCGGCATGGCACTTGCAAGGGGTGCCCTACGCGTATTACGTTTAGATAAAGAGTTGATGATGATGCCGATAATGAGCGCGCTATGCAACATCGTCGCCGTCATTTTACTGGTGGTTTTCGTAATTGTCGCATTTTTTGGTACAGGTATTGCGGTACATGGCAGCCATGATTTTAGCAGCAGCAACTCGGCTGCAATAAAAATAATCGGGATTGGCGCGGTGGTGTGCGCTTATATCCTCACGACAATTATTAGCAACTTTTTCAGCGGTGCGATCATTTACGGTGCAACGCAACGCTTCAAGGGCGGAAACCCGACAGTGCGAAGCAGCATTGCCGGTGCAAGCCGTAAGTTTGGCCCGCTTGCTTTCTTTAGTATATTTACAGCAACCGTTGGATTGGCACTACAGGTACTAGAAAACCGTATACCATTCTTTGCCGCCAAGGCCGCAATTTGGTGGGCCGGGGCAGCGTGGTCGGTCGCTAATGTCTTTGCCATACCAGTAATCGTGCTGAGCGATAAAAAGGTACAGCCGCTGGCGGCAACGAAAGAATCAGTAAAAATCATTCGCAATGTCTGGGGTGAAAGCGTTGCTGCCGACCTTGGCATTTCACTGGTTGGCCTGCTGAGCTTCGTCGGATATATCGGCTTTTGGGTTTTGCTAGGTGTAGGCGATGCGCAGATTGGCAGCGTGCCGGCACTCGTCGTAGCTACCCTTGTTTTGGTGGCTGTATTGGGGCTCCTTGCGCTCATTGTTCTGTTTTCGACACTTACCGGCATCGTTAAAGCTGCGCTATACCATTATGCCACGACGGGCGAAGCGCCGTCTCTGTTCGATCAACGGCTTTTGCAAGCATCAATGACCCCCAAAAAAGCTCGCCGGATCTTTGGATAAACTAAGGAATCAGATCGATAGCCAATTGAGTTCAAACACTTCTACTAGCAATTGTCGCATTGATGTGTTAAAATAACCCCTGTTCTGCTTTGCTCTCAAAAGGGAAAAGAGCAGCCCGAGACTTTGGCTTTGCCAAAGCCCGGCGCGATGAGAAAAGTCGTAGGTTTTTCTCATGTGAGTACCCGTAGCTCAGCTGGATAGAGCGTTGGCTTGCGGAGCCAAAGGTCGTAGGTTCGAATCCTGTCGGGTACACCAAGCAAAGAGTCCGTCGACTGACGGGCTTTTTGTTTGGAAGAACGATGGTGGTGGTGGAATGCACCAAGTTTGCCCATCTTACCTCGGAGCCGACGTTGGCACACCGGCATAACAATATTTCACGAAGAGGCTTAGGAACTCGCACCTTGGCGCCGTACGCGCGCGTGAAGCAGGGAACCAATAATTACCACACCAGCAAATAGCGCTACCACATTGCCAGGGCCGGTGTTAGAAAGTTGCGTAGACTGTTGCTGCGCACTCGAACCGCTTGATTTTTGCGTACTGGAGTTACTGGAGGCCGAAGGTGCAGTGGACGGACTCGACGAAGCTGGACTGCTGCTGTCTGACTTTGAAGTGCCCTGGTTGCTTGAGCTCGCATTCGAGCCAGTCGAGGCTGGCGACCCTTGCGTCTGTGACGAACCGTTGGGATTACTCGGTGTCGTAACGTCCGTGGTGTTTTGGTGAAAGAAAATTGCCCAAACTAATAGAATCAGCGCGGCAATAACGATGAGTAATACGAACAGACGGAAAATTGATGGTTTTCTTCGCGGTGCAGCATCTTCCATGACAAACTCCTTTTCTGAAGACAATTATATACTAAAGTGCCAGCCGCGTCACTTTTAGTAACTACTATACGATTTCGCGGCGGATACTGCTCGACAAACCAGTCAGCAAGGTATAGCTAAATAAGCCCTGGTCACGAACCATGGTCGCGACTGAGTTGGGCGCAAGCGGACCTGCACTCATAACTATTACTTCGTCGCCCACTTGCACCTTGGCGTCGCCGACGGCAACCATCGTGTGGTTCATGCACACACGGCCGACAACAGGGAAGGCTTTGTCGCCAAACATTACACAACCCTTGTTGCTGAGGTCGCGTGGCACACCCTCGTAGTAACCGAGCGGAAGTACGGCTATGCGCATGTCTTCTGGCGCCGTAAAAATGCCGTTGTAGCTGACTTTCTCACCTTTTTTGAGTGCCATAATTTTGATGATAGTGCTTTTTAACTCCAGGACCGGCTGCAGATCTTTGAGGCTTTCGCTTTTGGCATCGTGTGCGCCGAGCGGATTGATGCCATATAGCCCGATACCCAAGCGAATACCATTGGCGTGGCGACTTTGAGCCTTGGCACTCCCAGCGGTTTGGGCGATGTGCACATATTTGGGCCTGAATCCCTGCGCCAAAACTTTGTCTACCAGCTCGTCAAATGTCCTGACCTGGCGCAGTGTGTAGTCATCGTCCAGTTCGTTGTCGGCGTCGGCGAGGTGTGACATCACTCCCTCCAACTGCAAGTTTGGATATTGCTTCAGAACCCGTAAGTAGCCGTCAACTTCGGTGGGTTGGAGGCCGAGCCGGTTCATACCAGTGTTCAGCTCCATGTGAACCCGCACCGGCCGGTTGAGCCTGCCAAGCGCACGTAAACTAACCTCGTCTTGTACCACAAACGAGCACCTTTTCGTGTCGAGCAAGCGGGCATTCTGGGGCAAAAT
>JAICLK010000009.1 GCA_025927415.1 Candidatus Saccharimonadota bacterium | reverse complement strand
TTATAATATTATATAATGTATATGGCACATCGTGTCGAGGTAATTGTACTTTTTGGTTACAGAGGTATCGAGCCAACTCGATCCGTTCTGCGGAAATTCCGCAGGACTTGTGGCGAGCCACCTTGAGAGGAGGCACCTGCATGGAAACATCGAAACCTGGCGCGGGTCTGCGGCCTGGCGATTCTCCGGAAGGAGACGCTATGACGCTGATCGGCAGAGCTGAGGCTATTCTAGCACTCACAGTACGTGGCGATGACTCTTCCACGAGAGGAGTAATAGCAACTTTTGTGGAAATGTTCGCGGTCTTCCAAAGCTACGACCAAATTAGCAAAGCTATGGAGCTACAACTCATACGCGCGCACTCGCAGGTCTTGACAGTAAAAGAAGCTCTGTATTCATGACCATGCTATAAGCCTAGCTACATGGGTAATTCGGAAACGAAGTTTGCTGAGGCTCAGCAATATAAGTTATCCGACCCTGCCCAAAATGCCTTTGCCGTATCGGCTCTAGCTCAATCCCAACCTTGGCAAACGCCACGCAACCACCTCTTTCTCCGCTACTACAATTACCTCTTTTTATGCTTAATGAGGTGTCAGTTCGGGTGTGCAGATAATGGTGTTGATTTTCAGCGGGCTGGAGCTGGATTGTTTAATTACCGAAAAGGAGATGGTTTTCGACTGAGCGCCGAAACTCTCCGTAAATGTGCCGATTACTACTACCGGTGTGGTTGTGACATTCTTCATAGCACCAAAACTATTTGGCAACGACTGCGCGCACACGATGGGGTCTTCCGCGTAGCTGCCGCTGGCCGGCTTGTAATATGCGGAGAGGTTTGACGTGCCATACTGTTGCACGGCGTTGGTTTTGCAGGTAGCGTCGGCTTTGCACGCTTTATATTTGTCGTAAAATTGTGCAACGAGTTTCGTGGCGTTGGTAGCGTTTAGCGCATTAGCGCCCGTCGTTGTAGAGCTATTGTTTGTGGCAAGCGGTACCGACTTATGCTCATGCTTGTACACCAGCCAGCCCGAGACGCCAACTACAACTATTATGAAAATCACCAGCACGATCCCAACCGAACCAAAGCCTTTTTGCTTCTTCAAAATTTCCTTCATGACTCAAGCATAAGCGTTGCCGCCGCCGAATACAATATGCTATTCCAGCACGCGGACTTTGATGGTGTCGGTGGTGCCGACCACGCCAGGATGGCGGCCGCTCGCGGTAACCACTACGTCGCCGCTCGCAAAGACTTTCTTTTCGCGCAGCCAGTCGGTAAGTTTTTGCGCCGCCAGCTTGTCGGCCGGACGCAAGTAGCTTTTGACACCGCACACGAGCGAGAGTTGTTGCAAGGTACGCGTATCGCTGGTCACGGCGATGATTGGCATGTCGGGTCGGCGCGAAGCAATCTGGCGCGCGGTGGCACCGGATTTGGTCTCGGCCACAATAGCCTTGGCCTGAATACTTTCACTGAGTGAAATGAGACCGTCCGAGATGGCAGCCTGCCGCGAATGGTCGGTCTGGCCCGGCCAACTCACCTTGAGCGGCGAATGTTGCTCGGCGTAACACACGACGCGCTTCATGACTTCCACTGCTTCAATCGGATATTGACCGGCAGCAGTTTCTTCGCTCAGCATCACACAGTCGGCGCCAATGAGCACCGCCGTTGCCACGTCCGACACTTCGGCACGAGTAGGGTCGGGCCGCTCGGTCATGCTCACCAACATTTGGGTAGCAATGATAGTTGGCTTGTTCAGGCGCAAACCCATACCAACCAGCTGGCGCTGCACAATGGGCACGCTTTCAGCCGGCGTTTCCACCGCCAGATCGCCGCGGGCAACCATAATCATGTCGGCTTCCTCGACAATTTCATCGATGTGCTCTATGGCCGCAGCCGTCTCGAACTTCACGATGAGCCGCGCACTCATACCGAGGTTTTTCATGAGCTTGCGCATAGCACGCAGGTCGTCCGCGGTTTGCACGAAGCTTTGCGCCACGTAATCGATATCTTGCGTAGAACCGAAGGCCAGATCTTCGCGGTCTTTTTTGGTGATGACGTCACCACCAAAATCGGTATCGGGCAAGTTCATGCCTTTGCGCTTGAGGAGGATGCCGTCGTTCTCGACACGTGCATATACCACGTCATCTTTCACACTCGTCACCGTGGTGCGAACTTTGCCGTCATATAAATAGAGCCGTTCGCCCCGTTGGACTTTTTTGCTGAGGTCGTACTGGATAGGAATGTGCCCGGTTTTGGCAAAGTCGGCACCGTACTTGAAGCGCAAACTCTGGCCAGTTTGCACATTGATGATACCTTCAAAGTCGCCCAAACGAATTTTCGGGCCTTGCAAATCTTGGATAATCGCCACCGGTTTGCTTAGTTCTTTGCTGGCTTTGCGCACCCATTTGATGCGCTGCGCATGCTCTTCGTGCGTGCCGTGGCTAAAGTTCAGCCGCAGGCCGTTCGCACCGGCTTTGATGATGGCCAGCACTTGCTCGTAGCTATCCGTTGCCGGACCGAGCGTAGCGATGATTTTTGTCCGCTTAAACTGCTGTAGTGGTACGTCTGGCGCTATTTCGGTTAATCCCATATCAGGTCCTTACTGTAATTTTATGCTTATCTTTTAGTATACTCAAGTCAGGCTATTCGCCACAACTTTCAGGACTTTTTCAGCTTCGGCTTATATATATTAATGGCTCCTGTAATGAACAGCACATCACGCACCTCCAAAAAAATTCTACTCGCCATCGGTGTGGCGGCGACGTTTTTTGTGTACACGTTTGTGCTCCGCGGGCAACGCTCGGGGGCAATTATCGCGCCGACGCCGCTTAAGGGCAGCACGCCAGCGGTTTCTTCGAGTTCAACCGGCAGCTACAAAGATGGTACCTACACCGGCAGTGTCGCTAACGCATACTATGGCAACGTACAGGTGCAAGCGGTCATTAGCGGTAATAAGCTTACTGACGTGCAATTTTTGCAATATCCGAACGACAATCCAAACTCGCAGTATATTAACCAGCAAGCTACACCGTATTTGAAGCAAGAAGCACTGCAGGCACAAAGCGCACAGGTGAACGGCATTACCGGCGCTACACTCACCAGCCAAGCATTTACCCAGTCACTGTCATCGGCATTAAGCCAAGCAAAATCATGAGACGCACCGCACTGATTATGGGCATGCCAGTCACGATTGAGGTTGTCGGCTTCACAAACGCCAAAGCGGCAATTACCGACACATTTGCTTATTTTAAAGAAGTGGATGAGCGCTACAGCACGTATAAGCATGACAGCGAAATTTCGTGCATCAACCGCGGCCTGCCCGAAGAACAGTGGAGTGACGAGATGCGTTCGGTCTTGCACTTGTGCGAAGAAACCAAACGGGCAACCGGCGGTTACTTTGACATTGAGCAGCCCAACGGCACCTGGGATCCATCTGGTTTAGTAAAGGGCTGGGCAATTCAACACGCAGCCGAACGGTTGAGCCGTCGTGGCGTGCAGAACTTCTATGTCGAAGCTGGCGGTGACCTGCAAACCAGCGGCGTAAACGCCGATGGGAAACCGTGGCAAATCGGCGTCCGCAATCCAGCTAACAAACATGAGATCGTTAAAACTATCGCCCTGACAGATGGCGGCGTTGCAACCTCTGGCACCTACGTCCGCGGCCAACATATTTACAATCCGCACCGCCGAAGCCAAAAGCTAACTGGAGTTCAAAGCATCACCGTTGTTGGTACGAATATTTACGACGCCGACCGCTTCGCCACCGCCGCCTTTGCCATGGGCCCAAGCGGCATTACGTTTATAGAAGCGCTGCCGGGTTTTGAAGGCTATATGATCGATAGCAGCCAAACGGCCACGCTCACCAGCGGTTTTGATAGGTATGTTGCCCATGTTTAAATCGGTCGATGCTGTGCTTGACCGGCTGAGCATGTACCGGCTACTGCTTTATTACTTGATCGGGCTAGTTGTCGTTGCGGTTGGACTCAGCGCGGTGGGCGTACTGCACATGAGTGCGGTGGACATTGCTGGCTCCGCCATTTATTTGTCCGTTGTCTGCTGGGTTCTCAACCAGGGTTTTGCGCGCTTTTTGAAGTTGCCCATCAACAGTGATTCGACGATTATCACGGCACTCATTCTGTCACTGATCATCACGCCTAACTTCAGCAAGGATGGCTTCCTGTTTTTGAGCGCAGCCGCGGGGCTGGCCATCGCATCGAAGTATCTCATCACCTACAAAAAGCAACAGATTTTTAACCCGGCCGGCATCGCCATTGTGCTGACGGCGCTCGGGCCACAGCAAAGTGCGAGTTGGTGGATAGGCAACTCAACTCTGATGCCGTTCGTGCTCATCGGCGGTATTTTGCTGGTACGGCGCATTCGGCGTGGCGTCATGGTGACCAGTTTTTTGGCAACGGCGCTCCTCGCTACAACCGTTTTGGCGCTTGTCCGGAACGTCGCGGTCGTGACGGCCTTGCACGAAACTATCTTTAGTTCTTCCCTGTTATTTTTGGCCTGCGTGATGTTCACCGAGCCGCTCACGTCGCCATCCACCAGAAAGCATCAGATTTGGTACAGCATCCTCACCGGCGTGCTGTTTCCGCCGCAAATCCACCTGGGCGGTTTTTACTCCACGCCAGAACGTATGCTGAGCATCGGCAACTTGTACGCATTTATGGTGAACCCGAAAGTTAAGCTACTACCAACGCTCATGCGTACAGAAAAAATCACGCAAGATTCAATGGACTTTGTGTTTGCGCCCGACCAAAAGTTTGCGTATGAACCCGGGCAGTATATGGAATTCACGCTGCCGCACGAAAATATCGACTCGCGCGGTCAGCGCCGCTTCTTTACACTGGCGTCGTCACCGACAGAGGACAACCTCCGCATCGGCGTGAAGTTCTCCGAAAATGGCAGCAGCTTCAAGAAAGCCATGCTGGCGATGGATAAAAGTACGCCGGTCGTTGCCGCCAACTTGGGTGGCGACTTTACGCTGCCGCACGACGCTTCGCGCAAGCTTGTGTTCATCGCCGGCGGCATTGGTATTACGCCGTTTCGCAGTATGATCAAATATTTGCTTGATAAGAATGAGCAGCGCGACATCATCCTTCTGTACGGCGCGGCAACAGCCAAAGACATTGCCTACACCGACGTTTTCAACGAGGCCAAAAAACGTTTCGGCACGCGTGTGCGCTACATTTTGTCAAAAGCCGAAAAGCTACCTGATGAACGCTTCCGCGGTGGCTATATTATATCTGAAGTCCTGCAGGCTGAAGTTGCCGACCCGTCGAACTCACTCTTCTATATTTCTGGCCCGCACATTATGGTGGTAAGCGTTGAGCACGCCTTGCGCAAACTTGGCGTCAGCCGCGAAAACATCAAAACTGACTTTTTCTCTGGCTACGCGTAATCGAGCGGTGGTCAGACATTCCAGTGTTTTGACACCGATGCCAGCCACGTGTCGCCCTCTTGATGTGTTAACAAAAAACGGCTGACTTTGTGCTGTTGATCTTCTTGGTCGGCATATTCCAGATGGATACAAAGCAGCTGACGCTCACGAATAGCCTTGGCTATTTGCTCGTACTGTGAATCTTTTGTGTCGCGAATGGTGCCCTGCCAAAATCCCACGTCACCTGGCGCAATGTACATGTCTCGATTTTGCTTGCGGAAGTGGTGCTTGGTACGCTCGTCTTTGTCGATGTCGGCCTCAGGACTAAAGCTCCAGCGCTCCAAAACCGCCGGTCCTTGTCCGATGTTACGCAGCGATATGGCGAAGTACACCACGCCGCCATTAACCGCCGCATAGGCGTGGCCACCGACTAGCTGCACCCAGTGATTATCGATAAAGCGGATTTTCTCGGCTGGGTCGTAAATGTGTGACGGCACCAACAGCGGTCGATTGCTGATGAGCAGCGCTCGCTCGCTAATTTCTGCACTGCGCTTAGCCGCACGCACGGAACCATACGTCGCCACCGCCAACACCAGCGTGCCGATAGCAACACCCAGCGAAGAAACTGTTTCTAAGTTAGCCATGCTATATATCCTATACTTACTCTTTTTAAAATAATCGCAGAGTGCATCCGGAAAAGCAAAGTCCGTTTAACGCATAATTATCGCCGAACTCGTACGGAAAACCATTAACAATCAGCTGTTCGCCTAGCTCAAAAAGTAGCTAGTGCAACAAATACTCTTGCACCTAAATTCTCTAGCTAGGAACTGCCCGCTGTTTTGTAACGGAGGCAGTAAGCTTGCGGTGGGCGAGCGCTTCGCACTCGGCTTTGGCATCGGCATACATCATTTGCTCGGGCGGCGTTTTTTGGGTCCAGGCGCTCGGACCACGCAGTGCACCAACCACGCCGAGCTCGCGGGCAACTTGTAGGTAGCGGATGGCGTCGATAACCACGCCGGCGCTATTTTCGCTATCTTGCACACTCAACTTTACATCGATGGTCACTGGTGCGTCACCGAAGCCGCGTAGCTGTAGGTTGAAGTATGCTACCTTGTTGTCTTTCAGGTATGGCAAATACGTGCTTGGCCCAGCGAACAAGCTGTGCTCTGGCACCGGAATGCCGCGAATGTCGTTTTGTGCGCGGATCACGTTCTCTTTACTTTTCTTTTTGCTGGCCAGACGGGTTTGCACCATCATGTTGTTGAAGTCGGTGTTGCCGCCAATGTTGAGCTGCTGATGAAAGTCCACCTGCAAACCGCGGTCAAAGGCCAACTCTTGCAAGACTTGGCTGAGCACGCTGGCACCCAGCTGTGAACGCATGTCGTCGCCAACGATCGGCAGGCCAGCATCGATAAATTTCTGCTCCCATTCCGGATTGCTAGCAATAAACACTGGAATACAGTTCAAAAACGCCACGCCGGCGTCGATGGAGGCTTGCGCATAAAACTCGGTTGCCTTTTGCGAGCCAACGGGCAAGTAGTTTATAAGGATGTCGGCTTTGCTGTCTTTCAGCGCCCGCACCACATCAACAGGTTCAGCTTTACTAACACGAAAGCCAAGTTCCACCGGCTGCTCCAGCATATGGTCACTCACGCCGTCGAGCACGTGGCCCATCTGGACCATTGGCCCTGCTGGCACTTCCGGCTGGAAAATGCGTGCGCAGTTTGGCTCGGCAAAAATTGCCTCGCCTGCTGGGATGCCAACCTTACGTTCGTCCACATCAAACACCGCAACCACTTCGATGTCGCGCGGATAGTAACTGCCAATGTTGGCCCACATGATGCCCGGAATGTTCTCGGCATCAGCATTTTTGTAATACTCGAGTCCCTGGTACAACGCTGAAAAACAGTTGCCCACGCCTACAATTGCTACTTTAATTTTTTGATCAGCCATAAAAACTCCTGTTAGGTTTTGTCTTTATGCTAGCTGGCATTTTCTCATAAATCAAAGATATAAATTTTATGATGCTATAATTTATAGTTATGGAAGATCGTCTACAGAAATTCTCAGCATTGGTCGACTCCGGTAGTTTCACAAAGGCCGCTGAGGAACTGCATATTTCCCAGCCCGCGCTGAGTGCAAGCATTGCCAAGCTAGAGCGAGAACTCCAAACGACACTCATTTTACGCGGCACACGCCCACTCAAACTCACGCCCAGCGGCGAAGCCGCCTACGCGCACGCCAAAGAAACGGCTGTACGTGCAAGCAACTTAAAGCTGCACATCGCGCACGCCGCCAAACGCAAACTCTCTTTGAAAATCGGCATGATCGACAGTTTGGCCGACGCACTTTTTGCGCTTGGTCCTGGCCTGAGCGAGCTGGAGCAACAGGCAAGCGTCTCGCTTGTTATTGATAACTCGCGCAACCTGGCAGCGGCAGTTGCCCGTGGCGATCTTGATGTTGCCTTTGTTGTGGCGCAACCTCGGCAAAACGACACGATTGCCGCCAAAGACATCGGTGCCGAACCACTGGTGCTGGTGTGCCACACTGATATACTACCCGCCGTGCGAGCAGACTTTGCGCACGGGCAGCTGCACAACTTCATCAGCTACGACCAAAATTCGCACACGTTCCAGCTTGTCCGCCAAGCGTTGAGCGCACGACATGTTGCCCTTAAACCAACGCTCTACTCTACCAGTCCCGAAGTCATCCGCCGCTTAGTGCTCAGCAAAAAAGGCGTGGCAGCACTGCCGCTACTTATGGTGCGGGATTTGCTTAATTCCGGCGATTTGGTTGCAACGCCGCCCGCCATTGCCCGCAGCATCCAAGCCATTCGTCACCGGGACAAACTCCTGCCCGAGCCGCTTGTTAGCATGAGCCAGCAATTAGAAACTATCTTGCGAGCACAAGCCACGGCCACGGGTGCCGTGCAGTAACAAGTGGAGCATACTACTGTTTGGCCAGCGCTTCGGCTGCTTCGCGAGCTTTACTGCGCGGATGTACGGTTATTGCCGCGCCAACGAGCAAGGTTGAGTTGGGCATTTCTACCGTCGTACCATCTTCTTGTTGCAAACGAGTGTGCGTCAGGCCGATGTCATCAACCTTGCCATCATACCGGCCGCCCAGCGCCCCCGAGACCAATGTAACAGTGTCGCCCACAGCAAAGGGATGTGCAACAATCAGCACGATGCTAGCAAAAAAGTTGCCCAACGCCTGCTGAGCCGCCACACCAAGGATAATACCCAGCACGGCGCCGCCAACCAGCAAGTGGCCAATAGGAATACCGATACGGTCGAGCACGGTAAAGAAAATTGCCAAGTAGCCAAACACTCGCAAAATAAACTGCAGCGCTGCAGCGCGGCCCACGCCGAGCCGGTGATAAATGATGGTTTTGCGAATGCCATCCGTCAGGACATGCAGGAAAGTCGTTATCGCCACCGCAAACAGCGCCACACCAAACAGTGACAGAAGCCGGTGCGTAAATAATATATTGTGCGCCAACACCGCACCGTTGGCGGCACTCAAGGCAAGGCCTATCACGCTTAATGCACCATACAAAAAGAGTTTGGCATTTATACCGATCCACGAAATTTTGTTCATGCTGCTCATCCTTATCTAGCAATAGTATAGCAAGGTTTGAGCTTTCTGTGATAGGTGGTATTCCAGAGTTATGAGGACAAGCGCGCACCTAACAAAAAGCCTCTTTTTTTAGAGGCTTTTTGTAGGATTAACGGCTGGACGAGAAGTATGTTGAAACTGTTAAGTGTTAGTAAGCTCTATGAATGCCTACTAACCGTTTCAAGCGATTAGTCCGCCACCGAGAGGGAGTTGACCGTGAAGGTCTGCCCGCCGCCGTAAGGCGCTTCGATGCCGTACTCCAGATCCAGGATGCCGTTATCGGCGCTGGTGATGTAGCCTTTCGATTGGAGCTGGCTCACCAGGCTGGAAACATTCACAGTGCCAGTAGTCTCGTTGCTCGGCAGTACAACACTTACTGTGCCGGTAACATTATCACCGGCAACGTATACCTTCGATCCATCAGCCAAAGTACCTTTCAAGGATCCAGCGGGAAACTGCCCATTATTGTAGTTCCATATCATGAGTTCAAGGTCGTTGTCCCAGTTGAATGACTGAGCATTGGCTGCTGTCGTCAACCAGATGTCGTAGGCGTACTCGTAATCCAAGCCACTCGATGCCGCAGGTGGCGTAATGTTGAACGAGGAGCTGAGGTTTGCTGGCAGTGCCGAGTACATCAAGCACTGGTCGGATGGGTAGCCAACCACCTCGGTCGTACCTGGGTTAGCGTTTAACTTCACGCTGAACGAGGCAGGATTGCCATCTGTCGCAGATACTTTGGTCACGCTGTAACCGACGCTCGATGCGTCCCCAGACCATGTGTCGGGCTGGTAGTGACAAGTAACGTTGCTTGGCGGAGGCGGAGGCGAAGTCTGGCCGTTTACAGTCCACGTCTCGGCGGCCGTACCATTGCACCCCCACATCCATATTTGGTTGCCATCTGCCGTGTTGCTGTATTTGTCGTCAAGGCATAGGCGCGAGTGCGGATTAACAATAGCGCCCGTACTACTATTCACGGTCCACTGCTGCGCCCCTGTTCCATTGCACGGGTGCAAATCTACCAACGTTCCGTAAGCGGTGCCAGAGTGATAGACATCCAAACAGTAACCATTACTGTTGACAATGGTGCCTGCGGTTGTTGCCGTACCATTCACCGCCCATTGCTGCGCCCCTGTTCCATTACAGGTGTGTAGATCGATTTTATTAAGTGACACTTTCAGACCGTTTTGGTTATCCAAGCACTTACCGGCAATGCCTGTAATGGGGCTATACGACGGTGTCGCCGCAGCAACCAATGAATAGGTGCCGAATCCGGCCAGCGCGAGCGCAACGGCGATAATCGTAAGCGGCCGAGCGGCTACGATATGCCAATGCGCTTTGTTTCGGAAAAATGCCATCGCATTCCTCCTAAGGGTTTTTGATTGAATCATATAAAAACTCCTTTCGGTTAGTTGCTAATGATTTGTCTCCCAATGTTTGTTCTAATTTTAAGTAAGCATATGCATAATAAGATGTCAATCCCCCTTATGTCCTGCATTTTTCGTGCTAGGAATAACTATGAATAAAAAATGAAAACTCCAGAAAATACTTTCGGAGCTTCCTATATTTGATGCAGCTTGGTGACCCTAGACCACACGGTTTATAAGGTTTTAGGATGTGAAATTATTAGATGGAACAAGGTACTGTTTCTTAGTCATTCTTTGCTGGGAGTTTAAGGTTGATAAACAACTTCCCATAAATGTCCGTCCGGGTCTTTGAAATACCCCGAGTATACTCCCCAAGGTCGCTCGTGCGGTGGTGCTGTAATTATAGCTCCAGCTGCTTTAGCGTGCCCGAGAATGCTATCTACTTCAGCTTTTGACTTTGCTGGATAGCCAAGACTAAACTCTGTGGCACTACTACTGCCTAGCTCAATTTGAGCGTCTTTGGCAAGGTTTTGACGCTCGTAAAGAGCTAGCAATATACCATTATCAAATTTGAAGAACGCTATAGTGCCATCAGCGCCAGTCTTATCGTCATGTAAATCCTCGGCGACAATTCCATCAGTCTGCCAGCCTAAACCATCTCGGTAAAACGAAACACTCTTTTCAAGGCTAACTACACCAAACGTAATAAAGAAGAATTTTGTCTCCATGCATAAATGTTAGCAAACTTACCAAAGGAGAATCAAACTATTTAACAAGTGAGATTTGGCAACAATTTATAATCAAATCTTATCTGTAATTATCCTATGGTGACCCAGGTTGGCCAAATATGGAAACCTTTGTTATCAAGCTTAGTGGCGCTTGACAAACACCTCGGTGAACTTGAGATAAACCCGATAATGGTTAGTCCACCCAATCAGAAAGCACTTCTTTAACATGATCGATGCCTGTATATAACTGAGCATTGATGCCAGCAGAGTGAGCAGTGTCGACTTTATCTTGGCTGTCGTCAAAAAATACTATCTCGCCAGGAGATATGTTTGGCTGCTCGGCCTGCAGACGTCTGACGATCTCTTCATAGAACGCAGGTTCACTTTTTTTGAAGCCTATTTCGCACGTTACAAAGTGGTCTCTAAAAAGTCCCTTAAACATGACCTCTTTCATATAGGCAGCCCTGTACTTTTCTTGCTCGGTGGCTAAGTAGCAAGCTAACCCTTTCTCGCCTAATTCCCTAACAAGCGTAATTAATGTGTCATTGCGAATATCTTCAGACTTAAACCAATAGTTGAGCAGGCTGTCAGCGTCGCCATCCCATTGCCATAATTCTGGGTTGTTGGCAATCGCCTCTTTTAGGTCCCGCTTGCCGGTAACGAAATCACGCCACTCGTTCCTAAAGAAATGCTCAAAGGGTTCATTTTCGAGACCATGCGAACGTGCATAAACAACCGAGAAAGCTTCTTCGGGTAACGTTAGCACGCCGTCTGCGTCAAATAAAACAGCTGAGACTTTCATTTACATCAACTATATCAAATGTATGGGAAATCGAGTGCTATGCAACAGAAAATAAGTGCCCACAAAAAAGGCTCCGCGCAAACGCGGAGCCTTTCAACTGATGTATTACCTACAATGGTGACCCCGCGGAGAGTCGAACTCCGGTTGCCGGGATGAAAACCCGGTGTCTTGACCGCTGGACGACGGGGCCTCGTCGGAACCTACGCCAAAGTCTTGTTTTGCCGCTTCGCGCCAAAAGCTTCGACCCTATGGCTATGTTCCTCCTCTCGACATTCCATTCAGTCGCCTACGGCTCCTTGGATTGGAATGTCGGCGGAAGCCTGTCGGCTTCCCGTTTTTCCACTACGCTATTTTAACATAACAGAGGCGAAAAGAAAATCCCCCTAACCAAGATGGTGGGGGATCTCCCAAAGTTGTTTGTTAGAGCGGTCAGTCATTGCCCTTTTGAAACTATTTGTATCTTAGCACATTCTGCTGGGTAAAGCTAGTGCTTATCCACAGCTTTTTGCGTTTATCGCAAATTACTGACGGGCGAGACGACGGGCCAGCGCAAATCGGTAACCCAGACCGCCGATAACACTCGCGCCCAGGAACAAGCCGATCACGTTACCAGCACCGGTGTTCGGCAAAACTGGAGGCGTGGTTGGTGGCGTTGTCGGAGGCACGCACTTGTTTGAGCTAGCAGGAATGCTGTGATTGAACTGGCAAGGCTGGACACATTCAGGGCTGTTGGCCGGCAGGTTGCTGTTGAATTCGCAAACCTGTGTACTGAACGTTACGCTGGTTGCACAGTTACCGGTGCTCGAAACGAGCTTGCCGTTCACCATGAAGAACGCAGTTGCGGTGATGTTGTAGGTGCCATCAGCGCCGTATTGGTGCTGAGCAGTATTGGTACTCGTAGTGGTAGAAGCGCTGCTGTCGCCCCAACTTACCACTGCGTGGTCGTACGTTGCACCGCCGCTAGCAGAAGTGTTGATGGTTACTGTCACGCTACGGTTGTCACCTTTGGTGAGGTTCAACTCGTCACAAGCGAAAGCTGGCGTGTTGATGCCAATCGAAGCTTGGCAAGTTTGGGTCGCCACACCACTTGTAAAGGTTAGGGTAGCTTTTACGGTGTACGAACCATCTTGTGCGTAGGTGTGCGATTGCGTCGTGTTGGCCGTGTTAACCACCGCGCTGCCGTCGCCGAAGTTGTAGGCAACGCTGCTCAATGTAGCGCCGCCAGAAGTGGTGTAGGTTACCTTGGCGGTAACTTCGCGGTTGTCGCCCAAAGTGAGCGTAAGGTTCGTACAAGCAGCCGTTGGGGCCGGAACAACTGTAACGGTTGTCTCGCAAGCCGGACTCGTAACGGTATGGTTGGTGTCGGTCTTAACCGTCACAACCACGGCTGCATTGTAAGTACCGGGTTGTGCGTAAGTGTGCGCAACGCTGTTGTTGCCGGCAGTGCTGTTAACGGTTTGGCTCTTGCCATCGCCAAAGCTGTACATGTAGCTGACAATCTGGGCGCCGTTTGTGGCAGAGGCCTTGGCATTGAAGTTGTAGTCGTTGCGAGACACCTGGCTAGCGGTCAGGCTAACACAGCTGTAAGCTGGCTTTGGCGTACACTTTTCGCTAACATTGGCGGTGCTGTTTTCGTTTGGCAAGCCTGGGCTGCTGATTTCGCCCGTGTTGGTCAGCGTCTTTGGTACGCAAGTTTCAGGAGTTACATCCTTGCCAACGATCGCGTTGAATCCGTAAATAACGGTTGCACCTGGTGCCAGGCTGCTGATGGTGTCGCCCTTGCTGCCAAAGAAGTTGGTTGCATTGACGGCAACGCCGTTACGAACCAAGCCGCCGTCGTAGGTAACGCCACTTGGCAGAACATCTTGTACTTTGATGTTTCGAGCAGCAACTTGGCCAGTGCTGCGTACGATAACGCGATATTGCACGCGACTGCCAGGCAACACGTTGCTAACAGCGCTAACCCATGGGCCATAGCCGCCCACGGTGGTGCGAACTTGTTTTTGGATGGAGTAATTTGGGGTTTTTGGCGTAGCAACCACTGGGTTACCACAGCTTGCGAGAATAGCGAACTGGAACTTGCCATTCACCATCACCACATAAGCAGCGAGTGAATTACTGCGGAAAGAAACGCTCGGTGGACGCTTGTAAAAAGTAGTAGCGCCATACTTAACCTGCGTGCTGCCCGGAATGTTCATCCGTCCTGCAGTCGTTGCGCCAGTCGCAACCAGGGTATTGCCAACGTACACGTTGCCACTTTTTGTAACCGTACCGGCAACGGCAGTCGTGCTCATGCCGCTAATTTGGCTTGAGCTAATACCGAAGTAGTGGTAAATGTCCTGAATACTGTAGTACGTGTTGCGGCCTGATACGCCGTGGGCGTAGTTGGACTGCAGCTGGCTAACACTACCGGCGCCACAATACATTACTGCGTTATAATCACAGTCTTTTGCTGTGTTGAGGGATAGATTCGCCGCGTGAGCATTGTTAAATACCACCACGCCCGTCGCAGCAACGGCAGCAACCGCAACGGTTGCAACAACCTTGCGTGACAAATTCTTAAACTTTGATAAAAACTTCATAAGCTTATTCCTCCTGTAAATCCTTTACCTACATTTGGTTGCCGAGGACATTTACTCCTAGTGCCCTTGCCAAAAACCCAAATTTGTTATCAGAATACCACGAATGTGTATTTTTGTCAATAACTTTATGTAACTGCAGTTATGCTTAAAAGCCTCTCGCTAAAAAGAGGCTGTCTATACCCTGCCCAACGTGCTAAGTTGCCGTCTGGGCGGGCACTTCCAATCTTTCTCTCGGAAAACTAAAGCCAAACGTACTGCCTTTGTTTTCGGTACTGTGGAAGATAACGGCGCCGCCTTGGCCTACAATCACTTTTTGCGCCATGAACAGGCCGAGGCCGGTGCCATCGGGCCGGGCTTTCTGGGCGTTTTGCGCGCGGAAGAATTTCGTAAACAGGTGGTGCCGCTCGGCCGCGGGCACGCCGATGCCATCATCTATAATACGGAGCTCCACGGTCTGCGGCGTCTTGGTTAACTTGACTTCAATATGACCACCAGCCGGCGTGTAATAAATGGCGTTGTCGACAAAGTTCATGATTACTTGGCGAGTTTTGGTCTCGTCTAAGTTAAGGACTGGAAAGTTTGCCGGCTTATGATAGGTCAGCTCAAGTGACCTGCCCTTGGCTGTTTCTATCAACTGAGCGATTTCATCCTGGACAACATCGGCTAAGTTGACAGCCGAAGTCTCGATAATAAACTTGCCCGTTTTGAGCCGCGACACGTTCAGCAGGTCGGCAATAAGATATACCATACGCTGCGAGCTGGTAAACGCCTGCTCGAGTAGTTTGTGCTGGTTGGGCGTAATGTGGCCAGCATCGCCGTCAAGCACTAGGCTAAGATAGCCTTTTACCGCCGTCAGCGGCGTGCGCAACTGATGCGATGCCATGCTGATAAAGTCGTCCTTGGTTTCGTCCAGTGCCTTCAGTTTACGGTTTGATTCTCGCAATCGATGCGTTGCTTCCTCAATCCTCTTTTGGAGTGTGGCATTTAGCATCTGAATCTCATAGAACCGCAATGCATTTTGCAAACTGATAGCAATTTCGTCGACCGCAACGCCGAGTAGCTGCTTATCACGACGAGAATAAATCTCGCCTGACTGCTTGCGACCAAATAAGGCGTATCCTAAAGACTCATGAGTGGTACGCAATTTTACCGCTAAGACAACGCCCTCCGCTTTCAACAGTGCAGCCAATGAAGTATACTCGGCCTCCGCCTCGTCGACATCTATAATATTAGACATTCCTTCCTGACTGTGCGCTTCAATCTTTTCTGCTAAATTTACGGCACTTTCGGACACATCTGTGAATAAGACATACCGCAATGAGTTTGGTTTCAGTGCATCTCTTAGCACGGTTGCGGTTTCACTACGAAGCACCTCTACATCAGCAGTACGCACCAGCACGTTGCCCAGTCTGTCTAAGACTTCCTGTGGATCATAATAATACCTAAAAAATATTCTGGCCGTAAACCTATCAAAAATTCTCCGAAGATATTGG
>JAICLK010000034.1 GCA_025927415.1 Candidatus Saccharimonadota bacterium | reverse complement strand
GCTTCGCGGCCAAAATCGTCCACACATACGATAGCGTTTGGCGCGAGCTTTGGCCAAACGAGCTTGAGTGAATCTAAAATCGAGTCATAAAAATCGCCATCCAAAAACGCAAAGGCAATCTGCTCGGGCAGATCATTCGGTGTGAGTTTGCTGAACCAACCTTTATGCACGACCGGTGGCCACAGCCCTGCTTTCTTGAATCCCAGCAGCAGCAGCTTTTTGCTGACCGAAAGTTCGCCGACTTTGAACTGCTCACCCGCACCGCTATTATCTTCCCTGCTTTTTGGCGGCAAACCTTCAAACGAATCATACACATGCAAGCTGCGTTGTTGGTCGTACGCATCCAGCAACCGGCGCAAAAATAGTGACGTGGTGCCGATGTAACAGCCAAACTCGACCACTTCGCCCGGCGTTTCGCTCCGCAAGATTTTCTCAAACGTACCCAAAACCACCCGCAGCCGCTCGCGCGTAATCTGCTCGGAAATTATCGGATATTTTTGCAGGAGTTGCTCAGTCATTGAGTACGATTATTGTTTGCCTTGCAGTAGCACGTGAGTAACGCCTGCTTCGTCTTCGGCGGACACACCAGCAATGTATGTCATGTCTGGTGACGGGTTGGTGCGCAGGATATATTCGCCCTCTGGCGTGATATGCTTTTCGACACGCAGAATCGACGCATCAGTAAGGTACTGCGTTATGGGTAGTGTTTTCATGTCGGGCATATCATCGGGGTTGTCGTGGATTTGTACTTTGTTTTCCGGGTCCTCTGCCCCCAAGCTATCGAGCAGCGTTTGCAGAGCAACGGAGGGTAGAATTTTGTATGGCAGACTGCGGTGATAGTGTAGCGGCAGCGGTTCGCGTTCGGTGTCTTCACCAAACAGCATTATTTCCATATCGAGACTGGTGAAACTTCTGTTGTTGTTTATGGTGCCTGCAGCGTTGAGGGCGGCTTGGATAGTTTTGGCGTAGTGCTCTTTTTCTTCATCGAGCAGTTGTGTTTTTGTATTACGAATGCTCTGAGCGGCTGCGAACCTGCTTGCGATAGTAGTCCGAAGGTCGTGCTCTGTTTCGGCGGCAATTTCGAGCGATTGAACCAGAGTATCAAACGCTTCTGATGAATGGCCACTAGTGAGTTGTTGTGCTACTGCAGCGCGGGTGTCTGCGTCTATACGGCGCAGCGTGAAGGCTATCAGTTCTAGATGGAGTTTATCTGGGTTTTCTTCGTTTGTGCGACCTTTCTCATAATATTCGGTGTCGAGTGTGCGCAAAGCGTATGCCTCTGCCATTTCCAGTTTTTGTTGGCGGGTTTGTTTGGTCAATACGGCGGTGTCTTTGGCAACTGGGTTGCAGAGTTGTTCGTAGGTTGAGAGCGCGTTTTGTAGGCTTTCGTATTGTTCGCTTATTCCGGCTAAACTTGGTATGGCGCTACCCTGTTTTATTTCAACCAAGAGCAACAATTTTTCTTGCTCACTGAGTTTTTGGGAACGGTTTTCGAGGTAGGCGTCTAGGAATGTTAGCTGCGTTTCATGTAGTGTCGTGTCGGTGTCATCGAACCAATCAGTTGTTTCGGCGACGTGCTGCAGTATTTCGGTACGATCTCCATCGAAGGCCACACGTATATCACGGCGAATGTCCCTGAACGTTATGGGTTTGTCGCCAAAGCCAAGCGGCTCGCCATGAATGGAGTCAAGATCTATAACGCCGCCAAGTGCCGTAACGTTACCAGGCGTTGGAAACTTGTGCACCAGTTCGAGATTATGCAAGCGCGCCAGGTTTTGTGCCTGCAGTTTGGGCAGCAAGTTTATAAAGTAGTAGCGGCAATCTTCGGGCGAGTCGGTTGAAAGCTCACGAGAATCCGTGTCGCTTCTATGGGTCACGTTGTATACAGAGAATACTTTTTGCAGTCGTTGTTGTATTTGTTCTGGAGTTTGATCGTCCAAAAAATCCATTGGCCGATCGTTAATTTCCATGCAGCGCGCGGTTACGAAAAATGTCATTGGCGTGATAGCTTTTGCGATTTTTGCCGCCTCGGCAACGGGCCATTTGCCGAGCGCTTCTGCAACGAGCCGTTTCTTGTATTCGGCTTGTGTGACTGGTTCGGCACCATACGCAATAACAGGTGGTTCGGTAACACCCACAATCCACTCGGTAGGAATGTCGTTTTCGCGGAGTAAACGAGAGCTTTTGACTACACGCAGTAGTGCGTCGTCTTCTTGAAGCCCCCACGGAATAAAGCGGGAAGGTGCGGTTGCAGAAGGGATTATATCTTGCTCGGTGAAGTTGTTGCCCTTGTACGACAGGCTGGTGTATTGGTTGCCGTGTCGGTCTTGCCAGAGGGCAGTTATTTTTTTGGCGTTGCCAACTTCGTAGGAGCGACCGTGGTGGCTGCTGATAAGATCGAGCGGAATATTGTTAGGTTCGAAGTTTGCAACCGCTTCTTCTATAACGGCCGCGGGCACGCCACCTTCAAACAGGTTTGCCGCGAATGGCAAACCTGTTTTATCAATCACTTCATCTTGTACGGTAACATGCTCCCACCCTGCCACCCGTGCAGTCGGCTGTTCCATAAGCTATTCTTAAAAATGGCCGCTAACGCTTGCCGCCTGTTTGCGCCTTGCCGGCAGTTTGTGTTGGTGCTGTTTGCGCTCCGGCTGCGTTGGTAAACACATTCATGAGTGCGGCGTAGTTTGTGAATTCTCCCTGGTCTTCGGCAGCGCGCGCTGTTTGGGCCAAGGTTGAGGCGAGTTCGCCTGCTCGATATGCAGTGGCGAGCCGATCTTCTTCGTCCATTGTCGGTAGTTGCTCAACAATTGCGCCAACAGCCATCCTTGCGGCAGTGACATTTGGTGGTACAGCAGCAACCGCTGCTTCAAGTTGTTCAATAGGTGCTTGAGGTGCTTGCTCTTGCATGCGTTTTCTCCCTGTTAATCTTGAGATAACAATACAATACTGGGCCAAGTTTAGCAAGGTGTGCCAGAAGTGTTAAGCTTAGCAATTGGTAGTTCATCCCAATTAATGACAAGGTGTTGGTGCGGAGTATTTGACATTATTAAAATAATAAGTTATAGTATACAAAATATGATCAGAGGTGAGGAGTCTCTAGCTACTATAAAGCAAATCGCTTGGGATACTAGGCGTGATTTTGAGCACGGTAAGGTTAGTGACGACGAGATTATCGAGGCTGCAATAGCTTTTAGAGCTCTCTTCTACATTAGTAAACGTATAGGCTACGACACGCAGACTACCGACGGACTCAGAAAAGTAGAAGCGCCACCGTTCAGTCCTTATTATGTATCCACACCCCTAGTTAACCTTGACCCGTCTTCTGGCCGAAAAGTGTTTCCCGAAGGTCACTGCGTTATTGCTGCCAGCGTATTGGCGAGTCGTATCGAAAAGGTCGACAAAGGTGAGACAGATATCATCATAGGTGGCTGTGGTGAGGATAAGGATGCAATGGATCCGTGTTCTTATTATCACAATCCGCATACATTTGTTGGCCTTGGCAGAACGCAGCTGGGCTACGACACAATTGCAGATATCACAGGTGACCAGTTTCCTGAGATCGGCACCCCTGTATATGTCGGACCTTTGGCAGATCCATGGACGCGTGAACCTCAATTTGAGTTTGACAATGTCTAGGCTTGCATAGTTTTGTTATAAATCTTCACAGTTGGGAGTTCGGTCCAGTTGCTGACGTAGTGGGGTGATTGCAGGTCGCGTTTGGGTTGCCAGGACGCGGCGAGGTCTTCGGCGGCGTAGCGGATTTTGCCTTTACCATGTATTTGATTAATGTGGTCGAGTGCGGCCATGCGCGCGCTGGCGCGATCGTGCGAGGCTGGGTCGACGTGGCCGAGTAAATCTGTTTGCAGTGAACTGGCGGGCACAAAATCGTACAAGAAAACGCCGAGGCGATGGTACTGCTGGCCGCGGCTGAAAATTTCCGGCAATTTAGCAACCAGCAGGCTGATGATCTGGCCGCTATCGGCGGTTGGTTGCGTAAGGGTGAGTTCGCGCGTCCAGCGTTTGTAGCCGGGCTTGTGGCGGTTGGTGTTGGCAAATACGCCGATGCGCCGTGCTAGCAGGCCGTGCGTGCGCAAACGGAATGCGGCTTGCGTGCCGAGGCTGGCAATCGCCGCTTCCAGCACATGCAGCGCGTTTGTGTCTTCGCCGAAGGTGCGCGAACGCATGAGGCTTTGCGCCACTCTGCCCTGCGTTTCCAGCGGCTGGCAGCTGGTGCCGTTCAGCTCGGCCACCATTTGCCGGCCGTGGATGCCCATAATTTTTTGCGCGTATTGCGGTCGCATTTGTGCCAGTGCCAGCGCATTGCCTACGCCTTCAGCCTGCAGTTTGGGCGCGAGCTTTCGGCCAACGCCCCAAACTTCGCGGATGGGCGTAGCGGCCAGCGCTTGCTCTATAAACTCTTTTGATTGGCCGATGAAACTCACCGTGCCGTCGAGCGCATCGTCGTGCTTGGCGAGTTCGCTGGCGAGCTTTGCCAGGGTTTTGCTGGGCGCAATGCCGATGGAAACTGGTACGCCAACTTCTCGCCAAATGCGTGCTCGCACTTCCCTGGCCCATGCTTCGTAATGGTCAATTTTTAGCTCCGACAAATCCAAAAACGATTCGTCCACCGAATACAGTTCGATGTGTGGTGTTACTTGCGTGAGAATCTGCGTAATGCGTTTGGAGATATTGCCGTAGAGTTCAAAGTTGGCCGAGAATTGCGTGACGTTGTTGGCCTTGAACAGTTGGCGATATTGAAATGCTGGTGCACCCATGGGGATGCCGAGGCGTTTGGCTTGGTTGCTGCGCGCCACGACGCAGCCGTCGTTGCTGGATAGGACGACGACGGGTTTGGTTTGCAGGTCGGGGCGGAAGATGCGCTCGCAGCTGACGAAAAAGTTGTTGCAGTCTATGAGCGCAAAGGTCTTGATCTGGGGTGTTGATGGCGTATGGTTGTTGTGCATTGGTTAAACGTATTCTTCTGTTACTTTTGTTCGCAAAAGTAACCAAAACTCAGAACTGCGTTTTGCCGCGAGGATCGGCACCAAGTAAAACCAGCTATCATGCAAGAACTCCTCCCGTTGGTCGTCAAACAGCTTGCATGACTTAACGCTGGTTTTCTCTGGCTCCGTTCTTCGGGCAAAGCCGAGGTTCTGCTCTGGCTTGCTCCATTTCTCGGGACAAAGCCGAGGTCCGACCAGCACTTAGCGCTCATCCTTTCGGAATTGGTGGATTACTGTAGTTACGACGCCCCAGATGGTGGCGTTTGGTGGTGCGGCTTGGCGTTTGGAAATGGCGAAAGTTTCGATGTGCTCGCTCCACCAAATGACCAAGTCGGTTTTGCGTGGAGTGAGCGCGCGGTCGACAATGGCGATGTCGCCATCGAAAATACCGAGCGACTCCCATTCGCTGCCGCGCAGGCGGAACAAAAAAGTGCTGGCGGTGTTCTGAACCAGGAGCTGATTCAAGTTCAGCTCGCCCAGACTTTTGTCTGCCGCCGGGTTGGGAAATCCGGCATGTATACTTACGCCCTTCAACTGCTCATCCTCTCGCATACTTTTATTGTATGTGAACGAGGGAGACACGCCTAGGAGAAATCCCGCGCAGCCTTAGTCGGCGAACCAGGCCCAGGTTGGCGTTCCGCCTGCGTAGGTGAGCGTTATGGTACCGTTGGCGGGTACCCGAATGCCTGGTGCCGTGGTGTTGGCGGAGACTGTCAGGCCCGTGGCGTTACCGCCGATGGCGACGGCGGACACTGTGACCCCAGACCCGCAGGTGATGTACACGCTCACGTCGAACCCAGTGGAGTTGGTGACGGCCGTCGTTGACGCCGCGACAGCCGGCGGCGAGGAGAGCTTGCCCACCGGGTTGTAACCTAGGTTGTCTTTTATCTGCACGCCAATAGCACCGCTGTTAATGACAGGGGCAACGCCGTAGCCGCCGCCGTTGTTAACGAACAGGTTGCCCGTGATACTGACGTTAGTCACGCCTGACTCCAGGTACACGGACGAGCGAACCCCGTTCGCTGACTGGCCCATGAACGGGTCGCTGTTAAAGTGGTTTCCCTCTATAGTTATGTTGCTTGCCGCTGCACCGATGTGCAAATCGTCGTACGTATGAGGCGAACCCGTGAAGGAGCCGTTAATGCCGAACGACGAGTTACGGATAATGAAGCCCTTGCCGCCGTTAATGAGCATGCCGTAGCCAGTCCAGTCCTGGAAGGTGCAGTCTGACAGGTAGATGCCGCCGAAGAATCCGCTGTCTACCACAAAGCCGTTAATCAAGGGAGTATTGCCGCCGCCGGAGTGGCTCATCCAAAGCTGGTGGCCCCAGAACCCGGAGCCCACTACTAGCTCCACTCCGCATACCGCCACCGGGTTGACGGAGAAGTTCTCACACGCTACCAGGCCGCCGTCCACTATGTAAATCCCTCTGTCGCCGCCGCCTTGCACACCGGAATTAGCCATATACAGGGACTGCGCGCCGTTATCCATCTTAATGCCAGCGCCGCCAGAACCCAGGCGCGTGCCCATACCGACGTTATACATGGTCATGATTTGGCCGCCGTTCATCCAAATGGCGTCGCCATACGCGGCTATCGACGGCAGGTCCATAAGCCGAGAACCGCCTGCGGAAATGATCTTGATGCCCGTGGTTGGTGGGTAGGCGGTGGGGTTGCTAAAGCCGTTGGTGATCTCGACGCGCTCAATCGTTACGTTGCCGACGCTGGTGCACTTGATGCCGACGTACCCAGCCGCTATGTCTACGGTTGTGGGATCCAGGATCCAGGATGTGCGCGTGGTTATCTGAAGGTCCGAGATGTGGACGCTTGACGTGTTTGTAGCCCCGCCTCCGATGTCGAGCACGCTGTATACGCTGCCGCCCGGCTCCCACCAGATCATGGTGCCGTTATTCCAGCCGTTCACGCCGTCGCCCCTGATCCGCAGAGCCTGCTTTGAGGTGTACGTCAGCGCCGCGGTGGTGCGGTAGTTGCCGGTGGGTAGGTAGACAACCGTATTACCCGTGCCCGCCCCGGCTTTGTTCAATGCCAGTTGTATCGCCGCGGTGTCGTCGGTGGTGCCGTCGCCTTTGGCGCCGAAGTTCTTGACGTTGAGCCAGGCGGTTTCGGACGGATGGACGTGTGCGGCATC
>JAICLK010000047.1 GCA_025927415.1 Candidatus Saccharimonadota bacterium | reverse complement strand
TTTAATGTGACCAAAGAAATAGTGCCGCAGCGCAATCAGCCGCTTCGCCTCTTCCTCGCGCATGGTTTGGGCAATTTCCAGGGCTCTCGCAAAGCCAATGCTAGCTCCAATGTTTTCAGTGCCACTACGAAGGCCACGTTCCTGGCCGCCACCCAAAATGATTGGCCGAAGCTGAACGTTTGCGTGGACAAACAGCACCCCGCTCTGCTTTGGCCCGTAGATTTTACCACCGTTCAATGTCATAAGGTCGACACCCAGCCGAGCCGCCTGAAGATCCAGATAATTTGCTGCTTGCGCTGCGTCGGTATGAAAGTACAGTGGCAGCTTGTTGCCGCTTTTGCGACGTGCATCGCGAACTTCTTTGATGATGGCCGCAACTTCGCGAATTGGATGGATGGTGCCGACTTCGTTGTTGGCGTACATGACGCTCACGAGTACGGTTTTGTCGTCGATATTCGCACGCAAATCTTCAAGCTTCACCGAACCTTTTTCGTCCACACTCGCTTCGCGGCAATCATATACGTGCGCCGGCGCCAGCACGGACTCGTGCTCTACAGCACTCACCACCACGTTCGCTTCCGGAAAGTTTTGCATCACCCCGCTGATGGCGAGGTTGTTTGCCTCAGTTCCACCGGCTGTAAAAATAATCTCGCTGGAACGTGCACCAATATTGCTCGCCACACTCGCCCGCGCTTGCTCCAAATCTTTTGCAACTGCTTGCGCTGCCAGGTACGTTGCCGACGGATTGTAAAACTTCTCCGCAAAGTACGGCTGCATAGCAGCCAAGACCCGCCCGTCCATCGGCGTGGCAGCAGCATGATCTACATAAATAATCGAATTGGCCATGTTTTTTATATAATACGTTACGAAAAACAGCCGTGCTATGCAGGCTGCTGAAGGCGTGCGAGTTCCGGCATCACGCGCTCATAGTACAAGGCTATTGCATTGTATAGATTGCGTGCCTCTTCGGCAGAAAGCAACTGATAGGGGTTGTTCCCTTGCGCTTTAAATACACCGTTCGGGCGCACGTCATAACGCGTCGTAACGATATGGCGCTTGCCAGCTTGGTCGGTCCATTCTTCGTGCCATACCCAGGTGCGCTCGTCCAGGCAGAAAAATTCGCGGCGGCCGCCGGGCTGCAGTGGGCCAAACAATTCGCCACCAACTTTGCCACTCCAATGAATTAATGCTTTACGAGCCTCGGCGCGGCGCTGTTCGACGGTCTGCTTTTTGGCCGGGACAGTTAGAAGAGTAAGCAGGCTCACTGCATACCTCTCTGCACATCTTGTCCGCCATAGGCATGTTCGATGGCAAGGCGGGCTTGGTCAACCATAGCGGGTTCCGCTTGCGGGGCTACGACATCCGGTTGCCATGCTGGGTTGGCAGCAACTTGCTCTTCCACCACCGAAGCGGGAATGCTACTCGGTGCGTCTTCAACAGGTAGCTGAACCGCAGGTACTGGTTGAACTTTCTCTGCAGCAGGTTGCGATTGACGGACAACTTTGGGGCTAGCTGGCACAGCTTGCTGATAGAACGCGTCCGGATGCATTCGGACAAGCCGGTGCAACGTTTGAGCCGCGCAATATTCAATAACGTGAGCAAACGCGGCAGCCTCGTAAGGCATTACCGCCAGCTCTTGTCTGGAGAGTCCTTCTGAAAGATTTGTTGTGCCGTTCATTTTCTATGTCTCAATTTAGTCCGAAGAGCTGTCGAGCGTTCTGCGTCGTTGCGGCGGCGAATTGGTCGAGCGTTTCGCCTCTCAGCTTTGCCAGAAATTCCGCGGTCACTCTCACGTGTCTTGGTTCGCAAATTTTACCACGAAAGGGCGCAGGGGTCAAGAAAGGCGCATCTGTTTCGGTAACAATACTCGCCAGCGACGCGGCTTTGGCAATTTCGAGCTGCTCGGGATTTTTGCTAAACGTCATGATGCCGTTCATACCAACGTACAAATTGCGGCTCAAAATCGCGTCCAAATCGTTGCGCGTACCCGTAAAACTATGGATAACGCCGCGAATATTTTTGTACTCGTCGAAAATCGGCCAAAAGTCGTCAAATGCTTCGCGCACATGAAAGGTTATAGGCAAATCGTGCGCAAGTGCCAGTTCTATTTGGAACCGCAACACTTTCTCTTGGTCGGCCTTGGAAGAATGATTGTAAAAGTAATCCAGTCCGCACTCGCCCACTGCCACGACTTTTGGCTTGTCAGCCAATACCGCAAAGCTTTCCAGCGTTTTTTTGTCCAGATGATCTTTGGCTTCGTGCGGATGAATGCCGATGGTCGCCCATGTCTGCGGCCGCGTCTGCACAAAATTTACCGCTAGCTCGCTGTCGGCAAGCGCCGTCCCCACGCAAATTATGCGCGTCACACCTTCTGCTACGGCCGTCTGGATGATTTCATCCGGCGTGCCCGCATCGGATTGCTGCCAGCGCTCGCGGGTCTCACTATTATTAGTAAAGTTTTGGACCGCCTCATGAATGTGGCAGTGCGTATCAACCAACTCGCTACTCATAAAATTTATTATACGCTACATGATGGTGTTGACATGACACTAAGTAATTAGTATGCTGATTTTGTAGGTGTACTATACACACTTTCTGAAAGGGAACAGTTATGTACCACGAGCTTGCCGCCGAACAATTCACAAAGCCAACCGATGATTATCTGCGTGTAGCCACGGCCGTACCCGAAGTTTGTATTGCCGATGTCGCCGCAAACGTTGCCGCCATCACCTCTTCGTACGAACAAGCCAAAAATGCTGGTGCCGAGCTGCTGGTCCTGCCCGAGCTTGGCCTTACCGGTTACTCCACTGCCGACTTATTTCATAACCATCACGTGCTAGAGCAAGCCGAACACGGCCTGGAGCTGCTGGCAGGCAAAACGGCGGACGGCCCGGCAATGTTCGTCGGCGCGCCCATTCGGCATCAAGATCGCCTATACAACTGTGCCGTGCTGCTGGCGGAAGGCCACGTGCAAGGTATCATTCCCAAAACATATTTAGCAAACTACAAAGAATTCTACGAGCAACGCTGGTTTAGCAGCGGCAAAAATGTGCGTAGCCAAACGGTAAGGATTGGCGATGAAACCGTACCGTTTGGCACCGACCTATTATTTAATGTGAACGGTACCGTGGTGGGCGCCGAAATTTGCGAAGATTTGTTCGCGAACAAGCAGCCGGCAGTCGATGCCGCGTTGGCAGGCGCACACGTGGTTGCCAACCTATCAGCCAGCAACGAGCTGATTGGCAAAGCAGCTTGGCGGCGAACCATCATCGCTAGCTTTTCCGGCAAGGCCGCTTGCGCATATGCGTATGCTTCGGCTGGCAAAGGCGAATCTGTGGCAGATGTCGTGTATGGCGGCCACCAAATTATCAGCGAAAATGGGCGGCTAGCCGCCGAACGTAAACCATTCGCCAAGCAGCACGAGCCGCTCGTATATGATGTAGACCGACCCTACCTGGAACACGACCGCTTCGTAAACAAAACCTGGGCCGTGGAAGCTGGCGATGCCCAGACCGAACGCAGTTATCGGGTGATAAACCTTACCGCGCCAAAGCCAACCGACGAACACCTTTTGCGCAATGTTGATCCATTGCCATATGTGCCCAACAACCCCGAAACGCTCGATGAGCGCTGCGAAGAGATTTTCAATGAGCTGGCGTACGCAACCGCGCAGCGCATTCGTGATGCCCGTTCCGAAAGTATGGTGCTTGGCCTATCCGGTGGGCTCGATTCTACCCTCGCCTTGCTGATTGCCGCACAAACCAGCGAGATGCTTGGCAAGCAAAACGACTTTATTCACACCATCACCATGCCGGCGCATGCTAGC
>JAICLK010000002.1 GCA_025927415.1 Candidatus Saccharimonadota bacterium | reverse complement strand
GCAAACTGCCGGTGCGGTCACCGTCCAGGGTGGACTAACCGCAACGAGTGCAACGCTCGGGTCTGCCAGTGCTACGAGCACGGTCGTAACGGGAACTAGCGGTGGTAGTGGCGCTACGGTTACGATTCAAGGCACGAACTCCTCGAGTTCTGCTAGCTCCATCGCATTGTATGGCAACAACACGGGAAGCGGTATTGGGGTAAAGGGCGCCAGTGTTACTGCCGATGGTGTCTACGGCGTTACCACCTCGGGTGGTGGGAGCATTGCCGGTGTACATGGCGTGAATAGTTCTAATACTACCGGTTCCCTCGGTGTATTTGGCCAGTACACTGGGACTGGTGCCGGTGCCGGCGCAGAAGGGGCTACTAATTCGACGGCAGGTGGTGCTGCCGGTGTGCTTGGCCAAGAGACTGCTACTAGTGGTGTCAACTATGGTGTTTGGGGTCAAATTGCTTCCATTACTAATGCGGCCATTGGTGTATACGGTCAGGCGGCCGGTGCTAGTGGTAACACATACGGTGTCTATGGTGTAAGCTCTTCGTCAGCCGCGGGTAGTGTTGGTGTGTATGGCCAAGGTACCGGTGGTATCTCCGGCCTCTTCCAGTCGGCCAGCTCTTCCAATACCACAGCAACCCTCGTAACAAAACAAAACAGCACGGCTACTGCTGATTTGTTTGAAGTACAAGATGCATCTGCCAACTTGCTTGATAGCATTTCTTCCAATGGCAGCCTAACCATCGGTAGCTCAAGCAACAACACTAATCCAATCCTTACTCTGTATGGCACATGTGGTACTGGTGGTACAAACCACCTTTGTGTCAGCGGTACATCTCCAACAGTGCCAACAGGCAGTGGTGGTACGTACAATACGGAGGGTGGCATGTACTACAATACCGACGACGATTCTTTCGAGTGCGCGGAGAATGGTCAATGGATTGGGTGTGACGGCCTGATGTATGCTGCCGTCCATACTTCGAATCAACTTTCTGGTGCAGCCGGAGGAGTAAACATAACAGGCTTCAGCACCGGCTACACTACATTGCCGGCAAACGATTGCCAGCGAGGCGTGTCATATCAGATAACTGCCGGCGGTTGGTTTAGTGGACTTGGTGGTGCCAACGATAAGGCAATATTCAATATTTACGAAGGCAATAATGGCCATTCGGGCACGAATGCGCAAACCGACTCACTAGTAGCCACTTCCCATATAGGTACGGGAGCCGCTGGAGCCACCTCATGGAATTTATCGGCAACCATTACTTGCACGTCTAGCACCACAGTACTGACGAATGGATACGTTATATTATCTCTAGATGCCTCTAGTGTAACTACAGGTTCCGCTACGAACGCGGCCGCGATTAGTGGCTTTACGTCTGACTTTTCGGGAAATACGTGGAGTGGTGGCACTGGCACGCTCGACCTCGGCGTAGGGCTTGGCTGGATAAGTGGTAGTAGTGCTAGTGATAGTGCGACTCTTACGACGCTCACCATCCAGCGTCTCACCGGACAGACGCAAACAAACTAACTTTATTAGTTTTGTGAGGCAGGGTGCTGCTGGCATCTTGGTCTGCTCAAGTAGCTCATCCGTGTATCGCGCTAACCCCACGAGCAAGGTTGCAACGACACAAAGTCATTATTTAATACAGTTAGCGCAGTAAAGTGCAGGGTTAAAAAATAGCTGGTAGCAATGGTACCGTCGCTGACAGGGAGTTGTTTTATGCCTTTAAATTTTTCATAAACTCAAACCATCTAAGTTATGCGTGGAACGCAAGGACCACACAGTAGGTAGTATAAGGCTCGCTGGTTCTCCTGGTCTATAGTCTGGCCTTGGCTACGTGCAATGCAACGGACCTTAGTCTTTCGTGCGCTTATGGCAAGATGGTATACTGTTTGGTGAAAGAGGGAACATGCCAACAAAAATTATTGCCGTGGTAAACCAAAAGGGTGGCGTGGGCAAAACGACTACTGCCGAGAATGTAGCCGCACAGCTAGCTACACCTAAAAAACCCGTGCTCCTGGTTGATCTCGACCCACAGGGTAACGTGACGAGTGGGTTGGGATTACCGAAAGAAAATCTGGGTGCCGGCACCTATGAAGTGTTGAGCGGAAAAGTACCGTTAGTGGATGCGGTGCATGAATCTAACTCACCCGGTCTGTTGGTTTTACCGACAAATGCCAACCTGGCTGGCGCGGAAGTGGAGCTTGTTGGCGAATTGCGCCGTGAGTACCGACTGCGCGAGGCCTTGGAACACGCGGTATACGAGTATGTCATCATTGACTGCCCACCCTCACTCGGATTACTAACAGTTAATGCGCTGGCCGCAGCGCACTCCGTGCTGATTCCTGTGCAGGCAGAATACTATGCGCTTGAAGGTTTGGGGCAGTTGCTCCACACCATCCAGCGAGTGCGGCAAGGGGTAAATCCATCGCTCGAACTTCTGGGCGTAGTAATTACGATGTATGACAAGCGAACCAGTTTGTCCGAACAGGTGAAACAAGAAATCAAAACGTATTTTGGCGATAAGATATTTAAAACGGTGATTCCGCGCAATGTGCGTCTGGCCGAAGCGCCAAGCTTCGGCAAGACCATATTTGAGCACGATCGCTGGAGCAAAGGCGCTCGTGCCTATAAACAGCTTGCCAAGGAGGTTTCGGAACGTGCCTAATGGAAAAAAAATGACCGGCCTTGGGCGTGGTTTTGACTCGCTACTGCCAAAAGATTTTGATGATAGCCTGCTGCTTGCCGCAACCGACAGAGTAGAAAAAATTCCACTCGGAAAACTTACGCCGAACCGTTACCAGCCACGGCAGGAGTTTGATACAGAGGCCATCAAGCAGCTGGCTGCATCTATAAAGCAATACGGTATCTTACAGCCACTGGTTGTAACCAAAACAGACCAAGGCTACATGATTATTGCCGGCGAACGGCGATGGCGTGCATCACAAGTTGCTGGCCTGGAAACGGTACCGGCAATTGTGCGAACCACCAAGGAGTTAGAGCAGTTGGAAATTGCGCTAATTGAAAATGTGCAACGTGTCGATCTATCACCATTGGAACAGGCAGCGTCCATTGAATATCTGCACCAGCAATTCGGGGTCGGATATGAGGAAATTGCCGAGCGCCTTGGCAAAGCTGGCTCGACCATTAGCAATATCGTGCGGTTGTTGCAGTTGCCGGAGCGGGCAAAGACGGCGTTACGCCGACAACAAATTGTTGAAGGTCATGCGCGCGCTATTTTAGCGCTGAAAGATTGGCCCGATAAACAAACAATACTACTTAATAATGTATTGTCACATGGTTGGACCGTGCGGCAGGCGGAGCAGTTCGCAGTGTCGGTGAAGGATGGTTTTCGCGAAACAAAAGCTACGCGCGAGCGTATGCGTACTGAAACACCGGCTACCAAAAAACTCAGTAAGCGATTTGGTGCACCGGTACAAATCCGCCGTACGGCCAAGGGTGGCAAGCTCGAAATTATTTTTACGTCAGATGAACAGCTCAATAAAATTATTGAGCTACTTGGCGAATAGTTCTAGAAAACTTTTGCGTTATTTAGCGGCAGTACACGCACGGCGAGTTTACCAACAACATTATTGAGGTTTACCGGCCCAAAGACGCGTGAGTCAAGTGAATCTGGCCGGTTGTCGCCGCAGACAAAAATCTGGTTTGTCCCAAGGGTGAGGTTTATATCACCAGAGGTCATCGGGATAACCTTGCCATAAGCGAGCGTCTTATCCGGGTCAAAGCCTTTGGGGTCGACTTTATTATATATAGTAATCTCACCATTCTTCACAACTACACGCTCGCCGGGTAGTCCGATCACGCGCTTAACGAGCTGCTTATCGTTACCTTGACCATATTGTTCCAGATTCGGTTCATTAAAGATAATGATGTCGCCACGGTTTGGCACGTAAGGATGTCTAGTGATGCGCGCCCACGTACGTGCCACTTTCCAAACCACAAGGTGATCGTTGTTTTGTAGCGTCGTTTCCATACTAGAGCCATTAACTTCATACGACTGAAAAACAAAAGAAATAAGGCCCCATGCTAAAACAAGTGCCGTCACAAAAACAGCAACAATAGACAAGGTATCACGTAACCCTTGGTGCCGATCAGTGGGCTGATGGACTGGCGGCTGCTCTTCTGTGGGCTGTGCCGGGCCAGCTGCTGTGTTTGGATTTTCCGGAGTCATTCAATCACTAACTATATCGTATATTTTGTTGCATGGCTAACTAAAACGATATTTTTGCTATACTTGAGGGAGCATGAGACCACTCGTTGCAAAAATAAAACCGGCAACCGGTTTTGCAAATGTACTGCACCTGGTGTTGCTGGTAGTGTTGCCATTCGTGCTGTTCGTATTAATCAGAATTCATTTTGTTCAGCTGGCATTCATCCTAATTGTGTTAAGTAAGTGGCGTATGTTTGCAGTGCGCTTTCGATTTTGGCCAGTCAACATTCGCGCCAATGCGGTGGACATGATAGTGGGCTTCTCAGGCTTGGCGCTTATGCTGCAAACAACGAGTCCAGGACTACAAGCGATCTGGGCACTCCTGTATGCAGTGTGGCTGATTGTCATCAAGCCGAAATCTTCTATTCTTATGACCTCTGTGCAGGCGGCTATTGGTTTTTTGGCTGGGCTCAGCGCACTCACGGCAGCTTGGGGCGGAGCACCGTTGTACGGACTCGTGTTTGTGACGGGGATTATTTGTTATCTTACTGCTCGCCACTTTTTCGATAGCTTTGAAGAGCCGTACTCCAAGCTGCTGGGTTATCTTTGGGGCTATTTTGGTGCCGCCCTCATGTGGGTGCTCGGACACTGGCTATTATTTTATGGCGCTATTGCGCAGCCGACCGTTTTACTTCTTGCGGTTGGCTACGGACTGGCAACGCTGTATTATCTTGATCATTTCGACAAACTAACCACTATGCTTCAGCGGCAATTTATATTTGTGATGGGGGCAATTGTGGTAATTGTGTTGGCGCTATCGAATTGGGGAAATAAAATTGTCTAAATTGGATGGGGAGTAGAGATGGACGATACGGACAACATTAAAAAAACTGAACCGCGCCACCAGGGAAATCTACATTTGCAATGGGGGCACGTACAAAAGGTCAAGACATTCAGTGTGGCATTGGTATTAATGGCAAGTCTTGCAACTGGTTTCTTGGGTGGCTGGTTGGGTGCAACCAGCAAAGGGACGCAATCAAATTCGTCCGTGGCCGTGCAGAAAGAAGTTGTTGAGAACGAAAGCCAGCTTATTAGTAGTATCGCTAAAAAAGTGGGACCGAGCGTTGTGTCGGTCAACGTTACCCTTACGAGCCAACAGAATATCGGGGGTGGTCTCTTTGGTATCACGCAACCAACAGAGGAGCAGGCTGCCGGTACCGGTATTATTATTTCGTCCGACGGTTTGATTGTTACTAATCGCCATGTTGTTCCTGTCGGTACTAGAAGTGTAAGCATAACACTTTCTGATGGCACGCGGCTGAACAATGTGCAAGTGGTTGGTCGTACCAGCGAGGCTGACAGCCTGGACGTAGCATTCCTCAAGCTCTCCAACGCTAAAGGGCACAAATTGGTACCGGTAACATTGGGTGATTCAAGCAAAATGAAAGTTGGTGATAGCGTTATTGCCATTGGGAACGCTCTTGGCCAGTTCCAAAACACTGTGACTAGCGGCATAATCTCTGGTTATGGCCGAAGTGTGCAGGCGGACAGTGCGGGCGGCTCTAATAGCGAAAATCTCGAGGACTTGTTCCAAACCGATGCCGCCATTAACGAGGGCAATTCTGGTGGGCCACTCGTTAATATAGATGGGCAAGTGGTCGGCATTAACACGGCAACGGCTAGCGGTGCACAGAATATCGGTTTTTCTATTCCAATTAATGATGTAAGTGGACTCATTAAGACAGTTTTGCAAACTGGCAAGTTCCAGCAACCATATCTCGGTGTACGGTATCTTTCTCTCACTAACGATACTGCCACACAATTACATCTGAGCATAACGCGCGGCGCATACATCATTCCTGCCGATAAAGCTGGCGGTCAAGCGGGTGTTGTTTCGGGTAGTCCTGCTGCTCGAGCCGGACTGAAAGAAGGTGACGTTATCACCGCTGTCGATAACACGAACATTGACGATAGTCACAGTTTGACGGCGCTGCTTGACCAACATGCCATAGGTGATACGGTTACTCTCCAGGTTTTAAGAGGTGGAAAAACGCAGAATATTCACGCAACACTGGGTTCAGCTGGAAACTAGGATTCTATCGGTTCAAACTGCTGAATAAAATCTTCCGAGTTTGTAAGCATAAATCCAGCCTGGCCAGCAATTTCTATAAGCTTTGCGTGTTGCTGGGGTAAAGACTCGGTGAGAATAAATTGCGGCTTCTTACTAAACGATTGCAATTGCACGAACATACGCCGATAGTGCTCTAAACCGTCGGGGCCACCAAAGATTGCTAAGCGGGGTTCAGCTTGAGCTGCTCGATTAATAGAAAAAGCATCTGGAACATAGGGCAGGTTAGCAATTACCACGTCGCACAATGTATCGGCTGGCAATAAATCGCTTAAAATGTGCGCGATATCGACGCTAAACTTGTTAATGTTTTTTTCAGCTACTTTTAATGCTTGCCGATCAATGTCGAGTAACGTAACTGCTGCATTCGGCAGCTCTAGCTTTGCAGTAATGCCAAGCGCGCCACTGCCAGTACCTACATCAACAATATGTGGATGCTCGGGAAGCCGCGCTGTCTTAAGCAGGTCTATGATAGTCTCGGATTCTGGGCGGGGCACAAGTACATGCTTGTCGACAAGAAAATCGCGGCCATAAAATTCAACCTTACCACGGATGTAAGCAAGTGGTTCATGTCCCGTACGACGTTCAATCTGCCTCCATAAGTAATTTTGTTGTTCAGTATTGATTTCGAGATCGGGATGTGCGAGCAGCTGAGTACGATTTTTGTTCAAACAGTTTTCCAGTAGCACAAGGCAGTCTAGACGGGCAGTTTCGATGCCAGCACCTTCAAGTTTTTGCTGTGCTTCGTGAAGCCAATTACTTACGGTCATCGAGGTAGCTCAGCAATTTGTCGACGATTTTACTGACGGACTGATTGCCGTCGAGGATGATGGCGCCTTTTGCCAACCACCACTTATCATTTTCGGAGTGCTCTTTGAGAATATCTGCCAGTTCATCTGGATGTTTGCCAAAGTCGTTATTGGTTCGTGTCATTATTCGATGTTTTATAACTTCTAAACTCGGATGAGGTACAAAGATCCTATCAAAGAGGTCCAGATAATCGGCGGTATTACTGGCAATACCACCAAAGAAGATTGGCTTTTGAGTGTGGGTCATGAGGCGCTTGATGGTGGGGATGTCCCAATTCCAGGCGTAACGGTTGAAATCTATTGGGCTCGGTGGAGCTTTATCCAATTTCTTGCCAGTTCTCAACTCATAAAAACTAGTCAGACCATTTTCGTCGGTTTCGTGAGCGTTATATCCACGTTTCTGCAGTTCTCGTATAATGGTCGTTTTTCCGGCTCCGGGCAATCCGGTAATTAGTACTTTCATTCAATTTCCTTGGGTAACGAGGTCGTGTTCTGCTGCTTGGAGGTGCTCGAGGAGGTCGTCTATTTCGCCATTAAGTGCGCCCGGAATGTTTGAGCGTGAATAGCCAATGCGGTGGTCGGTAATGCGGTCCTGAGGGAAGTTGTAGGTGCGGATTTTTTCGCTGCGATCGCCAGAGCCGATGAGTTTTTTGCGGGCGTCACTGAGGCTTTTTTGTTCTTCCTCAATTTTCATCGCTAGCAAGCGCGAACGGAGAACGCCCAGTGCCTTCGCCTTGTTTTTAATCTGTGATTTCTCGTCTTGGTTGGCGACGACAAGTCCGGTCGGCAGGTGCGTAATACGTACTGCCGAGTCGGTTGTGTTAACGCTTTGGCCGCCGTGTCCACCGCTACGAAAAACGTCAATACGCAGATCGTTTGGATTGATTTCTATGTCTGTTTCTTCCGCCTCGGGCAGCACGGCAACGGTAACTGTTGAGGTGTGAATGCGACCCTGGCTTTCGGTAACTGGCACGCGCTGAACGCGGTGTACGCCGGCTTCGAACTTCAGGTTTTTGTAAGCGTCGACACCGCGTACGGCGAAGATAATTTCTTTAAAGCCACCAGACTCAGACGCGTTTTCACTGAGCAGCTCCAATTTAAAATTGTGCGTTTCGGCCCAGCGGGCGTACATGCGGTACAATTCGCCGGCAAATAGGGCAGATTCGTCGCCACCAGCAGCCGCGCGGATTTCGATGATAACGTCGCGTTCGTCATTTGGGTCTTTTGGCGTGAGCGCTTCGGCCAGTTGGCCTTCGTTCTCTTTGAGCTGGTGGTCAAGCGTCTCAATTTCAGCCTGTGCCATGTCTTGCAGTTCACCGTCCGGGCTTTTCAAAAGCTCTTCGGCGGATGCTTTGTCGGCGAGCAATTTTGCTTTTTCGTCGAACAAACCCACAAGGTGCGCTAGCTTGGTGTTCCGTTTGGCAAGCTTTGGATAATCTTTTTGCCCAAAGATAGCAGGGTCTGCAAGTTTGGCTTGCAGTTCGGCATATTCGGCGCGGAGTTGCGTTTCTTTTTCTTCCATAATATTCTCAGCTTACTTTAGTGTAAAACAAAAGCCGCTCGAGTGATAATCGAACGGCCTTAGGCGGGGCAAGGTAGCTAACGAGCTTTTGGGGTAACTTTCTTGGCTTCCTTTTGCTCGACACGTGCAGCTTTGCGTGCAGCTTGCTTCTTGGCAGCCTTGGCAGCACGCTCGCGGGCGTCTTCGGCAGCCTTGGTGCGTGCCTTAAACTTGTCGACGCGACCTTCGATGTCCATAATGCGTTCTTCGCCAGTGAAGAATGGGTGAGACTGGCTGGTGATGTGTACTTTAACCAGTGGGTATTCGTTGCCGTCTTCCCACTTGATGGTTTCGTCGCTGGCGACAGTGGAACGCGTCAAAAATTTGAAGTCGTTGTTCAGGTCCTGAAACACGACCGCACGGTAGTTCTTAGGGTGAATGTCTTTCTTCATAATCTTGCCGATATTATACACATCTGTTGGCTATCCGTCAACAAAGCGCTAAGTCTAGTGTATGCTGTAGGTTATGACTTTTCCAAGCAGAGCGCCACGAGATTATATTTGTCCAATTTGCCTAGGCATTCAGGGAGTAGAGAACGATGACACTGTTATGAAACGAACCGACGTTGTATATACGGACGAGCTGGTGACGGTCTTTGTTAACTCGTTCTTTTCGGGACACAACAACGATGGCTTTGCGATTGTGGTACCGAACGAACATTTTGAAAATCTCTACACGCTGTCGACAGAGTGTGGCCATCGAATTTTTGAAGTGGCGCAGAAAGTAGCGATTGCCATGAAGCGGGCATATGGTTGCGATGGCATCACAACACGCCAGAATAACGAACCGGAGGGCGATCAACACGCGTTCCACTTCCACTTCCATGTCTGGCCGCGCTACAAAGACGACGGCTACAATATGTTAAAGCCCGAACAAAAACATTTGGCCGCACCGGAACTACGTGCAAGCTACGCGCAAAAACTTCGTGACGCGCTTGAGCAAAGTTAGCTTGCGATAAACAAGCCGCATCTCTCGGGCTAGGTTCAGGCAGGTGATTGGTATTGACTTTTCGACGATAAAGTGCTAATATTTTAAACAAGTTAGCCTAAAACAAAAACAAAAACAAAGGAATCAATAAATGAGTGAACTACACGAAACCAATAAACCGCGCCAATCAACTACTAGCGCCGGACACAAAGCAGGTAGGCTGTTACTTGCTGCCGGCGTACTTGCAGGAGTGGGTGGCGCGAGTGCCTATGAAGCTACCGATGTACCAACAGGCACCACTACACAACAGTACGCCAAAGACGTTCTAAAACCCGCTATGACAAGCTTGGATGAACAGCTGGTCGCCCACCAAAAGCAAGATCCAGCCCGCTTTCACCTCACTAACGTAGGAGAAACGCCGAATGGCATGTACGCCGTAAAAATTACTGATGCTCAAGCTAAGACGTTTGGGGTAATGGGTACTAAGAAGGATGGCGAGGTAGATCCAGGAAAACCTTTATACTTCAGTAGTGAGGGCACTCTAGCTGATGGTTACTCTACACGTCATGAAGTTAAAATGGTTGCTCAGGGTGGAGAGAAATGGGCGCAAGACGACGGCTACAATACTACGGGCTGGCAAGCGCAAGAAACACTAGGCGAATCAGCCCTAGATACGGCAAGCCCACCCACGGAGAAACGATATATAGAAACTATGAAAGATATTGGCCTTCCTGATCCGCGTAGTGCCAATCCTCCTTACCAACCAGAAAACGTGAGCAATGTAGATAAGATTGCTAGTGACTTAAGCGAGTATCCACCAGAACTTTAGGTCAGTAGAAGTATATACATATTAAAACCCCTGGTACCAAAAAACTATCAGGGGTTTTAATAAAGACAAGCTTACGCAACTTCGCCGAGGACCATACGGTTGAAGCAGCCAACCACGATGTTTTCGCTCGTTTCTGATAGAAAAAAGTCGAGGTCTCTAAAATATGCGATGGACGGGATTGATGAAGGCTATGCATCTGGAGGCAGATTAAGAATTGCCGTTCAAAGAAGCGAATTAGCGAGCAGCCACTAGGCCCTCTTGAATGAGAAGTTCTAATCTGGTAAAATTGGGGCATCAACTAATTAAGCAGGTTGGGAGAAAATCCTCTTGCGCGAGTGCCATGTAGGCGCGGGCGAGCACCCAATCGAAGAGAAAGGACGTTAACTATGGCTACAGTTGATGTAGACATTAAACAATTGCTGGAGAGCGGTGCACATTTTGGGCACAAAACTGAGCGATGGCACCCGAAGATGGCGCCGTATATTCATAGCAAACGTGGCGGCAGCCACATTATCGACCTCACTAAAACGGTTGAGGGACTCGAGGAAGCACTGGAGTTCGTGGTAAAGACTACGAGCGAAGGTAAGCAAGTGCTGTTTGTGAGCACCAAGCGCCAGGCGCAAGAAATCGTGCAAAAGCTGGCCGAAGACACCGGCATGCCATTTGTTACCAACCGTTGGCTTGGCGGTATGCTGACCAACGTGCCGACTATTGGTGGTCGCGTGAAGCACCTAAAAGATCTAGAGGCCAAGATGGCTAACGGCGAGCTGGCCAACAAGTACAACAAGCTTGAGGTACAGCGCTTCCAAGAAGAAATTGACGCGATGAATGTACTATATGGTGGCATCAAAGAGCTGAACGGCCGGCCGGGCGCAATAGTTGTTTTTGACGTTATTAACGACGCTAATGCGGTTCGCGAAGCTCGAAAGCTCAACATTCCTATTGTTGCGCTGGTAGACACCAACGCCGACCCATCGCTTGTAACTTATCCGATTCCAAGCAACGACGACGCGATCAAGACGTTGCAGCTCATGGCCGACTACTTCCAGAAGGCAGTTGAAGCTGGCAAGGCAAAGCGTGCCAAGGCTGCTCCGGACAAGGACGAAGCCAAAAAGGTAGAGGAAAAATAATGGCTGTAGACATTACCGAAATTAAGCGCTTGCGCGAGCTAACTGGCGTGGGCATGACCGACGCCAAAAAAGCGCTGGAAGAAGCCGCTGGTGATTTCGACAAAGCGCTGGAAGCAATGCGCAAAAAAGGCCTGACCAAGGCCGAGAAAAAGGGCGAGCGCGAAGCGCGCGAAGGTGTCATTGAGGCCTACGTGCACAGCGACCGCATCGGCGTGCTGGTAGAAGTAAACTGCGAAACCGACTTTTTGGCTCGCAGTGAGGGCTTCCGCGAATTCGCGCACGATATCGCACTGCATGTTGCAGCTGCCGCTCCGGAATTTGTGACTGTTGAAGACATTCCCGCAGACGTCCGCGAAGCCAAAAAGAAGGAATTACTCGAAAGCGACGCGCTGAAGAGCAAACCGGCCGACATGGCAGAGAAGATTGTCGAAGGCCAGCTCAAAAAATATTTCTCGGAGCGCGTGCTGGTTGCACAGCCGTTCATCAAAAACCCAGACCAAACCATTGCCGACTACACCAAAGAAACCATTGGCAAACTTGGCGAAAACATTGTCATTCGCCGCTTTAGCCGCATGGTGCTCGGCGAAGTCGCGTAATTTCTTAAGCGACCAACAAAAATGGCGAACCATCTGGCTCGCCATTTTTTAATGTGTGCTTTATTAAGCTGATGTGGCTGCGTCCGAACCCAGTTGGAGAGCTTCGCCTGTCCCGGCTGCTGCTTCGATGATCTGAGACATCTCATCATCAGTTAGGCTGTGACCTGGTGCAAGGGTACCGTCTTGCCGTTCTTGCTCTAAGGTTTCGGTGCTGGCTTGTGCCACAGCAGAACCTTCATACACTGAAAATCCGCCGTCTTGGTTTGCGAGTAGTGTTTGGCTATGCGTCATGTCACTACCTGCCGTAAGCGTGAAACGCTCAACCGGCGCACTCTGAAAAACTCCTTGTAGATTGGTTGCTGTCATCGCCTGCGTTGCAGGAGTTAGTTGATAGGTGACATCCATATAGTCATAACCGGCTGGTGTCTTTTCGGATGCGCGGAGATCTACCATATCCTGGGTGACCGAAACAGCAATATCTGTACCTTGTGGAGTGTGTACCTGCAGCTTGCCGTTGTCCCAGTGCTGCTCAGCTGAGGGCAGGGTCGTTGCCATGCCAAGTATAGTATTTGCTGCGAGGTTGGCACTTTTTGCAGTGTTGATAGTTATGTAGGGGTCAGCTTTGTTGGCCTGTGCCGTACCTGCGGGCGCCTGTTCTATAGAACTAGGGGCTGCTCCGACATGACTGGTGGCCAGAGAGGCGCCAACGCCAGCAAGCGCGGCTGCTCCAGTCAGACCAGCTATAAGTGCTAGAGATCTACGAGGACGAGGCTGGTTTTCGGGATTTGTGTGTTTCATTTCGATAATTCAATTCAAATATACAATAGCATTTTAGCGTTATAAAGTCAACTCAAAACCTCACTTTTGCTGCTATACTTATAACCATGCAACCAAATGACATTATCAATGAAGCAAAAACTAAATTTACCGGCTCGGTAGAACACCTGCAGGGTGAACTGAAAAAGCTTCGCACGGGCAGGGCGCACGCCAGTATGTTGGACAGTGTGATGGTCGAGGCATACGGCACGCAAATGCCGTTGAACCAGACGGCGACCGTCACGGCACCAGAGGCGCAGCTGCTGCAAATCTCGCCATTTGACCCGAACAACCTGCAGGCGATTGCCGCGGCAATCCGTAATAACCCGTCGCTCGGTCTCAACCCCACCGACGATGGCCACGTCGTGCGCGTGCCTATTCCGGCGCTTACCGAAGAACGTCGCCGCGACCTAGCCAAGCAAATTGGTCAGAAGGTCGAAGACTGCATGATTGCCATGCGCAACGTTCGCCACGACGCACTAAAACTGGCTGAAACTGGTAAAAAAGACAAGAGCCTCACCGAAGACGACGTAAAGCGCATCGAAAAGCAAATTGATGAGCAGATGGCTCAGCAAAAACAGGCTGTAGACCAGCTGGCCAAAGCTAAAGAAGCCGAACTGATGACGGTTTAGCTTCTGTTATAATCATAAGTAATGAAGCGGGTTTTTGGCAGATAGTATGGCAGTGTTGCTCCTGATTGTTGGCATCGTTTTGTTCCTCGGTCTTGTGGTTGTGCATGAGCTGGGGCATTTTTTGGTGGCGCGCCGCAACGGCGTAGAAGCCGAAGAGTTCGGCATTTTTTTCCCGCCAAAAATTTGGAGCCGCAAAATTAAAGGCAAAAAAGGCCGCAAAGGTTTTGAGTTTAGTATCAACGCGCTGCCGCTGGGTGGCTTTGTGCGTCTGAAAGGTGAGCACGATAGCGACACAGAGCCCGGAACGTTCGGCGCGGCCAGCACTTGGGTAAAGACCAAAATCATGGCTGCCGGCGTGGGCATGAACTTGTTGGCGGCGTTGGTGCTGTTCATGATCCTTGCGTGGGCTGGCATGCCGCAGCTGGTTGATAATCAGTTCACGGTCAAAAGCGACACGAAAATTGTCAAAGACGAAGTTTTAGTTGGCAATGTACAGCCTGGCTCGCCAGCCGCAAAGATTGGCTTGCAGGGAAGGGACGAGCTGTTGAGCCTCGCGCCAGCTAATAACCCGCAAAAAGTCCAGAAACTTTCGCAGGCCAACAAGCTGCCGAATGTCACCAAAAGTCTGGCCGGCCAAACCATCATGCTGTCATATGTGCGTAATGGTGCAACACGCACGGCAACGGTGACATTATTGAACGAGAAAGCAGTCGCGGCTAGTCGGAATACGAGTAATCCCAAAGGTTATTTGGGCATAGAGCCGTCAGAATTTACGCTGCAGCGCTCGACATGGTCGGCACCGATTGTTGCCGTAGGGGTTGCGAAACAGCTTACCGTGCTGACACTCAAGGGGCTTTGGACAGCAGTGCACGGCTTGGCGGATATCGTTGCCGGCGCGCTCACCCGCAACCATGCCGCGCGCGAAGCTGGGCAAACTGCGGCCAGCAGTCAGGTTTCCGGCCCGGTTGGTATCTTCGTGGTGCTCAAAGATGGCAGTAGTTTGGGTTACCAGTTTATGTTGATGATTGTGGCGGTGATTTCGCTGAGCCTAGCGATTATGAATGTCTTGCCTATTCCGGCATTGGACGGCGGCAAAATCTTCCTGACCTACCTTTCGCGTTTGTTGCGAAAGCCGCTGACTGAAGAATTTGAGAACTGGGTATATGGTGGCAGCTTTGTGTTTTTACTACTGTTAATCGGGTTAATCACGATTGTCGATGTCAAACGATTCTTCTAAAAACATCGTTGCCGAGCCGAAAAAAATCGGGCAGGCAAAATCGGTTGTCTCTCACGAAAAATCAGTGCCCTGGAGCCCGTTTGTTGCCGTGTTGGCCGCAGTGGTTTTGTACTTCGCGGCGCAGTTTATTGCCATAATGCTCGTCTCCATCTATCCCAGAACGCACCACTGGACGACATCGGCCGCTAACGATTGGCTAACGAACTCCGTCATGGCTCAGTTTGTTTTTACCCTACTTGCGGAAGGACTGACGGTGCTGGGACTCTGGCAGTTTCTGCGGCATTACAAATTCAGCTTTCGCGGCATTGGGCTGAAGCGGCCAAAGGCGGAGGATATTTTGTACGCGCTTGCCGGTTTTGCGCTGTATTTTGTGCCGTGGGCTATCCTATTTGGTGCACTCACCAGTATCTTCCCATCACTCAATAGCGAGCAGCAGAACGTTGGCTTTCAAACTGCACATGGTGCCAGCGAGCTGGTACTTACAGCGGTGAGTCTGGTTATCATACCACCGGTGGTTGAAGAGATTTTAATGCGCGGATTTTTGTACACCAGCCTCAAAAAGAGTTTGCCCAAAGTTGGTGCGGCGCTGCTGACAAGTTTGATTTTTGCCGCAGCGCATTTGCCAGAAAATGGCGGTTCCGGCCCGTTGTGGATTGGTGCGGCCGACACATTCGTCCTGTCGCTGGTGCTCGTCTTCCTGCGCGAAAAGACGGGCCGGCTGTATGCATCTATGGGCGTGCACGGCATGGTGAATCTGCTGGCATTCGTCCAGATGTTTCGTTTTCTCCAGCACTAGGCTACAATGAATGCCAATGAAACGCGTTCCGCTGCTTGCAAATCCACTCCAAATTCCGGCGTGTCAGCCGCGTACCTTTTGCTGACAAGAACCGCTCTATTTTAAACAAGGAAACACACCATGAGGATGAGCTCACTATTCACCAAAACGAGCAGAACCGAACCTGCGGGCGAGACGTCCAAAAACGCTAAGCTGCTTATCCAGGCTGGTTTTGTACATAAAGAAATGGCCGGCGTCTATGCGTATTTGCCGCTGGGTTTGCGCGTGCTCGAAAACATCAAGCAAATTGTGCGTGAGGAAATGAATGCCATCGGCGGCCAAGAGGTAATGCTGACAGCGCTCCAGCCGCAAGAGTTGTTCGAGAAAACCGATCGTTGGGACGATGCGAAAGTAGACAACTGGTTTAAAACCAAGTTGAAAAATGGCACCGAGCTTGGGCTTGGCCTCACGCATGAAGAGCCGATTGTCGACATACTCCAGGCTTTCGTGAACTCGTACAAAGACTTGCCAATTTATGCATATCAGATTCAAACCAAGTTCCGTAATGAGCTGCGCGCCAAGAGTGGTCTTTTGCGCGGCCGCGAGTTCATCATGAAAGACATGTACTCGTTTGCGCGCAGCCAGCAAGAGCACGACGAGCTGTATGAAAAGGCAGCGCTGGCCTACGCTAAGGTGTACGACCGTTTAGGCTTGGGCGGCATTACCTATCGCACCTATGCCGACGGTGGCATTTTTACCACGCGTTTTAGTGATGAGTTCCAAACCCTCAGCGATGTCGGCGAAGATACCATTTATGTGCACGAAGGCAAAAAAATTGCCGTGAACAAAGAAATCTTCACGGATGAAAATCTCGCCAAACTCGGCCTCAAGCGGGAAGAGCTGGTCGAAAAGCGCGGGGTGGAAGTAGGAAACATTTTCCCGCTGGAGAGCAAGTATTCCGACGCGCTGGGTTTGTATTACGCGGACGAAACCGGCCATCAACAATCGATTGTCATGGGCTGCTACGGCATTGGCATAAGCCGTCTCATGGGTATGATTGCTGAGCATTTCGCCGATGATAAGGGCATTGTGTGGCCGGCTGCTGTGGCGCCAGCCAACGTGTACCTGGCCCGCCTCGGCAACGACGCTGACGTAACAAAAGCTGCGGATAAACTCTATAATGACTTGACTGAAAATGGTGTTGCGGTACTATATGATGACCGTGACGAACGTCCTGGCGAGAAGTTCGCCGACGCCGATCTCATGGGCATCCCGTACAGGGTAGTGGTAAGTAGCAGGACGATTGCCGAAAACAAGTTTGAAGTTAAGGCACGTGACAAATCCGACTCGCAACTTCTAGACAAAGAAAATTTGATGAAGCTGTTCGCATAAGCTCGTGGGCGTATGCGTACGAGTGCCAATCAGGTGCTGCTGAAAAGGAGAAACATATGATAAGCAAACAATTTCGTTTGACCAAAGCTGGCGTGACTGAACTTGAGGCCGAGTTGAAGAACTTGGTTAGTCAGCGCGCCGCCGTAACCGATCGTATTAAAACTGCGCGCGAACTCGGCGACTTGGCAGAGAATTCTGAATACCAATCTGCCCGCCAGGAGCAGGACAAGAACGAGGCGCGTATTGCTGAAATTGAGCATATCTTGCAAAACGTAGAGCTTATCAAGGCGCCGAAGAGTGCCGGCAAAGTGGTGCTTGGCAGTAGCGTGAAGCTGGGAAACGATGGCAAAACCAAAGAATTCCAAGTGGTTGGAACCGTTGAAGCTGACCCGTTGAATGGCAAGATCTCCGATGAATCGCCGATTGGCAAAGCGTTGCTGGGCAAAAAAGTTGGCGAAGAAGTAGAAATCAAAACGCCAGCTGAAACCGCTACATACAAAATCGTCGAAGTTTCTTAGGACAACCTCAGCAGAACGGCGCATTGCGGCCGAACTGCTGCGCTCCGCACGCTCCGTACCGTAAGTACGGCTCCTTTACGGTGCTCGCATTTCAACCACACTGCATCATTCTGCTGAGGTTGTCTGCTCGAAAGTTTTCTCAATCTGTTATAATTTTGGCAATGGCAACACTAAAAGACTATCGCAACGAGCGCGTTCGCAAACTGGAAGACCTGAAAAAGCTAGGTGTTGACCCATATCCGGCACATGTCGAGCGCAGTCATATGTTGGCTGACGTTACCGAAAAATTTGGTGAACTCGAAAATCAAGCGGTGAGCGTGGTTGGGCGTATCATGAATATTCGCCGCTTTGGCAAAATTGCGTTTGTATCTATCCGTGATGCCAGTGGCACTGTGCAGTTGTTTTTCCGGGAGGGCGAAGTTGCAGGGTTGGACGCTGCTAACAGCCAGCTCGGCATGGAGCAATTGCCACTCCTCGACAGTGGGGATTTTGTTGAAGTACACGGCAAAGTTATTAAAACCCAAACCGGCGAAATTTCAGTGGGCGTGGAGCGTCTGCGTTTGCTCACGAAGAGTCTGCGGCCCATGCCGACGACGCATGAAAGTTTCACCAACAAAGAAGAGCGTCTGCGTCGCCGTTACATCGACATGAACGTCAACCGCGAGGTGTACGAGCGTTTTATTCGCCGCAGCAACTTTTGGCAAGCCACGCGTCAGTATCTCATCGACCACGGATTTATTGAAATCAACATTCCGGTGCTCGAACACACTACCGGCGGTGCCGACGCCAACCCGTTTGTCACGCACATGGACGCGCTGGATCAGGATTTTTACCTGCGTATTAGTCACGAGCTGCCGCTGAAGCGACTCATCGGCGCCGGTTACGAAAAAGTTTTCGACATCGGTCCGCGCTTCCGAAACGAAAATTACTCCGACGAGCATTTGCCCGAGCACGTGGCAATGGAATGGTACTGGGCATACGCCGACTGGGAACAAGGCATGCAATTTACGCAAGAAATGGTGCGCGCTACCGTCGACAAAACGTGGGGCACGCGCCAGTTCAAGCTGGCGAATGGGCAAGCGGTGGACTTTGGCAACGACGGCGAAAACTGGCCGCGCGTGAGTTTCGTGGACGTTATCCGCGAGCGCTATGGCCTGGATGTGTTCGATTGCACCCTAGAAGATGCGGTTGAGCAGCTCAAGAAAATTGGCGGCGAGGTAGAGAAGATCGACAACCGTTCGCGTGTCATCGACAAGCTTTGGAAGAAAATTCGCGTGGAAATCGCCGGTCCGGCATTTCTCGTAGATATTCCAACCTTTTTGCAGCCGCTAGCAAAACTGCAGCCGAATGACCATCGACTCACCGAGCAATTCAACCTGTTACTTGGTGGTACCGAGGCAAGCAAAGCTTACAGCGAGCTGAACGATCCAGTGGATCAGCTTGGCCGTTTTGTAGAGCAGCAAGAGATGCGTAATGCTGGCGACGCCGAAGCTATGATGCTCGACATCGACTTTGTCGAAATGCTGGAGTACGGCATGCCGCCCGCCTGCGGTTATGGCCATAGCGAGCGTTTGTTCTGGTTGCTGGAAGGCGTAACAGCTCGCGAAGGCGTGCCATTTCCACAGCTTCGCCAAGACATAGACGAAGGTACCAAGGTGATATATCCCGAACTCAAGTTGGACGCGCCCAAAGCTTCATAAGCTTGTTGTTTGAACATCCGTGCGCCATAATAGATATGCATATGACACGGACAAAATCGAACCAAACTGCATCAGACATTGGTGTTTGGTATGCCATTGCGGCTGCACGTTTCATCTTGGGCGCTATTTTTTTGTGGATATTCTTCAACGAGCGCACCCGCTTTCATGATTGGCGAGCACCTGCCGTGTGGTTTTGTGCCGTCATTGGAGCGGCCATGGTTCTCGGCATACTAGTACGTCTCGTCACTGCCGTCGGCAGTCTATTATTAGCGCTGGCATGGGCTAAATCGCTGTCAGGCATGACACCTATGCGCACTGGCGGCTATCTTGTATACATTGTCCTGTTGTGGATAATTTTCTTTGGCTATCCGCACCAAGTTTTAAGTATTGGCGCATGGTGGCGCCGTAATGTGGCGCGCTGGCGCTGGCTCTGGTAAGAAATTAAAAGGAGTTCAAATGAAAGCAATTTGGAATGGCAAAGTTATCGCCGAGGCAACAAAAGATGATGTGATTTATATCGAGCAGAATTGGTATTTCCCACCATCAAGCGTGCAGAAGGCTTTCTTACGTGAAAGCCCGACGCCCTACACCTGCCCATGGAAGGGCGTGTGCCAATACTTTGACGTGGGCGAAGGCGAAAATTGGAGCAAAGACAGCGCTTGGAGTTATCCCAAGCCAAAGCCCTCGGCTATCGACATTGTGAAGAAAGACTTCAGTAATTACGTTGCTTTTTGGCGTGATGTGACCGTAGAGGAGTAATTCTTAAATAAATATTAAAATAATTCTAAAGGAATTGCAAATTTTCTTGTTTTTGTGCTATACTTGCAAGGTTAAAGAGGACGTAAGTGAAGCGGCTTTTTAGTATCTTGTTCATGAATGCCTGGAAGGGCCTTCGACGAACTATCAGCTTGGTAGCTGTTGGCGCGGTGGCGCTGGGCGTCGCTATTCTTGTGGTTGCAAGCCATGTTGATGCTGGTCCACTTGTACACTCGTCGGAGGGTGCAAAACAAACACTTGCGAGCATTACGCACAACGCTGCGACTTCTTCGCCGCTCTCTATGCTGAATGGTAATTCGCCAACCACTCCAAAAAGCGTTCAGCCGAAACAGGGCAGAAACAAACCGGTGATAATGCCGGCGCCAATGCCTACAGGCCAGACGCCTGCGCCACAGTTGGCATTCAGCCCTGGCCAAATCACTGCATGCACGCAAGCATCCGGCCAGCCATTGTATACCTTGAAGTCTGCACAAATTACTTTTCGGAGCGCAGTGACAACGGCCGGTGCCATAAGTTGGTATTGGGAAGTACAGGCGGCAAACAATGGTACCACTACTGATACGCAGCAATCGGCTACCGTGACAAACATCGCCACCGGCGACACGACTATCACTATTCCATCGGACAATTCCCAAATGCTCTTGAATTTCTCGGGTGATGGCGTATCGACGTATCAGTTCCGTCTCCATGTTACGGGTGCCGTATCGCTTGAGTCTGGATGGCTCAGCGTACCGCAGAACAACACCACCTGCGAGTAACGCGTCAAAATTGTGTTCGGGCACGAAGGGATGCTATAGTTTAAGCAATGAGTGTGCTTACAATTTTTACCGAAAAGCCCCGCAAAAAAATAAAGGTTGAAACCATGCGTCGTCTGAACCTGTGGCTCGGTGGGCTGTTCGCGTTGCAAGCTATTGCCATCCTCATTTTAAGCGCCAATCGACCCTTTATGGTCACGACGAACTTTCTGGGTGTGGACACGCTGTTATCACAGGCGCAAGGCCACACTGTGTTGGCCCTGGGCACCCGTAATCTGTTTGATCTGAATTTGGCGTACGTTGTGGCGGCCGTATTACTGGTTTCGGCAGTTACCCATGTACTCGTGGCAACAAAACTGCGCGGATTTTACGAAAAGAATTTGAAGAAAAGTCAAAATGTAATTCGCTGGATCGAATTGGCGCTGGTCGGCGGCTTGGCGTTAGTGGCTATTGGCATGCTGGTGGGCGTGCAAGATGTCTCGACACTCATACTACTATTTGGTTTGATGGCGGTGAGTAGCTTGCTTGGTATCATTATGGAAACGCAAAATCAGGCCAGCCAGTTGTCACACTGGGTGACGTGTGCCATAAGTTGCCTTGCGGGCGCATTGCCGTGGCTGGCGGTGGTAATATATGCGGTAAGTGATCACCTATATGGTGCCGGTGTGCCGGCGCATGTTACGTGGCTTATCGGTAGTGTCTTTGTGTTAATGCTGCTCATTGTAGCGAACGCTTGCGTTAGTATGCGAAAGCTCGGTCACTGGGCAGACTATATGCACGCCGAGTTTGTCTATCTGATTTTGATTTTTGTGATGGAATCAGCATTCGCTTGGCAAATATTTGCCGGCAGCTTACGGCCGTGAGTGAGTAATGACCAAGCGGACAATCATTTGGGACTTTGACGGAACGCTCGCCAACAGCTTTGATTTTGTTACATCCTTTTTGGCCGAGAAGGCAGGTCGGGAAATGACGCCGGGGCTGAGCCAAACCTTAAGCGGCATGTCGATGCGCGGCATGGCAAAAGAGTTGCGCATTCCTAAGCGGCGATTCTTGTCGTTGTTTATTGACGGGCGCAAAGCCATGGGCGAACACATTACCGAGATAAAGCCGTTTGCGGGTATCGACAAGCTCTTGCAGAGCTTGCACAAAGAGGGCGATAAAAATTTCTTTGCGCTGAGCTCCAATCGTAAGAAAAACATCCGCCTGTTTCTTGAGGGAAATGATCTTGACCAATACTTTACCGACATGCAGGGCGATGCCAGCATCTTGGGCAAAGCGCACGGTTTGCGCAAGATGCTACGCCGTAACAACCTGAAGCCCGAAGATTGTGTATATATTGGTGACGAAGCTGGCGACCTGAAGGCCGCACACAAAGTCGGGGTGCTAGCCGTGGCGGTGACATGGGGCTACAACAGCGAGGAGCGGCTGAAAGTGCAGCATCCAGTAGCCATTGCGCACGACCCGGAAGAGCTGTTAAAAATTCTTCGCAAGCTCTAAAGTTTATTCGAGTCACGGCAGGGAATTGAGCACGTCTGCTTTGCTTTCGGGTATCGAAAAGTATATCCGTAGGCTATACTTTATCAATGAATTATTGGAGGGAGCGCAGCCAGCCGTACAAGCCTGGCCAAAAAACGGCGTTCAAAATCAGCCGCAGCAAAATAGAGTTGTTCAAACAGTGCCCGCGCTGTTTTTGGCTGGATGCTCGGTTGAAGATTACGCGGCCAAACAGTCCGCCGTTCAACATTAACAAAGCTATCGACGAGCTATTTAAAAAAGAGTTCGATGTCTACCGTGCCAAAAAAGCGCCACATCCGATCATGGTGGAAAATGGGCTAAAGGCCATTCCGTACAGCCACGCAAAACTGGATGATTGGCGCGAAACGTTTGTCGGAATCCAACATCTGCACGAGCCGACCAACCTCCTGGTGTTTGGGGGTATTGACGATGTATGGATTGACGATGTAACGGGCGAGCTCATGGTGGTGGATTACAAAGCAACGGCCAAAGATAAAGAGGTGAGCATCGACAGCGGCTGGCAAATCAGCTACAAACGTCAAGTGGAGGTATACCAGTGGCTGCTGCGCAAAAACGACCTGCTGGTGAGCGACATGGCATACTTCGTGTACGCCAACGGTCGCATGGATTTGGACGGCTTCAATAACCGTGTAGAGTTCAAAACCAAACTCATTCCGTACAAAGGCAACGCCGATTGGATTGAGCCGACTGTTGCGGCAATGAAAGCTTGCATGGACGGCGAAATGCCACCAGTCGGCGACTCCATCATGGGCGGCCCGTGCGAATTTTGCACCTACGCCCGCGCGCGCACCGAACTCACCATGCAGGCCTTACGGGATAAACTCCAGCCTACCATAAAAAATAACTGATATAATTATTGACAATGATAGATATTCAATTTATTCGAGACAATCCTGAGGCTGTGGCAGAGAAGTCCAAGCAAAAGGGTTACATTGTTGACGTGTCGCAGCTGTTGCAGCTAGACGAAGAGCGCCGGAATCTTATTCCGGGCATCGAGGCGCTGCGCCAACAACGTAACGAAAATGCCGCAAAAGTAAAGAACGCTGGCGGCAAGCCAGATGAAGCGCTCATCAAGCAAGGCCAGCTCTTAAAGATGGAACTCTCGCAAGCTGAGGAGCAATTGGGTGGTGTGGAAGAGCAGCTTGATAAGTTGCTGCGAACTGTGCCAAATATGCCGCTGGATGACGTGCCAGTCGGTGCGACCGAAGATGAAAACGTGGTTGCCAAAACCGTTGGCGAACCGAAAGAATTTGAATTTAAACCAAAGCACGAGTGGGAATTGGCCGAGCCGAAAAACCTTATCGACAAAGAACGCGCCGCCAAAATTGCCGGCAGCCGTTTTGCATACCTTAAAGGCGATTTGGTAAAGCTACAGTTCGCCATCGTGCAGTTCGTGCTGCAAACGCTGGGCGACGAAAAAGTGCTCGAGAAGCTCATCCAGGAAAATAATTTAAACCTTGTAGCCAAGCCATTCACGCCAGTTTTGCCGCCAGCCATGCTGCGCACCGAACCGTATGTTGCCAGTGCGCGCTTGAATGCCGAAGAGGTAACGTACCGCGCCGGCCAGCCGGAAGATGATTTATGGCTGAACGCCAGTGCCGAGCACACCCTGTGCACGATGTATTGGAACGAAATCTTGCCGGAAGATATGCTGCCCATCCGCTACATCGGTTACAGCACCAGCTTCCGCCGCGAAGCTGGCACATATGGCAAGGACGCCGAAGGCATCTTCCGCATGCACCAGTTCGACAAACTGGAAATGGAAGTGTTCAGCACGGCAGAAACCGGCGTAGATGAGCATTTGTTATTGGTGGCCATTCAAGAATATTTAGTGCAGCAGCTTGGGCTACCGTACCGTGTGATTCAAAAATGCACAGCGGACATCGGCAAGCCGAATGCGCGCGGTATCGACATCGATTGCTGGTTCCCGGGCCAGGGCAAGTACCGCGAAACCCATACCGCCGACTACATGACCGACTATCAGGCGCGCGACCTCAAAGTGCGTGTGCGTCGCGGCGGCGGCGAAGTGGAGCTCGTTCACACCAACGACGCCACGGCGTTTGCGCTCGGTCGCACCCTCAAGGCAATCATGGAAAATTACCAAACTCATGACGGCCATATTATCGTGCCAGAAGTACTTCGCCCATACATGGGTGGACAATCAGAGCTATAATAAATAGAGGGATAGATGGTAGGTCGCCGTCTATTTGACCAAAAAATTACCAGGAGGAGACATGATTCAAAAACTCGAAATCAGCGGCGTGCATGTGAATGTCGACGAAAAGCTACAGCGGTATGTCACCAAAAAGATCGGCAAACTCGATAGCTACATGTCGTACCACGCCCGTAAAAGCGCGCACGCGGAAGTGTTGCTCAAGAGAAAAGAATCAAAAGGTAATAAAGCATCGTTTGCTTGCGAGATAATTTTGCACTTGCCCCACGAAGTGTTGCGGGTCGAAGAGGCAACGCTTAATCTCTATGCCGCCGTAGATATTGTCGAAGCAAAAATGAGGTATCGGCTCAAAAAATATAACGAGCTGCACGACAATCCAAAACTGCATCAGCGACTTATCGCGCGCGTGAAGCGCCAGGCTGCCTGAAAAGTTGGCGAAGCCGTTCGCGTTTTGTCGCGTAACCGGGTACAATAGATACAAATACTTCGGGTGGCAAAAGAGGGATAATTTTTAGTATGCATACCGTTTTCAAAAAAGTTCTAGGTGATCCGCAGGCCAAAACTATCAAGCGTTTGCGCAAGCGCGTGGCGGAAGTAAACAAGCTCGCGCCAAAGTATGAAAAATTGTCCGACGCAAAATTGCGCGAGCAAACTGCTGTGCTCAAAAAGCGTTTAGGCAAAGAGAGCTTGGATGCTATTTTGCCCGATGCGTTTGCAGTGGTTCGCGAAGCTGCTACACGGTCGCTCGGCCAGCGTCACTATGACGTGCAGTTGATCGGCGGCATGGTACTGCATGAAGGCAACGTAGCCGAAATGAAAACCGGTGAAGGTAAGACGCTTGTGGCTACGCTGCCGGTGTACCTCAACGCTCTGAGCGAAAAGGGCGTGCACGTCGTCACCGTTAACGACTATCTGGCACAGCGTGACGCTGGTTGGATGGCGCAGGTCTATCACTTTTTGGGCCTTAGCAGCGGTGTAATTTTGCCTGATCATTCGTACATTTATGATCCAGAATTCACGAACAAAGATCACGATGACCCACGCATGCGACACCTCAAGCCGTGCAGTCGCCGCGAAGCGTACGAGGCTGACATTACGTATGGGACCAACAACGAGTTTGGGTTCGATTACCTGCGCGACAACATGGTGCGCGAGGAAGACCAGCTGCGCCAGCGCGATCTCAACTTTGCTATCGTCGACGAGGTGGACTCGATTCTTATCGATGAAGCTCGCACACCACTGATTATTTCCGCACCAAGCGTTACGCCTGGCAACGCCTATTCGCAGTACTCAAAGGTAGTTCGCCAGCTTACCAAAGACAAGGATTACGAGACCGACGAGAAACGTAAAACGGTAATCCTCACCGACGACGGCACCGACAAAGTCGAGAAAATTTTGGGCATCGAAAACCTGTACGCCGGCGGCAACATCCGCACTATTTACCATTTGCAGCAGGCACTAAAAGCGCACGCACTCTTTAAACGCGACAAAGATTACGTGGTGACGAAAGATGGCGAAGTGGTAATTGTGGACGAACATACCGGCCGTTTGCTGGCAGGACGGCGCTACAACGAAGGTTTGCACCAGGCCATCGAAGCCAAAGAAGGCGTAGAAGTGCAGCAAGAAAGCATGACGCTAGCGACCATTTCGTTCCAGAACTACTTCCGTTTGTATGAGAAGCTGTCCGGCATGACCGGTACCGCGCTAACCGAAAGTGAAGAGTTTCACCAAATTTACAAACTAGATGTGGTGGAAATTCCGCCGAACCGCAAAATTGTGCGTAACGACCGTCCGGACCGAATTTACAAAACCGAAGCCGGCAAGTTTCGCGCCATCGTAAAAGAAGTAAAAATGCTGTACGCCAAAGGCCAGCCAGTGTTGCTGGGTACCGCGTCGATTGCGAAAAACGAGGAGTTGAGCACGGCACTTACCAAAGCTGGTGTGCCGCACCAAATGTTGAACGCCAAGAACAACGAACGCGAGGCCGCCATTGTTGCCAAAGCAGGCGAAAAAGGTGCCGTAACGCTAGCAACTAACATTGCCGGCCGTGGTACAGATATCGTGCTCGGCCAGGGAATAAAAGACCTGGGTGGCTTGTTCGTGTTGGGTAGCGAGCGACACGAAAGTCGCCGCGTAGACAACCAGCTGCGTGGTCGTTCCGGTCGTCAGGGCGATCCGGGTGTGACGCAATTCTTCGTGAGCACCGAAGATGACCTTATGCGTATTTTCGGTGGCGACCGTATCGGCAGTATCATGGAGCGTCTGAAAGTTGACGATGAAACGCCCATCGAAAACCGCATTATCTCCAAGAGCCTTGAAAGCGCACAGAAAAAGGTAGAAGGCTTTCACTTCGACCAGCGTAAAAACGTGGTGCAGTACGACGACGTGATGAACCGTCACCGCAAGGCCGTGTACGCCATGCGCCGCGAAATATTGAAATCGCAGGATATCAGCAAGCGTATCAAGCTGTTTGTAGAGGACGAAGTGCGCGCCTTGGCGGGTTCGCCGCTGGCGACAACCGACCAATTTGAAGACGTTATTCGCGAAGTATTTCCGTTCGACGAGAAAACACTCGACCGCTTGTTCGACACCACCACCGACAAATTCGAAGGAGGACTACTTACTGGAGCCCGCGAACTGTACGCTGGCCGCGAAGAAGCGTTTACGTCCGAAATTATGCGCAAAGTGGAACGTGACGTCTATCTGCAAATTCTCGACAACCTTTGGATGCAGCACCTCGAAAACATGGACCATCTGCGAGAGGGTATTCACTGGATGAGCGTCGGCCAGCAGGATCCATTGGTAGAGTACCGTCGCCAAGGCCAGCGGTTATTTGATGAAATGCAACTTACGTTGCGTCACGACATCGTGCGTGCACTTTTCCACGCCGAACCGGTTGACCCTGCACAGCTAGAGCGTCCAATTGAAACAGAGCTGACGCTGGCCGCGCGCAACTCTGTCGACAATGTCGATCGCATCAACGAAGATTTGGATGAGTTCGAGGAAACCGATTTCAAACCCAAGAAAGTGGAACAACAGGTCAAAAAACAAGCCGAAGACAAGCGCAAAAAAGCACGCAAAGCCGAGCGCCAGCGCAAAACCAAAGCCCGAAAGCGAAAATAGCATGGCCGACGGGGCGACATTTTACATCTGCCGCCATGGGCAGACGGAGCATAACCGTGCCCGACGGCTGCAAGGCTGGATTGATTCGCCACTTACTGAAGATGGACTCAAGCCAACCCAAAATGTTATCGAAAAATTGCGTTACATAAAGCTGGACGCAATGTATTCTAGCGACCTCGGCCGTGCATTTATTACGGCATATACCATTGCGCGTGGTATGAAGTGGCCAGATGAAATTGTACGGTTACGGGGTTTGCGTGAGGTTGGTTATGGCGAAGCTAACAATATGAAGAAAGAGCTTGCATACAAAATGTATCCGGGGCTGGACAGCGACACGCATTTTGCGCCACCGGGTGGTGAATCGCTGCAACAAATGCAAGCGCGCGTAGTGGAAACGCTGGGTGAACTAAATGGCAAACATGCCGGCCAAACAGTGCTCATAGTGGCGCATGAGGGCGTAATGGCTGCACTCCATTGCGCTCACACTGGCCAAGATCTCGGCAATCATCACATCAGCCAGGGGTATGCTCACGACTTCTTGGCGACATTTACTATTGGTGCTGGCAGTGTCAGCGCGTTCAGGGAAGTGTAAATCGCAATGAATTTTGCGCAAGATTGTGGTACAGTAAAGAAACGATTTCTGTAGGGTGATAAGAGAAGGACGGAGTTGAGACACACGGTTTCCGAACTGGTTTTGAAAAATGGTGCCCGTGGCTTGCTGGTGTATGTGCCGACGGCCGAAGTGATGACGTTTGAGATCAGCTTCCGTGCCGGTGAATATTTGGTTGACCCCAAAAAGTGGGAGGTGCCGCATCTTATGGAGCATGTGCTTCTGGGTGCTAACGAACTGATCCCGCGGGCCCGCGACTTCCAGGCCGAGCTGGAGAAAAACGGCGCATACAGCAACGCCAGCACCGGTGTGTATGACATTACGTACGAGGCAGAGTGTGCGGATTTTGAGTGGGATAGAATTTTGGAACTCATGCTCGTCGCTATCAGCAAGCCGCTGTTTTTGCGTGATGAATTTACGGCCGAGTCCGGCAACGTTCGCGAAGAGCTGGCTGCACGCGGCAACAATCACTTCCGTCACCTTAGTTTAGCGCTGCGCAAAGAGTACGGCTTTCTGGCGCGTACCGACCAAGAGCGCCTCAAACTCATGAAGAACGTTAAACTCAAAGATATTCGCGAGCATTACGAAAAGACGCACCGCACCGGCAATATGCGTTTCGTGATTGCGGGCAACATCACGCCAGGTCGAGCGCCGCAAATTGAAGAAATGCTGGAGCGCATCAGCTTGTCGCGCGGCCGGCGATTTGCGTTGCCGGATGAGCGGCCGCACTTGCTCGAAAAGCCGCTATATCTCAAAAATTCCACCGTGAAGAACATTTACTTTTATGCTGATACATTTCTGAAGCGTCGATTGGATGACGCCGAAGCCGACGCACTGAACCTTATCAACACCGTGCTTACGGAAACACTGCACTCTAAAGTTTTGGGCAAAGCGCGCGAGCGTGGTTTGGTATATGGCATGAGTTCCGGTGTGAACGAGGCGAAGCTATGCAGCGGTTGGTGGATTGGCGCGCAGGTGTCGCCCAAGAATGCATTGCCCCTTGCAGATATCATTGTGGAAGAGTTGAGTAAAATTTTTGACGGCGAGCTGCCGGCAGAAGACATCGACGCCGCCAAGCAGTATGCACTCGGGCGGTTCCAACGTAGTGCACAAACCGTTGGTGGTACGGCCAGTGGTTACAGCGAACGCTATTTCTTCGACGGCACCATCGACGATTATTATCAAATTCCCAAACGTATCCGCGAAATTACCAAAACGCGCATCGTCGATATTACGCGCGAGTTGTTCGCCGACGGCGTGTGGGGCCTGGGCGCGCTCGGGAATTGCGGTCAGGACTTTGCCGTAGAGCTACAGTCCCGCCTCACTCCACTGTGGAACAAGCGCTAGCCATCTGTTAAAGTGTAGTCTATGGATCCACTTCTGACCGAGGCTTTGGAGTTGCAAAAGCAAATCAACAATGCGGTAACACGGCTTGGTATTACCAAGCTGGAAAAGCAAAAGGCAGAAATTGACGTGCGTGCCGCCGACCCAAACCTTTGGCAAGATCCGGAAAAGGCGCAAGCTGTTTTGCGCGAGCAGGCCAGTCTAGAGCGACGGCTGGAACCATGGCGGAAACGTCTAGCCGACGCAAAAGAGTTGGTAGAACTTTTGGGACTCAACGACGAAAGTTTGCAAGCTGAACTGACCGAGAAGCTCCAAGCTATTACAGAACTTTTTGAAGTAGATAAAGAGGCTTTGAAATTTACTGGGCCGCATGATGCCAATGCGGCGATTGTCAGCATCCACGCCGGCGCCGGTGGCACCGATGCGCAGGACTGGGCGCAAATGCTGCTGCGCATGTACGTGCGCTACGCCGAAAAGAACGGCTGGAAGGTGAGCATGATCGACGAATCCGTGGGCGAGGAAGCTGGCATCAAAAGCGCCACCTTTGAGCTTGATGGCGACTTCGCATACGGCAAGTTACAGGGCGAGCATGGTGTGCACCGGCTGGTTCGCTTGAGCCCATTCAACGCCGATCATTTGCGCCAAACCAGCTTCGCCAAGGTAGAAGTGCTGCCCAAAATCGACCAACCAGACGAAGTGGAGATAGACGAGAAAGATCTGAAAATTGATGTGTTTCGCAGCGGCGGTCACGGCGGCCAGAGTGTCAACACGACCGACAGCGCAGTGCGGGTGACACACCTGCCGACGGGCATTGTGGTCAGTATTCAAAACGAGCGAAGCCAGCTCCAAAATAAAGAAACGGCCATGACTATTTTGCGCTCGCGTCTCGCCCAACTCCAAACAGAGCAGCACGCCGAAAAAATCAGCGAGTTGAAGGGGCCGAGTGAACAAGCGGCTTGGGGCAATCAAATCCGCAGCTACGTGTTGCATCCGTACAAACAGGTAAAAGATCTGCGCACCCGCCATGAATCATCTGATCCCGATGCGGTGCTGGGCGGCGACCTTGATCCGTTCATCGACGCCTACCTCGACCAAAATCTGCAAGCCTAACATGCCTTCGCTTAGTTTGCTATAATAAAGCTAATGATACTTTTGGACAGGGTAACCAAGGCGTATGGCAAGAGTGGTGCGGCGGCGATCGACCGGATTAGCTTGCACGTGGAGCCAAAAGAATTTGTGATTGTGGTGGGGCAGAGCGGAGCTGGCAAAACTACACTGTTGCGTTTGCTTACGCGGGAGGAGCGGCAAACCAGCGGCAAAATTATCGTTGGCGGCGTTGACTACGACAAGTTGAAAGACCACGACATTCCGCTCTTGCGCCGTAAAATTGGCGTCGTGTTCCAGGACTTTAAATTGCTGCCGAACAAAAATGTGTTCGAAAATGTGGCCTTCGCACTAGAGATTGTGGGCATGGGGAACAAAGAAATTCGCCACACTGTGCCGCGCGTGCTGGACATCGTTGGGTTGAAGAGTAAAGAAAAGAGTATGCCCATGGAACTGTCCGGCGGCGAGCGCCAGCGCGTGGCGATTGCGCGTGCCATCGTGCGGCAGCCGAAGATTCTGATTGCCGATGAGCCAACTGGCAACCTTGACCCAAAGCACGCTTGGGATGTCATCAAAGTTTTGGAGAAAATTAACCGCTACGGCACTACGGTACTCCTGACAACGCACAATCAGGAAATTGTGAACCGGCTGAAACGACGTGTTGTAACTATTCAGCATGGCAAGATTGCCAGTGACCGAGCTAATGCTAGCTATAAAATTTAAAGTATTGTCATGAAACGTAAATTTATAACATTTATTCGCATTGTCGAGACGGGCGTAAAAAACTTTGCACGCAACACGTGGCTGGCCATGGCTGCCATGGCGGTGATGGTGGTGACGCTGACTATTATTCTGTTTTCCTTGGTCACGAGTGCGGCTTTTAACCACAGCATCGCGCAGATTGCCGACAAAATTAACATTTCGATTTACCTGAATGATTCGGTAACCGACCAACAGCGCAACGATTTGATGGGCCGATTGCGTGGCTTGTCCGAAGTAAAAAGTGTGAATTATCTATCGAAAGATCAGGCACTGGCCGAATACAAAGCAGCAAATGCCAACAACAAGGATTTGCTGACGGCGATTAACGAAGCAGGCAACCCATTACCGGCTTCGGTTCAGGTTGACCCCGTTGACCCAGCCAAGATTGATCAAATTCAAGCACTGCTCAACCAGTCGTCTACGCAGGCACTTGAAGATCCACAGGCAGGCACGTCGTATTCCGGTGATCGCAAAGCGGCCATCGACAAGATTGCGCACGCAACCGATATTCTGAAGCGCATTGGCGTGGTGGCGGTAGTAGTCTTCGCATTCATCTCTATGCTTATTATTTTCAACACCATCCAAATGGCTATCTTCAACCGCCGCGACGAGCTGACCATCATGCGTCTGCTCGGCGCCAGCACGTCGTATATCCGTGGGCCGTTCGTGGTGGAGAGTGTTATTTACGGCGTGCTGTCGGCGCTCATTTCGGTGCTGCTTGTAAACGCACTGTTCGTGGTAGCGTCGTCTGGTTTACAGGCTAGCAGCCTTGGTTTGTTAGATATTAATTACGCCAATGCGTATTTCCGGCATAATTTTCTGGTGCTCTTGACATTGCAACTTAGTGCGGGCATAGTGATTGGTGCCGTATCGTCCTATGTTGCCACGCGGCGTTATCTGAAGTTTAAAAAACCGAGCTAGTTTCCGTAAAATTCTCGGACTTTCACAAAAACAAAAACCTCGCCAAAAAAACTATAAGCTCTTGGGGAGGGGTAATTTACAACTATGCACATTCGTGCTAACATTCTTATAGGCATAAGCAAGATAAAAACCATGAAAAAAACTAATCGTCACATGCCAAGCCTGTTTCGTCGCCTAAAAACGGTGCCGGTTTTGGCTGCGATGGTTTTGATGGTGGTGAGTGGCGCATCGGCCGCAATTGTGCATGCCGACGACTTGCAGGCACAGATTGATGCACTCAACCAGCAGAATGCTCAAAAGCAGGGAAAAGTGAGTGGCCTGCAGCTGCAGGCTAGTAGTTATCAGGATGCCATTAATCGGTTGCAACAGCAAATTGCTTCCATACAAGCTGCAATTGCGCAGAGCGAAGCCAAGCAAGCCCAGTTGCAACAGCAGATTAATGCCGACCAGGCCAAGCTCGACCAAGAGAAAAAGGTGTTGGGCGAAGACCTGAAGGCAATGTACGTAAGTGGTCAGATGAGTTCTATGGAAATGCTGGCAAGCAGCAAAAACCTGAGCGACTTTGTTGATGCCGAGACGTATGGCAGTGCGGTGCAGGGTAAAATTCAGCAGACGCTTGATAAGATTACAGCTCTGCAAAATAGCCTGGAAGACCAGCAAAATCAAGTGAAAGCCCTGCTGGCTTCGCAGCAGCTCCAGAACCAGCAACTAGCTGCTGACCAACAAAAGCAGAGTGCGCTGTTGGCGTACAATCAGAGTCAGCAAGCCGACTACAACGCACAGATTAAAGCTAATGAATCAAAGGTGACGCAGCTTCAGGCCGAGTTGGCGGCACAGCTTGCATCGCTTGGCGGTACGACACGCTATGGCGGCACCGGTGGCTATCCCTGGTCAAACGCGCCTTGCTTGGATGGTCCAGGCTCCGGCCCGGATTGCGGTAACTACGACTGGGGATATCCATCGGGCAGCTCGGTACCATATGGCGCACCGACTGGTCCTTGGGATCCATGGGCCTACGAATATCGTAACTGCACCAGCTACGTTGCATGGAAGATAAACAGTATCTCAAGTGCCCCGAATATCAGCAGTGACCTGTATGGTCTTGGCAATGCGGCCGACTGGCCCAGCAGTGTACCGGGCAGTTGGATCGACCATCGACCGCGAGCGCATGATGCAGCAGTACTTGGCGGCGTTGCCGGCGGGCAGGGGCATGTCATGTTTGTTGAAGCGGTCAATAGCAATGGCACGATTGACGTAAGCCAGTACAATGTGGTGCCAGGCGCGTACAGTGAGCAGTTCAATATGGATCCATCGGGACTTAGGTTCATCCATTTCCCGGGTACGTAAATCGGTTGTCGATAATACACAGTTGGACTCCAGGCTTTGTCCGGTATAATATTTAGCATATGCAAAAAGTGAGGGTAGCGAAGCCCCTGCAGTGGCTGCGGAAGAATGTGTGGGCACGTGCGGCCGTCAGCGTACTTGTAGTGGTGTTAATTTTTGGCCTGGGAGTTGGCGTGGGCGAGGGACGAATCATGTTCGGCTCGCACAGTCTCAATAGGGGTTTGCCAGACACACTGAACTACGCAAGTGTGAACCAGGTTTACCAGGTGCTAAAGAATAACTACGATGGCACACTTACGACTACACAACTGCTCAATGGTTTGAAACAGGGATTGGCCCAGGCAACGGCCGATCCGTATACCGAATACTTTACACCGCAAGAGGCGCAAGATTTTAACAGCCAGCTGAATAATTCGTTCAGTGGCATTGGTGCAGAGCTGGGCGCAGACAGTAGCGGCGACGTGGAAATCATCGCGCCGATTGCCGGCATGCCGGCGGCCAAGGCTGGGCTGCAGCCGAAGGACATCATCGCAACGATTAACGGCGTAAGCACCAGCGGCATGTCGCCGGACGAGGCAGTGACGAAGATTCGTGGCAAGGCCGGAACTCGGGTGACGCTCGGTATCATCCGTGGGCAGCAACAGCTGGACATTGTCATCACTCGCGCAAATATTACGGTGCCAAGCGTGACGACCAAGGTTTTGCCGGGCAACATTGGTTATATGCAGATCAGTACCTTTGCCGATGATACAGCCGACCTTGCCGCCAAAGCAGCGCAGCAATTTGCGAACGACCATGTGAAGGGTGTGATTCTCGACTTGCGCAACAACCCCGGTGGCTTGGTAGATGCTGCCCAAAGTGTTTCCAGCCTGTGGCTACCCGACGGCACAACCATCATGCAGGAAAAGCGTGGTAGCCAAGTGGTGCAAACATACAGCGCCACTGGCAATAACGTTTTGCATGGCATCCCAACCGTGGTGTTGGTGAACGACGGGAGCGCGTCCGCGTCGGAAATCACCGCAGGCGCATTGCACGACAACAAGGCAGCACAGATTATCGGTATGCAGACTTACGGCAAAGGTGTCGTGCAGGCGCTCGAGAATCTGCCAGGCGGCGCTCAGCTGAAGGTGACGGTTGCCAGCTGGTACCGGCCGGACGGCCAGAACATCAACCACAAGGGTATTACGCCCGACGAAGTGGTGCAAATTACCGCTGCCGAGGTGAAAACTGGCCAAGACCCGCAGCAGCAAGCGGCCATCGACTGGCTCCAAAAACAGTAGTGTATACTTAAGCGACATGAGTGCGGAACGGCTTGAGGATGAGTTTGATGACGAGTACGCGGCATCAGTCGGCGAATGGTCAGACCTTGATTTGCGCCCCGCACCGCCTCCACCTACCATCATCGAGCAACTGACCGCCGAAACGCCACCGATGCGCGGCGAAGCGATTACTCGGGCACACGACGAGTTACTGTGGGCAATGAACTTCCGCGAGCGTTTCGCAGAATCGCGGATAGAAAGCGACCTTATTGGCCTGGTGCGCCGTTTGCCAGATGGCAGCCTGGAGCGTTACAATCACAAACTTGCCCAGGAAGCCCGCAAAGGCAAAAACGAATCTGCGGCGTTTGGCCTCGGCAAAATTGGCGAGCAAGACGTCGTGATATATGCCATGGAGTGGAAGTTTTTCGCCGGTTCATTTGGTGTAGTGGCAGGCGAGAAATTTCAGCAGGCAATGGATTTGGCCGTACGCCGCAAGCTACCGGTCGTCAGCATCATCTCATCTAGCGGTGTGCGCCAGCAGGAAAACACGGCCGGTCTTTGGCAAATGGTGCGGGCCGTCTATGCACAGGATGAACACAAAACGCGTACCACGCAGCCACACATCGTTATTGAAAACGGCCAAGTGTGGGGCGGCCTTTCGGCCAGCACCGTGCCCCAGGGCGATGTGATTGCGGCACTTAAAGGAACCGAGTATGGTTTTACCGGTCCGAAAGTTATTGAAGCGTACGAGAACAAGCCGGTTGCGCCAGGCTCGCAGCGTGCCGAAGCACACTTTATGCATCGCAATGTAGACATGGTGCTGGACGGTGTGCCGCAGGCTCTTGCCTATGTAGAGCAGCTTTTGCGCGTTGCGAAGGCCGAAAAATCGCCGCGCAAGCCTGATGCGCCCACGCACAGTAGTGGTATGGTCACGCCAGTAGTCAGCGAAAATCGGCAGGAGCTCAATCTTACGAAACCGGGTATTTTGCCACCTTGGTACAAGGCGACGTCTCCAACTGTTGCCGAAAAAAAGCCACCGCGTCGGCGCAGAACCGAAAAACCGAACCAGGAAGAGTTGTACGCCCAGTATCAGGAATTTATCCGTAGCGGCACTCGCCCGGACGCTGCGTTTTTCATGAGTGAAGTGTTTGACGATGCCGTACCACTGTACAACAGTTACGTGGCCAACAACGTCTTGCATAACCCGGCCATAGTCGCGAGCGTTGGCCGCATTGGCGTGCAGCGTTTTTTGGCGCTTGGCAGTCAGCCGAGCTACCAAGAATCTTACGATGGCGTGCGCCGCATTCCGGCTAGTCCGGCACCGGCAGACTATCGATACCTCACGCGTATGCTCGATCTCGGCGAACGCTGGAAAGTTCCAGCCGTCTACTTTGCCGACACGCTCGGCGCCAAGCCAACGCTTGAAGCAGAGCAGCAAGATCAAGGCCGTTGGATTTCTGAAGCGATTCGTCGCGGCAACACCTATAGGTACCCGCTGGCAACGTTTGTCATTGGCGCGCTTGGTAGCGGCGGCGGCTTGTCGGTTGCGCCGTTTGGCGACCGTTTTATGATGCTCGAGGAGAGCCAATCGTATGTGGCCGAGCCAGGCTCTGCTACCTCAATTTTGTACAAAACTGGTAGCCCAGCCGTGGAAGATGTAAAACTGACGCTGGCCACCATGAGCGCCACACCCGAAGACCAAGTGCGGCTGGGCCTGTGCGACGAGATTGTCGGTGAATCCGACGACCCATACGCCACCGCTGTTTTTGTTCGCGAAGCGCTGGTGCGCACACATGACGAAGTAAAAGGTTTGTCGCCGCGCCAGCTGCATGCCCGCCGCCGCACCAGGATTCGTGGCTTGGGCAGAGCGTTGCTTACTGCTCCACTCTAGTAATTTTGGCACATAACTTGTCTTGCAGACGCAAGCATTTTGCGGTAGCATTAAAGGAAGCGAAAGGGAGTTGAGCGTGGACGGACAAACCAAGTACGTTTTTGTAACTGGTGGTGTGCTTTCCGGATTGGGAAAGGGTATTACGGCCGCCTCGCTCGGTAACCTCTTGAAGGCGCGCGGCTTGCGCGTGAACATGCAAAAGTGCGACCCATACCTCAACGTGGATGCTGGTCTGCTCAACCCGCGCGAGCACGGCGAGTGCTTTGTGACCAAAGATGGCGCCGAGACCGACCTCGACCTGGGCCACTACGAACGCTTCATCGACAACGAAATGACCAGCTCCAGCAGTTTGATGAGCGGCCGGGTGCTGCTCAAACTCATCCAGGACGAGCGGGCAGGCAAGTTCGATGGCGACGACGTGCAGATCATCCCGCATCTTACCGGCGCTATCCAGGATTGGATCAAGCAGGCTGCCGAGGGTTACGACGTGCACATTGTCGAAATCGGCGGCACCGTGGGCGACTACGAAAGTCTGAGTTTTATAGAGGCTATTCGCGAGCTGGGCGTGCGCGTGGGGCTGGAAAATTGCGCGTATATTCATGTGGTGTATTTGCCGTACCTTGGCGCCAGCAACGAAACCAAAACCAAGCCGGCGCAAAATTCGGTGCGAGATCTGCGCAGCCTTGGCATTGCACCGGACATTTTGGTCGGCCGCAGCGAGCAGGCGGCCAACGAAGCTGTAAAGAAAAAACTAAGCCTGTTTAGCGGTGTGTCTGAAGATGCTATTGCGCTGTTGCCGAATGCCGACACGATTTATCGGGTACCGTTGACGCTGGAAGATAGCGGTATCGCCGAGGTTTTGGTCGAGCGGCTCGGTATCGACGCGGCCAAGCCCGACCTCAGTGACTGGCGCGCCGTGGTAGAGCGTGCTACCAAAACGCATCCGCGCACGGTGCGAGTTGGCTTTGTGGCAAAGTATATGGACAATGCCGATACGTACATGTCGGTATTTGAAGCCATCAAAAGTGCGGCGTGGGCTAACGACGCGTCGGTAGAAATTGCATGGATTGATGCTAGCGACTACGACCATCCAGGTGCCGACATCGCGCGTGATTTGGCGCAGTACGATGGCGTGCTGGTGCCCGGCGGCTTTGGCCAGCGTGGGCTGGAAGGCAAAATCAAGGCGGCGCAGCACGCGCTGGCTAATCGGGTACCATATCTCGGCATTTGCCTGGGTCTCCAAATGGGCGTTATCGCGGCAGCACGTAACGCTGGTGTGCACGACGCTACCACCTTTGAACTCAACCCGGAATCGCATCATCTCGTTATTCACACCATGGCCGGCCAAGAAAGCAAAGCAAATACTGGCGGAACCATGCGCCTGGGCAACTACAATTGCCATCTCGAGCCGGACACTCTGGCCGCGCGACTGTATGGTAGCGAAAAAGTCGTGGAGCGTCACCGGCATCGCGGCGAGTGCAACAATGCGTATCGGCAGCAGTACGAACATTGGGGTATCCGTGCAACCGGTACCAATCCCGAAAATAATCTGGTAGAAATCATTGAGGGTACAAATCATCCGTTCTTCCTGGCTAGCCAGTTCCACCCGGAATTCAAGTCGCGTCCTAACCGGGCCCACCCGATGTTCAATGGTTTTATTCAAGCCATGTTGCAAAATAGCGAGAAATAAGTTAGCGTAAGAAGTATGGAACCAACAGCCGCCACGCCTTCTGCTACACCTATGCCCGACCCGGCAGGCGCTCCTGCTGCACAGTCCGTCGCTCTGCCAGTACCTGCTGCGGCCGTAACACCAGTCTCTGCGTCAGCAGCGCCATCAACTCCGGTGGCTGAGCAACCTACGTCCGCTCCAGTAACGGCGCCACAGCCGGTGCCTACAGTTGCTCCCGTGCCTACATCCCAACCGACGGCATCACCAATACCACCAGCGGTAGCAGCTCCTACAGCTCCGGCTGTGCCTGCCCAAAAGCCAAAACGGATCTTGTTGGTCGAGGATGATGACGCGCTCGCCAATGTATACATGATGCGGCTTGAAGCTGAAGGCTTCGACATCTACCGAGTTGCCAACGGTGAGGACGCGTTGGTTACTGCATTGCAATACCATCCGGACCTTGTGCTGCTTGATGTGATGATGCCGAAAGTCAGTGGCTTTGAAGTGCTGGACATCATCCGTAACACGCCCGAAACCGCAAATCTGAAGGTCATTATGCTTACCGCGCTCAGCCAAGACACGGACAAAGAACGTGCCAAAAAGCTCGGCGCCGACGATTATCTGGTAAAATCGCAAGTGGTCATCGCCGACGTCATCGCCCGCATCAAATACCAGCTCGGCACAGCGTAGTTGCCTAAAGGCAAAAACAAAGCCAGCATTCACCGCGTGGGTAGTGGCGCTAAAACAAAAAGAAGATATGCCAGTTGAAGAACAAACACCACTTGAGACTTCCGTTGAACCGCCGCCCGATGTACGCGGTGATCGTCTGGGGATGGAAATTATCCAGGGAGAAGATGCGGAAGCGCGCATAAATCCAGACGGCTACATTTACGCACCCGAAGCGATTGGCCTGTCTGCTCAAGAAGGTGATCGACGGCTTAGCGTCGTTGGCGAAATTGGCGTACCGATTGTTGATCGTGATACCAATGAAGAACGAGTCGGCCATGCGGCCATTGTAAAGTTTACGAATCCTGATGGCACCAGTGCGTTTGCGCTTATGGGTTTGGAAACGCAGGCCGATGGATCTGCCCGTGTGGTGAATGGTGCCAGCCGCACGTATCTCATGCACGGTCCCAGTATCAGGAAGTCAGGGGATAACGTCCAAGTTTTACCAGCCGGACAGAAAATCGTACTGGGACGGTTGGCAGATGTTCCGGCGGAACGAGAAGCCGACGCCGCTTACGTTGCCGCAGAAGAATTGTGGGGTCAGGGAATTCGCTTTAGTTCACAAGCTTCGCGGCGGCAGGTTGAGATTGGAGCGTACGCTGGCGTCTCGCCATATATCCGGGATTTGAATTCGGCAAACGGTACAAAGCTCAAGATGCAAGCTCAGGTTCCGGCGCCAACTCTATCACCCGAGAACGCTCCTGCATTTGTCGCACAGCACACCATGTTGGCCAAGAACCTTGCGGCTGAGCGAAAGCTGCTCACGCCAGACGGTAAATTTACTGGTCGTGATATCGTAACACGCGATACGACCCTAGGCGGATCCAAGCCCGAGGCCACGGTAGATATTCGGGCATGGCTTGGCGGGGGAGAAGCAACGGTGGTTGACCCTAACCAAGATCCAGAATATTACGGCCAACTTCGTGCCTCGTTCCTGCAACGAATAAATAAAAAGCAGGAACTGACCGAGGACGATGTTACAGAGGCAATTTATCAGACTGTCGGTGGCGCAATGAAGTATAGTCTGCAATTTGCTGATGGTAAGGCGGCTGAGCTTGCGATAGAATCGCCGGATCATAGAAAAGTGAACCTCTCCGTGTATTTGGCGGAGGGTAAGGGTGTCTGCAGGCACATGGCACTTGCTGCTGCTTGGCTGGGCGGCGAGGCTGCGGCAATGGGGTTGCTCGAGGGTCGCCTGACGGCCGATGTGAATCAACGGGTCACCGACAACGCTGCGCACGAATGGGCACGCTACACAACTCCAGAGGGTCGCGTATGGATTATAGATGTGGCGCAGGGCTACGTTGGCACGCTAGAAGATTCAACCATGCTTCCAGAGGCCTGGGACTACTTCCGGCCTGGCGAGCGTGAAGAGTACATGGTGCAATTTGGCCAGCTGGCTGGCAGGCGGCACGGCAAACTCGGCGACGGTGTGTTGCGAGCGTCCCAACGGTAAATAAAAAACCAGCTGCGAGAGCACCTGCTGTTGCGCCACAATCATCACAGTAATCCGTCCCCTGTGCCTCACGGCCGGCAGCGCCTGCGACTCCGGCTGCTATAGTTGCTTCGCATAAAACAGCAGATTGGCGTGCAATATGCTAGGCTTAAAATCTAATTGACTTTTCCGCACGCTTATGCTTAAATTTTAAGTATGAACGGCAATGAAGATCTCGCTCATCTTATGTCAGGCAATTCTCTCAATGAGAATGAGCGGGAGTACCGTACTCGAATCTGGGAAAAGTTGCAGACTGCTGGTTCGTTACAGTCTCACCTCGTGCTAGAAGCTATGGGAAGGGGAGTTGCAGAAACTGAACTGCCGGCGTTTTTGGCTGACGCAATGAAAGCTGGCGCGGTGCCCGCTGTTGTGCCGGAGGCAGCGACGACTCGTTCTTCTCCTATACGGCCGGTATTTCTGGGCGGGGAAATTCCAGCAGAAGCACTCAGCGTGACAGTTGCTCCGGCAAACGAAAGTACGGATGACAAGCCACGAGTCTATGTAACTTCAGCAGGATTTGATGACGAATCGCTATTTAGTAAAACGGTATATGAAGTTGCCGCGAAAAGTGGCGGTGCGTTTACGGTCGTGGGAGAAAACCAACTCGAAGAGCAATTTGGAGTACAGGAAGGCAGAGAAGTATTACTTGCGCAGCTTGATGCGACTCTTGCTCCTTTTGAGCAACCAGAGCCTGTCGAATTATAAGTTCGAGGATTGGTTTGTCGGGGAATCGGTAATTATCACAAAAAACCAGCCGAACGGGCTGGTTTTTTTAAGTTCGAGGAACGATTTTATTCAACGGTGACTTCGGTGCGGCGAACTGATTTGCCGCTGAACAGGCGAACCTTGCGCTGGCCGAATTTCACCACGCCATCTTTGGCGGCGTGAATGGTGAAGTTGCGGCTGAGTGTGGTGCCTTTGCCGGCGCGCTTGGTCATGCCAACCTGGCGTACGATAACCTGACCAACCTTAACTTTTTGGCCACCATATAGCTTAACACCGAGACGTTGTCCCGGGCTATCGTGGATGTTTTTGGCTGTACCGCCAGCTTTTACGTGTGACATCTATCGACTCCTTGCAGCCTGTCGTAGGCGGCGCATTGCTGCGTTGCCGTCTCCAGTGCTCCTCCAGCGTACATAATGTACGCTTCCGTCCGCGCTTCGGCGGCGCCTTGCACTGCATCCACCTACAACAGGCCTTATCGGTGGATGACGAACTTATTGCTTTGTTAATACGAGTAACTCTCGGGCGACGATTTGGTCTTCCCGGTAGTAGAGAAGCTGGTCATCCCGAATGTGCTCAAATCTGGTACGATTATACCCCAAATCGTTCAGTCGGTCAATAAGAGGTACATGCTTAAATTTTTGCGGCGAAATTTGCCAGGCGGGCACGGCGAGGCACAGACGTGTGCCAGGTTTGAGTTGCTTGCCGATGTTACGCAGGAATTTTTCGAGAATGACATTGCAGGTGCGGACGTTGGTGGCGAGCTTATCGACTGGTGGTTGGGCAATGTAGGGCTGGCCGAGATAGGTTTCGCACGCTACGGCGCTGGGCTGTGGCTCCCAGAGGTGGGTGGTGGCGTCGCCATCTTCGAACCGAACTTGCACGTCGCCAAGTTGGAAATTGCTGTCGAGCCAATCGAGGTTTTCGCCGGTGTAATTAATCATGCGTGGCTCGAGGTCGGTGCCGTAGGCGCTGAAGCCCATGAGGAGCGCCTCTTGCAACAGCACGCCAGTGCCACAGAATGGGTCGAGCACGGTGAAGTTGCCGGTTGGATTTTGCTCACTAGCGGCGAGGTTGATGATAATCTGCGCAAGCTTCGGCGGCAGCATGCCCACGCGCGCGTCGCGCTTTGGCCGGCTGCGGTCGCGGAGGGTGTAGCTTTCAATGTCTTGTTCGGCTACAGTTTGGGCACAGATGGTTTTTGCGCCATCACGAACGAGCACAATTTCGCAGCCGTTCTCGCCAGTTAAGCGGTTGTGTAACACCTGCGCACTATTGAGTGCCGCCTCTTGGTTTGGAACGAGCCGGACCGAGCGGCCACCTTTGCGTAAAATCTTCTTCAATTCCAATCCGGCAGCCGTGAGCTGCTGCGGCTTAAAGCTCAAACCATACGCACTGAGGCCAAGTTGTAGCTTGCTATCGGAGCTTGCCAAAGAGCGCGGCATGGTTTGCTCAACGTGCTTTTGAACCTCTGGCCATTTGATGGTGTCGAACACTGTCAAAACGCGGCAGAGCTTTACCGAGCCGCCAAGTCGGTCAAAGTGTACCGAACTCGGCGCACGTGAAAGCAGGGCAGCGTCCGTGCCGATTGCCTGCACGGCGCTGGCTCCGAATAAACTTTCCAGCTCGGCCAGTCCCAGCGCCGGCTGCCGGCCCAAAATAAGAAGTGATTGCTCGGGCATTGCCTCAATTATACCGCGGAACGAACCCAATCCTAAACGCCGCTCACAATTCTGCGACCAGCAAGGGCAGGGGTTCTTGTGGTAAGCTAGTAGGCATGAATGACTCAGCTACGCTAAAACGACGGTGGAAGCTGATTGTTAATGTTATCACCGTTGTGGCGTTGGTTGTGTTGGTGTTTGCCGTGCGACATCAGCTGGGCGACACCATCCGCAACTTTTCAAAGGTCAATGTGTGGGTGTTGCTGCTGCTCATTCCGATTGAGTGGCTGAACTACCATGCGCAAGCCAAACAGTACCAGGGGTTGTTTAGTGTGGTGGGTAACAAACTCAAATATCGCTTTTTGTTTGAATCCTCACTGGAGTTGAACTTTGTGAACAGTGTATTTCCAAGCGGCGGCGTGTCGGGCATTTCGTATTTTGCCATGCGCATGCGCAGCGAGCGCGACAAGATTACCGGCGGGCGCGCCACGCTGGTGCATCTTGTTAAGTTAGCGTTGCTGTTGCTGTCGTTTGAAATTTTGCTGATTTTCGGCTTGCTGTGCATTGCTATCGGCGGTAATGTGAGCGATTTCGTGATTTTGGTAGCGTCGACTATCTCTACGTTGATGCTGGTCGGCACGTTTGCCTTTGTGATGATTATCGGGCATGAGCGGCGCATTCAGGCGACATTCGCCTTCCTGACGCGCCTACTCAATCAAGTTATCCATTTAGTGCGGCCTCGCCATCCAGAGACAATCAACATGCGGCGCGCGCGCGAGGCGGTAGAGGAGTTGCATCAAAATTATAAGCTTATCGAGCAACAGTATCACCAGCTGCGTGGTCCGTTCTGGTGGGGTTTTTGTGCCAATCTCGCCGAAGTTGCAGCGGTGTATGTGGTGTATATCGCGTTTGGACATTGGGTGAATCCGGGCGCGGTAATCTTGGCGTATGCGGTGGCAAACTTTGCGGGCTTTGTGTCGGTGCTGCCGGGCGGCGTCGGTGTGTACGAGGCGCTGATGACCGGTGTATTGGTAGCCACCGGTGTGCCGGCCGCCGTGAGCCTGCCCGTAACCGTGATGTACCGCGTGCTAAACATGCTTATTCAGTTGCCGCCGGGCTACTACTTCTATCATCGCACATTGCATCAGCCTGAAGCGCCGCAAGTATGAACGAGGTTGCCTTGCCGGTCAGCGATTTTGTGGCGCTGGTCAACCAGACGTTTGAGTATGCATATCCGTTTGTCGCTATCGTTGGCGAACTGGCCAACTTTAAAGTGAGCAAAAATCGTTGGGTGTATTTCGACCTCAAGGATGAGTTCGCCAGCGTGCGGTTTTTCGGCACCGTCTATGCGCTGCCCGGGCCACTGGAAGACGGCATGATGTTGGAAGTTCGCGGTAGCCCACGCCTGCACCAGCAGTTCGGCTTTAGCGTGAATGTACAGTCCATCCGGCCAGTTGGCGAAGGCTCCATTAAGAAGGCGGCGAACTTGCTCGAGGCAAAACTGCGGGCCGAGGGATTGTTCGACGACGTGCGCAAGCGTCCGTTGCCGTATCCACCGAAGACAATCGGGCTTATAACTTCAAAAGAGTCGGCCGCGTACGCGGATTTCACCAAAATTTTGAACGCACGCTGGTGCGGGCTGGATATTCGGTTCATCGACGTGCAAGTGCAAGGTGAGTCTGCGCCCGGGCAGATTGTTGCAGCCATCGAACAATTCAATCAAATGGCCGAGCAGCCAGCGGTGCTGGTGGTAATCCGTGGTGGCGGCAGCGCCGACGATTTGCAAGCTTTTAGCACCGAGCAAGTTACACGCGCAGTTGCCGCTAGCCGTATCCCCACGCTCGTTGCCATCGGCCACGAAGTCGACGTTAGCCTGGCAGAGCTTGCCGCCGACTGCCGCGCCAGCACGCCTAGCAATGCCGCGGAACTGCTGGTGCCAGACAAAAAAGAAATGCTGGCGCGTTTGCGCGAGCGCCGTGAAGCAGCCGCAGAACTCCTCGTAACCAAGCTCGCTACCGAACGCGACACATTGCAAACCACCCGCGACGATCTGCTGGCCACCGTTCAGCAACTTATACAACGTACCAAAGACGAGCAACAGCGCCGGCGAGAACTCCTCAAGGTGCTCAGCCCAGACGCTGCTTTACGCCGTGGCTACGCAATTGTTCATACCGAAAATGGCCACTTGTTACGCAGTGCAAAAGAGACGAAACCAGGTGCTATTATAGAAATACAGCTGGCGGATTCGCGCTTGCGCGCCGCCGTGAAGGAGATTGAGTGATGGAAAAAGAAACCTATCAAGCCTTGAACGCTCGCCTGGACGAGGTGCTGGCGAAGTTACAAAGTCCGGATGTGGACATCGATGAAGCAACTGTGCTGTTTGAGCAAGCACTCGAGCTGACGAAGCAAATGGAAAAGCACTTGCATGAGGCCGAAAATCGTATCACACAGCTGAAAGCCAAGTTCGGCAGGGAAAAGTAGACGAGCATGGAGTGGCTGCTGCTGGCCGTCATTATCGTCATTCTTTGTTTTGGTTTTGTGCTACTTTTTGGTGCACCATATGTGCCAACGCTGTCGAACCAAGCCAAAATTGCCATGGATTTGATAGATCTCAAGCCCGGCCAAACCTTACTGGAGCTTGGCTGCGGCGATGGCAAAATCTTAATTGCTGCTGCGCAGCGTGGCTGGAACGCCGTTGGCATTGAACTCAATCCCATTTTGGTGGCAGTTTGCTGGCTGCGGACGTGGCGATATCGCAAACAGGTTAGAGTGGTTTGGGGTAATTTGTGGCAGAGCGAAAAATGGCCCAAAACAGATGGAATTTTTGTATTTATCCTGCAGAAGCACATGTCAAAGTTGGATAACATTATTACTCAATGGCCACGTAAGCCCGTCAAGTTGGTGAGCTTTGCGTTCACCGTGCCGCACAAAAAACCACTGCGTTCTGACAGGCGCGGCGTGTATTTGTACGAATATAAGTAAAATGAGTGCTTGCCAAACTGGCCATTTCTCAGTTACCATAATCAGTATGAGAAAGCTGAACGCGCGCGGCGAGTTCAATATCCTGCTTATTCCGCTCATTTTGGTGGTGCTCATTTTGTTTGGCACTGGCGGCTTTGCGTACTGGTCGTACAACAATATGACGAAATATCGCTACCATGCCGACAAAGTGGCAGCCGACGCAGTGAAAGCGGCTAACGCACAGCTTACTACCCAGCTCAACACCCAATTTGCAGAGCAGGAGAAAAAGCCCTATAAAACCTTCACGGCTACGCCGACGTATGGCAGTTTTCAGGTTATCTATCCCAAAACATGGAGTTCTTATATCGCTGTGGTTGATGGAAACGATCCGCCAGTCGATGGCTACTTCTACCCGGACGTGGTGCCAGACACGGGCCAGAACAATAGTGGCAATCAGACCACGGTAAACTTTGCGTTGCGTATACAAATTGAGCAGACAAGCTACGCTGCCACCCTGCAACAATACCAGGCTCAACTGCAGGCTGGGCAGGTGCAGATCCAGCCGTACACCTTGCCCAAAGTGCCGAGCGTTGTTGGGTCAGAACTTACGGGGCAAATCCAAGACCAAAAAACGGGTACGCTTATCGTCTTACCGGTACGCGGCCAAACGTTGGAAATCTGGACCGAAGGAACGCAGTTTTTGCCGGATTTCACCAAAATTATTTTGCCGAACTTCACCTTTACACCGTAGGTTAAGCAGTAGTCGCTGATACGCGGCGAGTGCTATACTGGCTGTAGGTAAAGGCGAGGGTAAAACAGTGCAATCAACCGAGGACAAGCTGGTGTTAGGTGCGTTCGATCAGCTTTTTATGTCATTGGCTGAAGGTTTGAAGTCGCCTATGTTGCGGATTGCACGCCAGGCCGAGTTGCTGGCAATGAACAGCGACGGCGCGCCACTGCAACAGCTGCGTGGTATGCAAATGCATGCCGATGCAAGTCTGCGACTCTTGGATGGGTATCTGCTCAGTTTACATTTGGCACGTGATCCGCAGGCGGCGTTTGCCACGCAGCCGGTGTCGGTGGGTGCGGTGCTGTACGAAACGCAGGCGGCCCTCATGAGTGTGGCGCGCGACTATGGCGTGGAGGTGCAGATCGATATTGGCGGCCGGTACGAGCCGGTGGTGGCGAATGCTCGCGCGCTCACGGCGGCCCTCATCAGCCTGGGCTACTCTGTTATCGAAGCACTGCCGGCACTTGGTACCGGGCAACAACAGCTGCGCTTGAGTGCGCACCGTACGAAAGCCGGCATTGTAACCGGTATGTATTTTGATGCCGAACAGCTCACGCCCGAATCGCTTCGCCGCGGCAAACGGCTTGCCGGCCACACACGCCAACCATTTGTGAACGAACTGCCAGGCAGCGCCGCCGGCGTGTTCATTGCTGACGCAATTCTAAACGCTATGCAAGCGCAGTTGCGTGTCGGTCGTCATCGCAAACTGCCAGGCTTTGCCGTCACGTTGCTGTCGAGCCAACAACTCCAGCTGGTATAGCAATATGGCGAACATTTTGCTCATAGAACCAGATAGACAGCTCGCGAGCACATACGCGCATGCGCTCACGCAAGCCGCGCATACGGTGCAGGTGAGCGCCACCGCGCAAGACGCCATCCAATCGGCAGACGAAACCCAGCCAGACTTGGTGTTACTCGAACTCCAGCTTGTCGCGCACGGCGGCGTGGAGTTTTTATACGAGTTTCGTTCGTACGCTGACTGGCAGAATATTCCCGTGGTCATTCTTAGCTATGTGCCGCCAGGGGAGTTTCATAAAAGTGCCAGCACACTTACCAAGCAGCTGGGCGTGAGCGCGTATTGCTACAAGCCGCGCACTAGCCTTAAAAAATTGCTGCAAACTGTCGAGGGCGTACTGCAGGTCGCATGAATCAAATCACTGCCAAAGGTATCATCTTGGGTCGCACCGACTTTGGCGAGGCCGACCGAATTTTGACCCTGCTCACACCAGAGCGGGGCAAACTGCGGCTGATGGCCAAAGGCGTGCGGCGTATAAAGTCCAAGCTGGCCGGCGGCATCGAGCTGTTCAGCATCAGCGACATCACATTCATAAAGGGCAGGGGTGACATCGGCACGCTTGTTTCGACGCGCCTGGCCAAACACTATCGCCACATTGTTGAGGATATCGATCGCACCATGCTTGGCTACGAACTCATCAAGCAACTCGACAAAGTTACCGAAGACGAGCCGGAGCCAGCATATTTTCATCTGTTACAGCGGGCGTTTGAGGCTTTGGACGACGCGGACGTGAACGTGGAACTTATCAAACTCTGGTTTGCCACGCAGCTGCTGCGGCTTGCCGGACATTCGCCAAACTTGCAAACCGAGCAAACGGGTGCCAAACTTGATGCCGACAAAACGTACGCTTTCGATTTCGACCATATGGCATTTGCGCCAAACGGTGCGTACAGCGCCGACCACATCAAATTTTTGCGCCTGCTGTTCGGCCAGCACACGCCGGCAGTTTTGCAAAAAGTGCAGGGCAGTACTGAGCTGGCACGCGCACTCACACCGATGGTGGGCACTATGCTTGCCGCCCAGCTTAGGATATAATGCTCGGCAGAATGAAAGAGAAAACACTTGAAGATATTGTTAGTTTGGCCAAGCGCCGCGGGTTTGTGTACCCGGGCAGTGACATTTATGGCGGTGAGGCCGGGCTGTATGACTTCGGGCCGAACGGCGTGGAGCTGCTCAACAACATCAAAAAATCGTGGTGGAAGGCCAATGTCTACGACCGCGATGATTTTGTGGGTGTCGACTCCGCAATGTTTAAGAATCCAAAGGTCTGGGAAGCATCCGGCCACCTCGCTGGTTTTTCCGACCCGCTGGCAGAATGCAAAGTTTGCCACACACGCATCCGCGTGGACAAAGAGCTGAGCGCCATCGGCGTGCAGGCCGATGAGAAAATGAGCGAGGCGGAGCTGAACAAACTCTTCGATGAAAACCGTAGCAAAATCAAATGCCCGAAGTGCGGTGCCCAAGTTTTTACCGAAGCTAAAGCATTCAACTTACTCGTAAAAGCCAACCTCGGCGACTTTACGGGTCTAGATGAACGCCCGGTGTATTTGCCGGGTGAAGCCTGCCAAGGAATTTATCTGAACTTCAAAAATGTGGTGGACACCATGCCGGTGAAGGTGCCGTTTGGTATTGCGCAGATCGGCAAAGCTTTTCGTAATGAAATCAGCCCGCGCAACTTCCTGTTCCGTACGCGTGAGTTCGAGCAGGCCGACACGCAGTTTTTCATTCGTCCGCACGAAAACGAGGAAGAGTTTCAGCGCATCAAGCAACGTCGCTGGGATTGGTGGCTCTCGCTTGGCGTCAGGGAAGAAAGTCTCCGTTGGCATCAACACGAAAATCTAGTGTTCTACGCTAAGGATGCATGGGATATCGAATACAACTTCCCATCGCTCGGCTTCGACGAAGTGGAGGGCGTGCACGATCGCACTGACTACGACCTTTCGCAGCATATGAAATTCTCCGGTACCGACCTCAACTATCAAGACCCAGTCAGTCACGAAAAATACATCCCATGGATTTTGGAAACTTCTATGGGCATGGGCCGCGTATTCCTGGCGATTTTAAGCGACGCCTACACCGTCGAAACGTTGGAAAATGGCGAAGAGCGCACGGTGCTCAAACTCCACAAAGATTTAGCGCCAGTGAAGATGGCGGTGAGTCCGCTGCTCAAGAACAAGCCGGAGCTGGTGGAGAAGGCGCGTGAAGTCTATGCAGCGATGAAGCAAAAGCACGGTGCAGTGATGTGGGATGACAACGGCAACATCGGCAAGCGCTATCGCCGCCAAGACGAAATTGGCACGCCGGAGTGTGTCGTCATCGACTTCCAAACGTTGGAAGATGGTACCGTAACCGTCCGCGACCGCGACACTACCGAGCAAACGCGCGTCAAAATCGAGGATCTCAATAATCGCTAGCTAGAGTTTTCCACAGATTTTTGCAGTTTAGCAAAAATAGGTCTTAACACAAGCAATTTATACGCGTACAATAAAAACACAACTTAAGAGAAAAACTTAAAAAAGAGGGCAAAGTAGTATGGGGACAGAAGGTCGTTTGACGACGCACATACAGGGGATAATTGATGAAATTGAGAAGCACATCGAGGCGCGTTCGCTCACGCAGTCGCTGTTGCGGTCGGTGCAAAATCAGCTTGATTCTATCGAGAGAAATTATAAGACCCAACCGTTTTATAGTGCGGTGTATGGCCGGATGCTAGAGGCGCAGACGCTTATCTATGGCGAAAGCGGCGAGGAACAAAAAGCGTTGGAGTTCATGAAAGAAGCAGTGCGCCAGGCGGGCAGTGTGAGCGGGCTTTATTCCAAGATGCTGCGCGACTACATTGCTGAACATCTGTCGGCACGACAAGCTGCGGGAAGTCAGACGCACCACGCTGCAAATATGCACGCACACAAACAGGCAGCTGCACCGGTAAGGGCGGAGGTTCAGGAAGCTGAACAGCCGCAACCTGAGGCTCAGCAAATGCAAGCTACGGCAGAGCCGGTTGAGCGCAAAGCGCGTCACGCCGGCAAATTACACCTGCGCCTGAAGCCATCGCGCAAGTTACGAATAGTCACGGCGACAGCGTTTGGACTGCTTGTGCTTTGTGGCATCGGCTTTGCGGTGAAGACGCCATCCGTTTCGGCGCTTACCAACATGGTCGGCAACCACAGTAAAATTGCGGCTGCGAAACATAAGTACGACCAGCTGAGCGCTGAGTATAAAGATTGCTCAAACAAATTGATCGCCGAACGTAGCGATGTGAATACCAATAACCTTCAACAACTTGCCACCTATAACCAAGATGTGACAAATTGTCAGCAAATTTTGCAACAACAGCACCAGGCAGCGGACGCTTACAACGCGCTGGTTGGCGTTCAATGATCAAATATTACACCGATGGCAGCGCTAGCCCGAATCCTGGTCCAGGCGGGTTTTCGGTAGTTCTAGACGGCAAACCGGCGGTGCTCGGCAGCGAGCCGGGCGGCGGCCAAACGACCAACATTCGCATGGAGGGCTTTGCCATTATGGCGGCGTTGAAACACGCCAACGGCGAGCCATGCGAAATCTACTCCGACAGCGAGTTTTGGATAAATGTCATCACCAAATGGTCGCTTACGTGGGAGAAAAATGGCTGGAAAAAGAAGGGTGGGGAGATAAAAAACCTCGATATTGTGCGCGAGGTTTGCCCGCTGTACCGCCAAAGCAAAGCCATGCTCATATGGGTACGTGGCCATGTGGGGCACGAGGGCAACGAACTGGCCGACCATTGGGCGAACGAAGCCCGCAAACAACACGCAGCTCGATAGCCTGGCGACAACCTCAAGGTTATGTTATAGTTTATAGTCCACGACTTTACAAAGTGTGAAGTTGTAAAACGTACCTTCCCAATCAATCCATTCTTGGGGGTGGAATCACAGTGGAAAACAACAAGCCAGAGGAGCTACGGGCGGAGATTTCCTCTCTCAAGGAGGAGGTGACGACGCTTCGTGAGCAACTCAGAGGCGCACCGCAGACGGTTCGTCGGCTGGAAGAGCAACTTCGGGAGACCGAGGCCAGCCTCTCTTCGGTGACTAGCCAGAATGAGCGGCTATCGTCGACACTGCGTGAGGCTCGCGAGCAGATCACCGCGCTGAAGGAAGAGGTCGATCGGCTGGCGCAGCCACCGAGCGGCTTCGGCGTGTTCCTCGAGGCGTGCGACGACAACACCGCGGACGTCTTCACCGGCGGTCGCAAGATGCGCGTCAACGTCAGTCCCAACGTCGACCTGTCCGAGCTTCGGCCCGGCCAGGAAGTCATCCTCAACGAGGCGCTCAACGTCGTCATCGCCCAGGGGTTCGAGAAGATCGGCGAAATCGTCATGCTCAAGCAGTTGCTTGACGACGGCGAGCGAGCCCTGATCATCAGCCGCGCCGACGAAGAGCAAGTGGTGCGGCTTGCTGGCTCACTCTCCAATGTGCCGCTGAAGGTCGGCGACAGCCTGCTGCTCGAGCCACGTTCCGGCTACGTCTACGAGAAGATCCCCAAGGCCGAGGCCGAGGAGCTCATGCTCGAAGAGGTGCCGGACATCGAATACACCGACATCGGCGGCTTGTCCTCGCAGATCGAGCAGATCCGGGACGCCATCGAGCTACCATATCTGCACGCGGATCTGTACCGCGAGCATCAGCTCAAGCCACCGAAGGGTGTGTTGCTGTACGGCCCGCCAGGCTGTGGCAAGACGCTCATCGCCAAGGCAGTGGCAAATTCGCTCGCTAAGCAGGTGGCTGCCAAGGCCAAGGCTGATGCGCAGAGCGATACCACCAAGGCCCCGCCGCGGAAGGGCAAGAGCTTCTTCATCAGCGTCAAGGGTCCGGAGCTTCTCAACAAGTACGTCGGCGAGACCGAGCGGCACATCCGCCTGGTCTTCCAGCGCGCTCGTGAGCTGGCCTCTGAGGGCATGCCGGTCATCGTGTTCTTCGACGAGATGGACTCCATCTTCCGCACCCGCGGAAGTGGCATCAGTTCGGACGTGGAGAACACCATCGTTCCGCAGATTCTTTCGGAGATCGACGGCGTCGAGG
>JAICLK010000044.1 GCA_025927415.1 Candidatus Saccharimonadota bacterium | reverse complement strand
TTGTATATGAAACCAGCACCTGACTTTTCGCTGCCCGACCAAAACGGCGCTATGCACTCGTTGCAAGATTACGCCGGCAAATGGTTGGTGCTGTATTTTTATCCGAAAGACAACACGCCGGGTTGCACCACCGAAGCCTGCACCTTCCGTGACGAACGCGAGGTAATCGCCGAGTTTGGCAACTCCGAAGTGGTTGGCGTCAGCAAAGACAGCGTGGCCAGCCACAAAAAGTTTGCCGACGATCACCATCTCAAATTCACGCTTTTGAGCGATCCAGACCACCGCGTTATCGAGGCGTACGACAGCTGGCAACCCAAAAAATTTATGGGGCGCGAGTTCATGGGCACGGAGCGTAACACCTTTATCATCAACCCCGCTGGTAACATCGTCAAAGAATACCGCGGCGTCGACCCCAAAACCCACGCCGCTCAAATCATCGCCGACCTCAAAACATTGCAAGCTTCCTAGTATTTCGCCATCCTTTTTATAGCTGTTGCAAAGATAATGTAATACGATTGAAAAAATATTAAAAAATAATTTACAGCTTAATAATTTTATGCTATTGTACCGATTATGAGTGAATTTATTGATGATCGATCGGGTGAAGAAGAGTCCAAGCCGCATGGTGTATCGCAAAAAGTTTTGATGCGCTTAATAATCCCAGAGCAAACTATTGCACCCATAGAAAGCACCGCATCCTATACGGATACCGATCCTTACGCAGTCACGCTCGCTTTCGATGTTGGACTCGAAGAGCCGATTGAATGGATTGTTGCAAGAGATCTATTGGCGGGTGGTGCAATAGCAGAAGAAGGCTTAGGTGATTTTCGAGTTTGGCCATCAGCATCGGCATCTGCAGATAACGAGGCTAGCGTGTTGCACATTGATCTATCATCGCCAGAGGGTCAAGCGCATTTCGAGGCACCAGCGGATGAGATTGCAAAGTTCCTTCAACGTACGTATGAAATCGTTCCGGCCGGCAGCGAGATGGAGCACGTAGACGTGGACGCAGAGCTCAGCGATCTTCTTCGACAAGCCTAAAGCCTAGGGCTCCTGTAGCTCCAATTCGCGCTAATCGCGCTTCAGCATAATCGTGAACGCTTCGGCCGGAATATCCACTTTGCCGAAGCGTTTTAGTCTTTTCTTACCTTTGGCTTGCTTGGCCAGCACTTTTTTCTTGCGAGAAACATCGCCACCATATAAACCAGTAGTTACATCTTTGCGATAGGCGCTAATATCTTCGCGGGCGATGAACTTGCCGCCGATAGCCGCCTGCAGCGCCACCTGGAAATTCTGGCGAGGAATAACTTCCTTCAATTTTTCCACCGTCTCGCGGCCTAGCCGCTGTGCTTCGCTGCGGTGTACCATCACGCTCAAAGCGCCGATTATTTCGCCGGCCACATAAAAGTCCAATCGCACCAGATCTTCGGCCCGGTAATCTGCCAACTCGTAGTTGAACGAGCCGTAACCGCTGGTGATGCTCTTCAGCTGGTCGTAAAAATCCGTCAGCAAGTTGGCAAGCGGCGCCTCGAAGGCGACAATTGCGCGGTCTTCCACGTAGCTGAGGTTGGTTTGCAAACCGCGCTTGCTGGAAATGAGTTGGATGACCGGGCCGACGTATCCTTTCGGCACGATAATCTCGCCCTTGATCCACGGCTCGCGGATTTCGCGGATTTTCGCCGGGTCGGGCAAATCCGCCGCACTTTTTATGTCAATTTCTTCGCCACTCAGCAGGCTAATTTGGTAGTCGGTCGATGGATTTGTAACCACGAGTTCCAGATTGTATTCGCGCTCTAGCCGCTCGCGAATGATGTCCATGTGCAGCAGACCAAGGAAACCAATGCGCACGCCAAAGCCGAGCACGGGCGAGTTTTCTGGCACAAATTGTAGCGCACTGTCGCTGAGCGAAAGTTTCTCAATGGCGTCTTTTAAATCTTGATAAAACTCATTGCTCTCTGGGAAAAAGCCGGCATAGACGAACGGCTGCACGTCTTTGTAGCCGGGCAGTGCCGCGGTTGCCGGGTTGTTCGTTAGCGTGATGGTGTCGCCAACTTTGGCATCACGCGTAGTTTTTAGGTTGGTCACGATATAGCCAATCTCTCCGGCCTTTAAGCTGTGACCGGGAGTCATGTCCGGCTTCAGCGCGCCAACTTCTAGCGCCAAACCATGCGCGCTGGTGTTGAACATTTTGATGTTTGCGCCTTTGCCAATCTCACCATCGACCACGCGAACGTACAAAATAACGCCGCGATAATCGTCGTAATAACTGTCGAAGATGAGCGCACGCGTTTCGCTTGCAGTACTTGGTTTTGGCGCCGGCACATCGGCCACAATTCGTTCTAAAACATTCTCAACACCCAGGCCTGTCTTGGCCGAGATCTGCAAAATATCCTCGAAATTGCAGCCCAGCAAGTTCACTATTTCCGCACCGACACGTTCCACATCCGCGGCCGGCAGGTCAATTTTGTTCATCACCGGAATAAGATGCAGGTCAGCCGCCATGGCGAGATACACGTTGGCCAACGTCTGAGCCTGAATGCCTTGGCTGGCATCGACAACCAGCAGTGCGCCTTCGCATGCCTGCAAGCTGCGCGACACTTCGTAGCTAAAGTCCACATGTCCCGGCGTGTCAATGAGGTTCAGCTCAAAACCTTTGTACTCCATGCGAACGGGTGCGAGTTTAATCGTAATGCCCTTTTCGCGCTCCAGATCCATTCTGTCCAGCAGCTGCGCCTTCATATCACGCTTGTCCACCGTGCCCGTCAGTTCAAGCAACCGGTCAGCCAGCGTCGACTTGCCATGGTCAATATGCGCAATAATACAAAAATTCCGGATTTTATCTTGGTCCATTGCAGCAAATTATACCATAAAAACAGAGGTGGCGGCAAATGGTATACTATGCTTATGCCTGTTGAATTTTCAGACCCTAGTGCACAAGCGCACCACGACACGATAACGCACGCTGCAGGGTTTGGGGACATGATGAATATTGAACCCGGCCAAACGTTAGAACCCGGAACAATAGCCCGTCAAATACACGCAGCCGAGCAACTACGCGAACAACCGGCAGATGAAGTCGTAGATGAGGTTGGCTCATTACTACTCCGTACCGAGGCCGACGATGCACCGATTGAACTGCCTGAGTCAGAAACTCCAGAACTTGCAGCGGCAGATACGGTGCTCGAAACAAGCGTCGAAGATGACATAAAAATTGCCGAGAACCGTGAAGTATTCAAGGGTAAGCTGGAAGAAATCGTCCGCCCGTACGGTGAACTCTTCTTGGCTGAAGTGCCAAAATACGATGAAGCAGTCGACAAGCACAAATTGAAACGACTTTTTGGCGATGATGAAAATACAAAATACTGGGCGTATAGCGCTCCAGTGGTTGAGTACGATTACTTCAATAGACCTCTTGGCGAAAAGTTTTTTTATGGACTTACATACGAAGTGGACAAAGAGCACGAAACCACTAAACCAATATACCTGGATATGCAAGTTTGGAGTAGGGGTATGCTCAAACTTAGAGGTGAAAAGCCACCAAACAGATCTATTGCGGGTCGTGAGCCCGAAATGCAGCTTGGCATGCGTTATGACGGTGTGGATGTAAAAGAAATCAACACTGTAGTTAATTCAATACCTCCGGACAATGAGAGGACCGCCAGCGCAGGATCTATCCGTGATTTCGTAGATCGTCACAATGAGCTTGGCAGCAGTGGATACGGCTTGGGCTGGGAGGTTCGCCTTTCAACCGACGAAAAAGGAGAGGTGTGGCTCGACATGCTAGCCAAGGATACATCTTACACAGACACGAATGGTAACACCAGCGTACGATTATCCAACCGGTCAGCCTTCGCCTCATCCGTTTCTGCTTCACGCTACTACCGATACGATGGGGCAAGCGACAGCTTCCAGTTCGTGCCGGAATACCGGTCAGGGAGTGACGATAAAGTTACCGACAGGCTTGAAAAGAAAAGTGGCAAGCCGCCAGTTCAGGAAATTCCAAAAGAAGAAGTGTTGGAACTCACGCGCAATATGCTCGAGCTTGTGCCTACCAAACACATCTAGTATTGCAGTTTGATTGGTTTGAGGATCAGCGCTTTGGCGCGGCGGAAGAGCGGCTGCACTTCCTCTAGTCCGAACATCCACGAAATAAGTACGTGCACCCCAAACACGACCAACGCGATGAAGAACAGCTTTGAACCGAGGGTAATAAACCCGCGGTCTTCCGCGCCTAGTGGATACAGCTCTGTCATGATTGAGCCGGCAACCACGCTAAATCCGGTTACCGAAACGATGCGCGTCAAGCCGCCAAAAAAAGCCATGTCGAACAGCTGGTGATCACGAATAAGCATGATTATGAACAAGATGCATACCTCGATAAATGCCACGACCGATTGCGCAATCGCCAAGCCGGCCACGCCGTACGAAGCCGGCCGCGACAACGCGTACGCCAAAAGCACGTTGAGCGCGATGGTAAACACCGACACAAAAAGCGGCGTTTTGGTATCTTTCTGCGCATAAAACCAGCGCGACACAATGGTATAGATGGTGCGGAACAAAATTGCTACGGTAAGAAACCCGAAAATCACCGCGATCTGCGGTGCATTATTGCCAAAGATAGCACGCGCCAAGTAGCCACGCGCGAAGTAGCTCACCACCACCACTGGCATGGTTATCCAAATAATGCCGCGCAAGATCATCAGAAAGTCACGGCGGAACAAGTCTGGCCGGCCCTGACTCAGCCGAGCATTCAGGCGCGGAAAGGCAGCGGTAGAGATGGCGGTGCCAATCAGCAAAATCGGCGC